>NZ_JASPJP010000007.1:0-144379 GCF_030232615.1 Corynebacterium sp. MSK035
AAAGGCCCCATGAAGTAACAAACGGTGTGCCCGCCCCGCAACACGCCGAGCGGACACACTTTTTGCTACTTAACCCGCCAACCATAAACGCAGTTGCTAAGGCGGAAACACAAAAACCCTCGGCCCGGAAAAACCTGGCCGAGGGTTCTACTTGGGGTGACTGACGGGACTCGAACCCGCGACACCCAGGATCACAACCTGGTGCTCTACCAACTGAACTACAGTCACCATTACCGCATTAAAGGAGCTGTATTCTCAGCTCATCTCTGCAGCGAACTATATGGTAGCCCACAGTGGGCTGGAAACAAAAACAGCAGGTCAACCCGGATAAATTTGGGAAAGGGTGGGGTTTGGGTCGTCGTAAAGCGAGCTAGCCGCGAATCTCACCGTACTTTTCCGTCGATTCCTTGCTTGCGGCAGAAATAGCGTCGCCTTCGGGGCCGGGGTGGGGCAGAAGCATGGCGCGGCGGTAGTAGTCCAGCTCGCGGATCGACTCCTTGATATCTGCAAGAGCTCGGTGAGCGAGACCCTTTTCTGGAGCGCCCTTGAGGACCTGGGGGTACCAGCGGCGGGCAAGTTCCTTGAAGGAAGAGACATCAATCATGCGGTAGTGCAGGTGCTGGTCGAGCTCTGGCATGTAGCGGTGGATGAACTTGCGGTCGGAGGCAATCGAGTTGCCTGCCAGTGGGGCGGTGCGCGGCTCGGGAACCCACTGACGGATGTAGTCCAAAACAGCCTGTTCGGCGTCGGCGACATTAGTCTTGCTGTCGCGAATTTCCTGATCCAGGCCGGACTTCGCATGCATCTTGGTGACGAAATCATCCATCTGCGCCAATTCGGTCTCGGACGCGTGCACGACGATGTCCACGCCTTCCCCGAGGACGTTGAGGTTGGCATCGGTGACGAGAGCCGCGATTTCGACAATGACGTGGCGCTCGGGTTCGAGGCCCGTCATCTCACAGTCAATCCACACGATGCGGTCGAGCTCAGGGGAGAGCTGGAGGTCGGGATCGGGCTGAGCCATGATTTCACCTTTCGCTGAGATTCGGCATGATTCTGCAGTGCGCCTTATTTTGTGCCCGGACTGGGCTGTGGGGCACACGCTGACTACGCCCAGCTTAGCGATGTGGATTGTGCTGTGGTCGGGCGTGTGGATTGCCGTGTGGTTTGTGGAGCGAATTGTGGGGGAAACGAAATTAACTGGAAAGTAAGATCTTAGAATTGGACAACGGGGCATGAACTAAATCGACCTATTTGCCTGATAAAATTACTTCTGAGTTCGGATTCCAACGGGAGAAATAGTTACATGGATGAGACGAGGCGTGTTGGCGACGCTGCTCAAAGCACCACCGCGGCACAGAAA
Organism: Corynebacterium sp. MSK035; assembly: GCF_030232615.1. NCBI lineage: Bacteria > Bacillati > Actinomycetota > Actinomycetes > Mycobacteriales > Corynebacteriaceae > Corynebacterium > Corynebacterium sp. MSK035. The sequence goes on from NZ_JASPJP010000007.1 coordinate 1,364, forward strand.
CCATCCGTCGATGATGTCATCATTGCCGCTGCGCGCGAAAGCGTAATGACTGTGGGCTTGCGTAGGACTTCGATTGCAGAAATTGCTCGCAAGGCAGGAGTTTCGCGTCCGACCGTATATCGTCGATACGCTGACATTGGTGAGCTTCTGGGGGAAGTGACCAACCGCGAAATCCTGCACATGCTTGAGGGGCTCCGCTATGTCCCTGGCGATTCGCGCGCTCGCATGTTGCTGCGTATTCGAATCGTCGTTCAACGCATCATCGAAAGTGACTTTTTCCCTGGCCTGGTCAAGACAGATCCCGACCGTGTCTTAGAAGCGCTCACTGGAGAGATGAGCGATACACAGCTGGAAATTGTGGAGAAATTCATTCTCCCCGGTGTCCGTCACGGGCAGGAAGACGGCACTATTCGCGAGCACGATCCATATCTGCTGGCGCGCAACATTTACCGTCTGATTCAGACGATGGTGCTGGTGTGGCGCCCGGATGGCAAGGACGCGACGCTAGACAAGGAATCTGTCGAAGAGGTCGTCGACATGGTTGACCGCTACTTGCGCCCGGATCCTGCGGATAACAAGAAGAACTAAGAAGTAAAAACCCGCCTGCATCTGGTATAAAACCAGTTCAGGCGGGTTATTTTTGCGCCCCCAGAAGGATTCGAACCCTCGACCAATCGGGTAGAAGCCGACTGCTCTGTCCACTGAGCTATGGAGGCTAGCTAAGAAAAGCATTGTAGCGTCTCTAATGTAGCCAATCACAACCGGTTCTGTTCTAGGGACTTTGGTCGCTAAGCTTAGGGCTATGACTGCCACGACCAAGGCCGAGACCTCTCCGCCTGTTAGCAAGGATAAGAAAGTCCGTAAATCTGCTGGTTGGTACGTTGTTTTTGTACTTATCGGCGGCGTTCTAGCTGGTTTGCTCTCGATGGCGTTCAACATGGATTCGCGCGCCACGTTGGGTATTCCCGATCCCGGCACAATCACCACCTTCGGGTTCCCGTTCGCGAAGGCGGCCGGTGAGCTGCTCGCCTGCCTCGGTGTCGGTTCGTTTATGCTCGCCGCTTTCGGTACGAAGCAGCGTGCCGACGGCACTTTGGGCCTCGACGGCTACACGGCATCCCGCACGGGTATGTGGGCCATGCTCGGCTGGGGCCTCATGGCGCTGATGGAGATTCCGCTGGTGCTCTCCGATGTGTCGGGCCAGCCGCTGTCGACGACGATTCAGCTGAGTAACTGGGCTGTGTCGTTGGAGCAGACCAAGGAGGGCTTGGCGTGGCTGTGGGTAGCTATTTTTGCGGGCATTGTGGCGCTTGGTTCATCGCTGACTCGTAAGTGGATTTGGCAGCCGGTGTTCTTCGCCATCAGCTTGGTGTCGATGATGCCGCTGGCGGTTGTAAGCCACAATGCCTCCGGTGGTGCCCATGACTACGGCACTAACTCCTACATCTGGCACTTGACCTTCACTGTGTTTTGGGTCGGCGGTTTGATGGCGCTGGTTGGCCACGCGCGTCGTCGCGGTGAATGGATGCCAGAGGTAGTGAAGCGCTATTCTTTCGTGGCGTTGGTGGCTTTCATCGCCATGTCTGCCTCCGGCTTCATTAACGCAGCCATCAACATTGACTGGTCTGACCTGGTCAGCAACAACTACGGCATCATGGTGCTGGTCAAGGCCGTTCTCACTATCTTGCTGGGCCTATGCGGCTATGTGCACCGCAAGATCACCATTCCGGAGATTGAGCGCGCTCAGTCGAATCGTCCATTCTGGCGTCTGGCCATTGTCGAGGTCATCATCATGGCGCTGACAATCGGCGTTGCCGTAGCTCTGGGCCGTACTCCGCCGCCACCGAATTTCTCTGAGCAGGCCGGCGGTGAGGGCCTGCCGTCGATTACGCAGATGCAGGTCAAGCTAGGTTACAACCTGGAGATCCCATTCGGTTGGGAGGCCATGTTCACGCAGTGGCGCTTTGACATCTTCTTCGGCTCTGCCGCCATCATTGCCGCGTGGATTTACTTGTACTGGCTCTACTTGCTGAAGAAGCGCGGCGGTACCTGGCCGCTGTCCAACACCCTGTGGTGGCTCGCCGGCTGTGCCACGCTGCTGTTTACTTCGTGCAGCGCGCTGGGCGTGTACATGCCGGCTCTGTTCTCGGTTCACATGATCGCCCACATGCTTTACTCCATGGGCATTCCGGTCATGCTGGTCCTGGGCGGCCCAGTTACGCTCGCGCTGCGTGCGCTGAAGCCGGCCGGCCGCGATGGTCTGCCTGGTATTCGTGAGTGGCTGGTGGTCTTCATCAACAACCCGGTGTCGCGTTTCCTCACGCACCCGGTTGTGGCAACGGTGCAGTTCGTCGCGGGCTTTTACCTGCTCTACATGACACCGATTTATGACTTCCTGGCTGATGAGCACGCGGGCCACGTGTTCATGAACATCCACTTCTTGATCTCCGGTTACATCTTCTACTGGGTCATTATCGGTGTCGATGCTGCACCACAGCAGATTGAGCCGTCGGTCAAGCTGGTCACGCTGATGGGGTCGTTGCCGTTCCACGCTTGGTTCGGTATTTCGCTGATGCAGTCGCAGCAGGTGCTTGCCGAGGCCTACTACGCCAGCCTGGATCTCCCTTGGGCAGTGAATCTCCTGGAAGATCAGAACGTTGGTGGTGCCGTCGCGTGGGCTGCCGGTGAGGTTCCGCTCTACATCGTCACCGTTGCGCTGTTTGTACAGTGGCGGCGTTCCGATGAAAAGGATGCAGCCCGCTACGACCGCGTCGCAGACCGCAACAATGATGAGGAGTTGGCCGCTTACAACGAAATGCTCGCTCGCATGAGCCAGCAGGTCGGTGTTGGTGGCGAGGATGAGCGCGATTACTACACCTCGGAGGTTGACGCGCAGCATCCGGTGCACATGGATAATCCGATCGATGCCTCGAAGAGGCGCGGAAGGTAGCGTCGTTAAGCTGATTTTGCATGCTTGACGACGAGGATTGCCGCGACTTCGCCCCTCAACTTCATACGTAGCCTGTGGATAGTTGTCTTTTCGACAAACTTATCCACAGGCTTTTTATGTACCTCTTTCATTTGTTTCTCGAAGCCGGAAAAGTAATTGGCACGGCACGAATGAGACACCTTCGAATTATTCGGCCGCAGTAGGTAAACGCTTTCTTTGGGGGAGGAGCCCGATGTCTGAGGCAGTTATTACCGTGGTGGGCAATGTGGTCCATCATGTGGAAAATCGAAACACCAATTCTGGGGCAAAGGTCTGCAAGTTTTCTGTGGCATCCAGCAAGTCATGGAAGGGGGAGAATGGTTGGGAGCAGTCGGAGACGTCATATTTTGATGTTGAATGTTGGGGCAAGCTCGCCGAGAACGTGAATAACACGGTGTGGAAGGGCCAAGCCGTCATTGTCCACGGTCACGTTCGTACGGATCGCTGGGAGGGCGATGATGGTACGAAGCATCAGCGCCAGAAGATCATTGCTAAGGCGGTAGGTCCGAATCTGCGCCGTCACCTGGCAACAGTGAAGACTATGACTGAGAAGCCGCATGAGTCGCCGACTGGTCTTGGTGAGGCATCGACTGGGGATTCGGAAGCTTCGGTTACTGAGACAGTTGCGTCTCAGGCCGGGGCCGTGCGCACCTTCACTGCTAGTACAGGCGGCGCTGGTGAGGCGGGGAACACAGGTGCAGCTAGTTCGGAGCAGCGAGAAATGGCTGATGCAGGAGTCAGTGCGCCGTTCTAACCCAGGAGCCAGTACATCGTTGTAGAGCGGAATGAGGGGGGGGAGCCGCTGAAAGAGCGGAAAGAGGGGAGGGGTAATTACTGCACGTGAGGTGACGCTGCTGAGAAAGGGGAGGGATCGCATACGATTCGGCAGCGTTATCTCGCAGCTAGTTTTGCTAGGAGCCTGGCAGAGATTTTGGTGGGAAAGGATTGCGGGTACGCCCATGTAGATTGTGCCTTTTGGTTCCTATGCGTAACCTCTACAGGGATTGCTTATTTCCTTTCTACGAGGGGACGAAATTCCACCATGGGTGAGTTCATCTACCAGATGAAAAACGTGCGCAAGGCGCACGGCGATAAGGTTATTCTCGACAACGTCACCATGGCGTTTTACCCGGGCGCAAAGATCGGCGTGGTCGGTCCGAACGGCGCAGGTAAGTCGTCGATTCTGAAGATTATGGCTGGCCTTGATCAGCCGAGTAACGGTGAAGCTTTCCTGGAGCCGGGCGCCACTGTCGGCATCCTGCTGCAGGAGCCTCCGCTGAATGAGGAGAAGACCGTTCGCGGCAACGTCGAGGAGGGCCTCGGCGACATCTTCGAGAAGAAGGCTCGTTTTGAAGCCATCGCCGAGGAGATGGCCACCAATTACACCGACGAGCTCATGGAAGAAATGGGCAAGCTCCAGGAGGAGCTCGACGCCGCTGATGCTTGGGAGCTGGATTCCAAGATTGAGCAGGCAATGGATGCGCTTCGCTGCCCGCCGGCGGACGAGCCGGTTACTCACCTCTCCGGTGGTGAGCGTCGTCGTGTAGCACTGGCAAAGCTGCTGCTCTCCGAGCCGGACCTGCTGCTTCTCGACGAGCCGACTAACCACCTGGACGCCGAGTCTGTGCTGTGGCTCGAGCAGCACCTGGCTAAGTACCCGGGTGCCGTCCTGGCCGTGACCCACGACCGTTACTTCCTGGATCACGTCGCTGGCTGGATCTGTGAGGTCGACCGCGGCAAGCTCTACCCGTACGAGGGCAATTACTCGACTTACCTGGAGAAGAAGGCTGAGCGCCTCGAGGTTGCAGGTAAGAAGGACGCCAAGCTGCAGAAGCGCCTGAAGGACGAGCTGGCGTGGGTCCGCTCGGGTCAGAAGGCTCGCCAGGCCAAGAACAAGGCCCGTCTGGAGCGCTACGAGCAGATGGTGGAGGAAGCCGAGCAGTACAAGAAGCTCGACTTCGAAGAGATCCAGATTCCGACCCCGCCGCGCCTGGGTAACCAGGTTGTTGAGGTCAAGGACCTGGAGAAGGGCTTCGATGGCCGCGTCCTGATTAAGGACCTGTCGTTCACCCTGCCGCGTAACGGCATCGTCGGTGTGATTGGCCCGAACGGTGTGGGTAAGTCCACCCTGTTCAAGACCATCGTGGGTCTGGAGCAGCCGGATTCCGGTGAGGTCAAGGTCGGTCAGACTGTTCAGCTCAGCTACGTTGACCAGGGTCGTGAAAACATCGATCCGGAAAAGACCGTCTGGGAGGTTGTCTCTGATGGTCTCGACTACATCGTGGTCGGCCAGAACGAGATGCCGTCTCGTGCGTACCTGTCTGCATTCGGTTTCAAGGGTGCGGACCAGCAGAAGCCGTCGAAGGTTCTCTCCGGTGGTGAGCGCAACCGTCTGAACCTCGCGCTGACCCTGAAGCAGGGCGGTAACCTGATCCTCCTGGATGAGCCGACTAACGACCTTGACGTCGAAACCCTGTCTTCGCTGGAAAACGCACTGCAGAACTTCCCGGGCTGTGCCGTGGTCATTTCCCACGACCGTTGGTTCCTGGACCGCACCTGTACCCACATCCTCGCATGGGAAGGCAACTTCGAAGAGGGCAAGTGGTTCTGGTTCGAGGGCAACTTCGAGGGCTACGAGAAGAACAAGATTGAGCGTTACGGCGAGGAGGCTGCACGCCCGTCGCGCGTCACGCACCGTCGCCTGACCCGATAATCTGTTTCGCGCGAATCTGATTTTTGCCAACGGCAAAGTCCGGAACCTTGTGGACTGGCTCGCACCAGTGCACAGGTCCCGGGCTTTCGCGTATTCGCAGGCTCGTAGCTCCAGAAAACGCCTATAGTTCTGGGTATGACTGAATCAGCACCATTTCGTACCAACGTCGCTATCCGCTGGTCTGATTTCGATCAGTATGGCCACGCCAACAACACCGCTTTCCTGGAATACGCCCAGCAGGCTCGTCTGGACTTTGTGATGCGCGGTCTCGGCGGCGGGGCAGGGATGCCTGCGGCAGTGGTGCGTCGCCTGGAGATTGACTACGTCCGCGCTATTTTGCCGGACACCCAGGAAGTTGTGGTTGAGACCGAGATCATCAACTTCGGTCGCACCTCTTTCACACTTCGCCAGACAATCTCCGACCAGCATGATCACATCGTTGCTGTGCTCGAAACCGTGATGGTGATGTTTGATCTCAAGACTGCGAAGGCAGTCGAGCTCTCCCCGTCTGCCCGCCGTGAACTGGAGCGTTTTGCAGCTCCCGCAATCGAAGACAACAAGGAAGACCAGGACAAGTAATTCGCCGTGACCACTTCTCATCCCGCTGCCGAGCTGACCTTCGGCACTCCCGATGCCCTGAAGAACCTGGGCGTCCTGGCCCATAAGGCCTACGCCCTCGACGAGAGCACGTTGCTACGCATCCGAGTACGTAAGACCGCCGCCGCTGGTATCAGTTCCTCGTCCGCGCCTAACGCTGCGCCCGCAATGTCGCAGGTATGGGTGAAGACCCCAATCGGCCCGCTCGCCATGCGCACGATTGCGCTGCACGCGCTTCCCGACGACATCATCGTCACCGCCGCGGAGATTAAAGACATCGCAGTGCGTGCCTTTGCGCAGGCAAAAACTGCTGAGGACGGAGAGGAGAAAGAAGCTTCGCTCACCGCGATGCCATACCGCGTGCATGCGCAGTCGGCGTCCTCCTGGCCGGGATTCCTGCCAGTGCCGGAAGGATGGCAGGTTGTCGACTATGTTCCAGCCACTGCCTTCCGGACTCTCGAGAAGCAGGGGCGCGCGGTCGCCGTCGAATCTTCCGGCCCGATGGGCATGCCACCGTCTCTGCTGGACCAAAAGGTTCTCACTGTCAGCGGCGGTACCGGTGAAGCCACTGTTGATACAGGGGAAGGGCAGTCGCAGGAGACGTCGAAAAGCGTGGTGGACGTGACCATGCGGGACGTGTTTGCGCTGTGCACGATGGGCTTTATCCCGGAGCAACCGGATGAAAAAGAGCCGGTGCGCGTGTCCACAAAGGGACGGTGGCACCGGCTGGATGGGCGGTTTGGCTCGATCTTTACGCTCGAGTCCTTTGGCGTGCTGCCGCTGCTGAACTAGCGGCGCAGGGCCTAATTCCTACTGCGCGTCGAAGCGGTTGATGAGCATGTCAGCAACCTGCACCATGTGGTTCCACATGGCTTCGCGCTGGGGGCGGGGGAGCTCGTCATCGGAAATGTCTGCGAGTGAGGCACTCATGATCTCCAGCCAGCGGTCGCGTTCGGCTTCGCCGATGGAAAACGGCATGTGGCGCATGCGCAGGCGCGGATGACCACGCTGTTCGCTGTACGAACGCGGCCCGCCCCAGTACTGGACGAGGAACATGCGGAGTCGATCCTCGGCGCCCTCCCAGTCATCGCTGGGGTACATCGGGCCGATGAGGTCATCGGAACGCATGCGCGTGTAAAAACCATGGACGATGCGATTGAAGACATCCTCGCCGCCGACGGAGTCAAAGAGCGTCTGAGAAGTTGTCATGGCACCAAGTCTATCGACTTGATGCCACGAAAACGATAACGGCCAAAGTGCCGGCCGAAATCACTTGTTACTTCGCGTCGAACTCGCGGGCGCGAAGAGCGAGCTTCACCAGGAACTGCTGCTCAGAGATGATGCGCTTGACCGGCGATGCAGTCTCGTCGCTGTCGAGCAGACGTTGAGCGGCTGCAATTGCCTCATCACTGATCTCCCAGGTGGGGTAGAAGCCCTCGAGCAGCGTCTGTGCCGTCTCGGAGGAGAACTGCTTCCACCAGCTGTTGGCAACAGCGAAGAAGTGCTCCGACAGCGAGGTTGCCGACTGCTCCGCGCTGATGGTGGCACGGGAGTCGTCGTCAAGCGCCTGCGCGAGCACTGCACCCGAGCCCGGCGCGTTGAAGCCGGCCAGCAGGTGGCGAATGACAAGGTTCGATGGGGCGTCGTCGCCGGAGACAGTCGCCTCAGCCCAGACGCGGGACTTGTTGGCGAGCGTCGGCACGGAGGCGCGGCAGGCGATGGCGGCCTGTGCGCCGAGTGCTGAATTGTCGGTCTTTTCAAGCTCTGCGATGGCCTCCTCGCCTTCGAGACCAGCGGAAACCAGAGCCTTCAAGGCGCGCCACTGCATGTCGGTGTCGACAGTGACAGCGGGGAAGCCAGCCTTGTCGGCGTCGCCGGCGTAGATGGCGCGCAGTGCGTCGGCGACGTCGCTATTCGACGAGCCCACGGTAGCCAGAGCGTTAACGAAAACCAGGGCGCGGTCGGCGTCGGTTTCCTTCTTCGCGTAGTCCAACAGACCCTGAGCCAGCAGATCGCGGCCGGTGGACTCGGCCCACTGAGGATCGGCGTAGACGTTGACGGCGCTGACCGCCTGAGCGATGACGCGCTCCAAGACGGAGAGCTTATCCTCGCCCGGGATGCCGCGAAGCACCAGGTTGACGAAGTCGCGAGCGCGCATCTGGCCTGCGCGAACCATCTGCCAGGTGGCGGACCAGCACAGTGTGCGCGCCATCGAATCGGTGAAAGCGCCGATGTTGTCGATGACGGTGGCAAGCGAGCCTTCGTCCAGGCGAATCATGCTGTAGGTGAGGTCGTCGTCGTTAACCAGCACGACGTCGCCAACTGGTGTGTCGACCAGATCTGGGACATCGGTGCGGGCACCGCGGACGTCGATTTCCACGCGCTTGGTGCGCTCAAGTACAGCGTCCGCGCCGGTGCCGCGCAGGTTGTAGATGCCCACTGCGATTCGGTGATCACGGAGTTCACCGGCACCCGGCTCGGCGCCTTCCTGCGTGACTGCGAAGGAGGTGTACTTGCCGTCCTCTTGATGGAACTCTGGCGCCAGGGTGGTGATGCCGGTGGTGGTCAGCCACTGATCGGCCCAGCCAGACAGATCGCGACCGGAGGCCTCGGAGAGCGCCTCCAACAGATCCGCGAAGGTGGCGTTGCCAAAGCGGTGGCGGGAAAAGTGAAGACGAGCACCGGCGAGGAAGGCGTCCTGACCAACGTAGGCGGCCAGCTGCTTGAGGGTGGACGCGCCCTTGGCGTAGGTGATGCCGTCGAAGTTCTGCTCGACGGTGTCAATGTCGCTGGCATCGGCGGCAATCGGGTGCGTCGACGGCAGCTGATCCTGCTTGTAGGCCCAGGCCTTCTCTACGTTGGCGAAGGTGGTCCAGGCGTGGCTGTAATCGGAAACCTCAACCTGTGCGGCGGCAGCCGACCAGGTAGCGAAGGACTCGTTGAGCCAGAGATCATCCCACCACTGCATGGTGACCAAATCGCCGAACCACATGTGAGCCATCTCGTGCAGGATGGTGTCGTTGCGGCGCTCGTAGAGGTAATGGGTGGGCTTGGAACGAAAGACGTACTCGTCGCGGATGGTCACGCAGCCGGCGTTTTCCATCGCACCCATGTTGTATTCCGGGCAGAAGATCTGGTCGTACTTGCCGAACGGGTAGGGCTCGCCGAAGTGCTTGGCGTAGAAGTCGAAGCCTTCCTTGGTCTCCTTGAACAGAGTGTCGGCATCGAGGTACTCGGCGATGGACTGGCGGCAGTAGATTCCTAGCGGAATGGTCAGCTCGCCGTCCGGCTGGTGCTCGGCAGGGGTTTCCGGGTGCGGTGCGACAGTGCCGGTCCACGAGTCAGTGACCTCGTGCCACGGGCCCGCACAGACTGCGACGAGGTACGTCGACAGCGGAACATCCACTGAGAAGTCGAAGGTGTCGGCCTCATTGCCGTGGACATCGGTGGTGGTGCCGGTCTTGGCTACCGAGTTGGAAATAACCTTCCAGCCCTTCGGCGCCACGACGTGGATGGAGTACGTCGCCTTCAAATCCGGCTGGTCAAAGCAGGCGAACACGCGCTTGGCATCGGCAGTTTCAAACTGCGAGTACAGGTAGGTTTCGCCATCGGCGGGATCCTGGAAGCGGTGAATGCCCTGGCCGTTATTGGTGTAACGACAGTCCGCATCGATAACGACGGTGTGGTCACCTTCGGTCAGGTCCACGTTAATGCCGGTCTCGCTGGCATAACGAGCGGCCTCCGTGGCATCGACGCCGTCGATGGTCACACTCTTAACAACCGCATCACGCAGGTCAATAAAGGTGGAACCAGCGCGCTTCGCCGTCAGAGAAATTGTGGTCTTGGAAGCGAATGTTGGTGCGCTGTGCGGCCCGCCGACTGGTGCGGTCGTGAGGTCAAGAGAGATGTCGTAGTGGGACACCTTGAGCATGGCCGCACGGTCGGCGGCCTCGGTCCTGGTTAGGTTCGTGGAAGTCATGCGACAAGTGTAACCACGACCCCGGATTGGGAATCGGGCGGTAGCGGGGTGAGCGGGGCGACCTCGGCTTCCTCGCTCATTCCGCGTCGATTGGGGGGCGGTCGCATTGGCGATCGATTGGCGGTCGAAGGGACGAGATTTTGGCTTCTTCGGCATGCGAGCAAAACCGATTGTGAATACACTTCGTTTCATGTACGAACTCAGTGATGATGCAAGCAAGGTTGAACGGGTCAACGCGGCGTGGGATCGCATTGAGGCGAAGCTTGGCGACGATGCCCTGGAGGCTCCGGCGACAGAAGCGGAACTGGATCAGCTTGAGGCTGACCTCGGAGTAAAACTGCCAGACTACGTGCGAGCTTCGTGGCTGCGGCACGCGTCTGTAGACGGTGAGCCGTGGGACGGTGGCTGGATTGCGCCGCCGAAGTCGATTCTGAACGACTACAAGCTGTGGACTCAGCTGCAGGCAGACGGCGACTTTGATGATTTTGAAGCCGAAGGCATGGACAGCGCCGACTCGGATGGCAAGTGGTATCACGAGGCATGGATTCCGCTGGTTATGGACTTCGGCGGAAACAACTACTGCCTGGACATGCGCTCGGGGAAGATGGTTTCCATGGACCACGAGGTGGGCTCGGAGTTCCTGGACTACGCCGACTGGCCTGCCTACTTGGAAGCTGCTGCTGATTCCCTGGAGGCCACGGGTTTGCCCTGGAACGGCTAGGTAAGCAATCTGGACGGCGTCCGATGGGGGGAGTCAGTTAGCACCGGGCCCGATAGAACTTCGGACCCATCCGAATTCATGAATGCGAACCGAAAAATTCCGCCCTATAGTCGTTGATAAGTCAATCAATGCTTTAGGAGGACTTTGACATGAGCAATCGAGACAAGGTCACTTTTTACTTCGACGTTTCCTGCCCGTTTTGCTGGGTGACGTCGCGCTGGATTAAGGAAGTCGAAAAGGTCCGCGACATCGAGATCGAGTGGAAGCCGATGAGCCTGTCGGTGCTCAATGAAGGCCGCGATGAACTGCCGGAAGATTACAAGTTCATGATGCAGTGCAACTGGACCCCGGCACGCCTGTTCAACGCCGTGTTCTCCCAGGATGGTCAGGAGGCCGTCGACAAGCTTTATACCGCGCTGGGCACGAAGATTCACAACGAAAACCGCATCGATCGCCATGCGCATGTCGACGAGCCGGAGCACGCATTCGACGAGCTGATTAAGGAAGCCCTCGCAGAGGTTGGACTGCCGGAAGAGCGCCTGGCACAGGCCCTGACTACCGAGTTCGATGAGCTCATGCGTGAAAACCACGCAGAGGCCATGAAGGAGGTCGGCAACGACGTCGGCACTCCGGTGGTCAAGCTCAACGACGTTGCCTTCTTCGGTCCGGTGCTTACCCGTATCCCACGCGGCGAAGAAGCCGGCAAGATTTTCGACGGCTCGGTTGCCGTCGCCAGCTACCCGTACTTCTTCGAAATTAAGCGCTCCCGGACTGAGGACCCGCGCTTCGACTAAGAAAGCAGTAGCAGCTGGGGCGCGCAGTTAGGAGAGCTGACCCGCTCCGGCTCCAGCATTCTGCCCGGTAGAGGCCTGCCGTTCTTCTTCGCTCATGGCAGCCCACCGTGGCGGGATGTAGATGCAGGTCGGGTCGGATGCGGTGTAATCCCCGGTCAACGCGTACGCTGTCGACCGGGACCCACCGCATACGCTGTGGTATTCACAGACGCTGCACTTTCCATGCCAATTGTCCGGATCGCGAAGGGCCTTGAACGCCGGCGAGTTCGAATAGATTTCCTGGAATGGCGTGGCCTTCACATTTCCGCAGTGAAGCGGCAGGAAGCCATTGGGGTAGACGTCGCCGATGTGGTCAATGAAGGCAAAACCTGACCCGGAATTGACGGCCATGGGGGAGCGCGGGCGACGTGGCTTTTCCGGCACAGCACCGAGCAGCTTTGTCGTTTCCTCGGTCAAGTAACGGTAGAGCTCGCCGCCCTCATAGGGTGGCAGCCCCTTTTCCTTCGCTTCCTCCTGCTGCATGACGACGCGCCGATACTGCGGCGCCTCCGTCGTCTTAATGGCAATTCGGTTGGACACATCAGACAACCAGTGCAGAACATCCTCGCGTTCCTCCGGTGACAATGCGCCCAAATCCGCACCGCGACCAGTGGGAACGAGGAAAAAGACGTACCACATCTTGGCCTGCATCTCCATGACGGTCTTCAGCAGCGCTGGCGCCTCATGAATATTTCCCTTGGTCAGGGTCGAGTTAATCTGCAGCCGGTAACCGGCCTCGTTGATGTGCGGAGCCATTTCGAGCGTCTTTTCAAAAGTGCCCGAAAATCCACGGAACTTGTCATGGGTCTGGGCAGTCGCGCCATCGAGCGACATGGACATCGCCTTGCCACCGGCCTCACGCAGTGACTGAATCCGCTCTGGCGTGAGCCGCGGCGTCACCGATGGAGATAGCGACATATTCAGGCCCTGCTCCGTGCCGAATCGCACCAATTCTTCCAGGTCATCACGCTCAAAAGGATCACCGCCGGTGAGCACTACAAGCGGCTTCGGCTTGCTATACGACGCCAAGGTCTCCAGCAGCATCTTGCCCTCGGTGGTCGAAAGCTGGTGAGGATGCGGCTCGTGCTGCGCATCTGCACGGCAGTGCTTGCAGACTAAGCCACAAGCCCGCGTGACCTCCCAAATGACAATAAATGGTTTCTTGTTGATGTCATGCCGAACCGTTCGCACCACCGGTGCGTGATGATTCCCATGGGAGCCATGGGCTTCAGGATCGACTTGGAAGTGAGCTTGCGGCGCAGGAGACACGGTAAAAGCACCCAATTTCCGGTTTCGAAGGCGTGCTGAAACGCAAATACAGTCACTTTTCACCCTATTCGGCTGCGCAGGAGACGTCGTCAAGCAATACCTAAAACGGGTGCAGGCGCCGTGGAATCCGTGGGAACCGCTAAACTTGCTGCCATGCGTATTTACCTTGGTGCAGACCACGCCGGTTTTGAGATGAAGAACCTGATTAAGGCCCACCTGGAGAAGGCTGGCCACGACGTCGTTGATTGCGGCGCTCACACCTACGACCCTGCAGATGATTACCCAGCATTCTGCATTGAGGCGGCTTCCCGTACCGTCGCTGATCCGGGCAGCCTGGGCATCGTGCTCGGCGGTTCCGGCAACGGCGAGCAGATTGCTGCTAACAAGGTCAAGGGCGCTCGTTGTGCGCTGGCTTGGTCGGTGGAGACCGCAAAGCTCGCCCGCGAGCACAACAATGCTCAGCTGATCGGCCTCGGCGGTCGTATGCACTCTGAGGAAGAGGCCCTGGCTATCGTCGATGCTTTCGTCTCCCAGCCGTGGAGCGAGGAGGAGCGTCACCAGCGCCGCATCGACATTCTGGCAGAGTACGAAAAGACTGGCGTTGCCCCGGAGCTGCCAGAAGCTTAAAGGGATTGCTGTTCGCTATCTGTTGATAGGAATAAAAAAGGGGTCTGGTTCCAGAAAACTCTGGGACCAGACCTTTTTTCATGTGTAGACGGAGTAGGAATTGTCGTATGACAAATCAAGAAGCGCATCGCCGAGTAACTGTTGTGCTATTCCCCGGGTTCGAGCTCTTGGACGTATTTGGACCGGTTGGCCTTTTTGGCCATGTCCCAGAGATTGAGGTCGAATATGTCGCCAACATTGCTGGTCCGATAACCAGCGCTCAGGGGGCGCAGGTTATCGCCACACGTTGTGCCACTGACCTCGAAACGGTCGATATTTTTCTAGTTCCTGGTGGAGCCGGGAGTAGAACACTAGTTGACGATGCAGAGTTTTTGGACTGGCTCAACAACCTCGGATCCCGGGCGCGGTTAGTGGCATCGGTTTGCACAGGTTCCGCACTGCTTGCTGCGGCTGGGCTTCTTGAAGGAAAGCGGGCAACTAGTAATAAGTTGGCTTTTGATTGGGCTACCTCGTTCGGAAACGAAGTGACGTGGGTGAAAGCGGCTCGATGGGTTGAAGACGGAGATCGCTGGAGCTCATCAGGAGTCGCAGCAGGTATGGATATGGCTGTTGCTTTAATTAGCAGCATCCTTGGCAAGGAAGCTGGTCGATTCGCCGCCAGAAAAATTGAGTATCGGCCTCAGACAGACGGCACTGTCGATCCTTTTGCGGATTTAGCGAAATAGCGGCGCCGGGCTTTTTCTAAATATCGAAACCGTCGAATCCGCCGTCGAAAAATCCGCCGCCGTCGAAAAATCCGCCGCCGTCGCCGCCACCGAAGAGGCCGTCGAAGAAGCCTCCGCCGTCGCCTGCGTCACCGGCATCTGCACCGCCGCCACCGAAGTCGCCGCCAAGGTCATCTCCACCGAAATCGTCGCCACCGAAGTCTTCGGCTCCAAAGTCCTCGGTGCCGCCGAAGTCGTCAGCGCCGGTGCCCATGCCGCTGGCGAACTCATCAGCGCCGTAGGCAACACCGGCCATACCGTGGAAGAGGGTAGAGAACAGCAGCATCGAGCCTGCGGTCCAGACACCGGTGCGGAGCGCGGACTTCCACCATGGCTCGGAGTACCAACCGGCCGGAACCGGACGGCCAGCGACACGACCACCGGGGTAGTAGTTCGGAGTTTCCGGGGTGGCGTATGGAGAGGCGGTAACCGAGTGGCCTTCGTGCTCAATGGTGCGAGTTTCGGTCACAGAACCAGCGGCCTTCTGCCCCTCCAGCGGTGGCAGTGTCGGCCCCGCCGGCAGGCCCATAATTTCGCGAGCCGCATTGATGTAGTGCAGGCCCTCCAGCGCCGATTCGCGGGCCATTCGCGCCTGTGCCGGGGTGCGCGCAGTAGAAATCTGCGAGGAAGCGGCATTGTAGCGCTCGGATGCGTCAGCAAGAGCCTGCGTGGAAGCCGAATCGGTGCCAGCCAGGTTCAATACCTGTGAGCCCAGTCGCTCAATCCAGCGGCGGGCGTCTGCGACGGCGTCTTCCAATTGATTGTTCTGGCGAGCATCAAAGGCCCTGTTAGAGCGGTTTTGAGCCATCGACGCGATGATAATTGCGCCGCCGACGGTGATCGCGATCAGGATTAAAGCCCCCATGGGCTAGGCCTCCAAAAAGGAAATTGCGGGTACTGCTTGTAATTACTTGAGATAACGCATGTAGAGCGAAAAAAGTTCCCGAGCTTACATATCTGTCCGACAGATGTAGCTCGGGAACCAGGAAATGATTGGGTATGGGTAGGTATCTATGATTCGGCGGAGTCGGTGCTCTTGGTGCGGCTCTTCCGATTGGCGTGCCATGCGCGAACTTCTTCGGAATCCCACAGGGTCAACCCATGAAGCTTCGCGACGGGTTCAGGAGCCTTCTTGCGGCCAGCGTAGCTGGTGAAAGTGCCACGTGCGGTGCCGGAAAAAGCAGCGCATTCGACCGCGGTCCATAGTTCGTGTCCAGTATCGGCATCGATAATGGTGGGCTTCATGGTGCCCAGAGTACCCGTAGCACTGGATCCTGAACAGAGGTCAGAAGAATTTCTGGTCCCCGGACGTCGGCTCAGAAAGTAAAAACCGGGAGCAATGCGCCCGGTTGCGTGGAGGGGATGACGGGAATCGAACCCGCGTCTTCAGCTTAGAAGGCTGACAAGTGGGGTTCCTAACGTGATTTTTGATTTTTTTTTGGGGGGGGACATCGTCAACAACGGGCCGGGGCTCCGATTCGTTCCAGGGGGAGCGGATTTTTCGCGAACGATCCGGTTGCTCTACTCGGTTGCTTTACGACGACCCCGTCGACGCGCGAAACCCATAATATTTTGTTTGAAAACCAAAAACTAGGCGTGATGTGTGACATAGGATGTCGGCATGTCAACCAATGTGCCTGCCAATGACCGAACTCTCCATCCTCAGCCGCGCACGTCGCCGCTCGCGAAGCCGTTGCATCACGACGTCGATCTGCGGGGTCTGCTGATCGGCACGGCGTCGGCCGCCGGGCAGATCGAGGGCGGTGACGAGAACAACGACTGGTTCGATTGGGCCCGCGAGCCCGGCAACATCGCCGATGGTTCGACCCCGCTGCGCGCCACCGACCACTGGAACCGGTGGCGGGAGGACAACGAGCTCATGGCGTCGCTGGGTCTGCCCATCGCTCGCATCGGCGTGGAGTGGGCGCGTATCGAACCGCGGCCGGGGGAGTTCGACCATGCGGTGCTGGATCGCTACCGTGAGGAGATTGCCGACCTGCGGGACAAGGGGATTCGTCCGCTGGTGACGCTCCATCACTTCGTCAATCCGCTCTGGTTCGCTCGGCGCGGCGGCTTCACCTCCGATGAATCGCCGGCGGCTTTCCTGCGCTATGCGGAGACGACCGTGCGGGCGCTCGACGACCTCGTCGACGAGTGGATCACCGTCAACGAGCCGAACGTGTACGCCACCCAGGCGCACATGTTCCGCTCGGGCCCGCCGGGCAACCGCTCGTGGGGCGACACGATGGCCGTGCTGCGCAACATGGCGGTGTCCCACATCCGCGGTTACGAGGTCATCCACGGCATCCAGGGGGATCGGGCGAAGGTCGGCATCGCCCACCACGCACGGGCGTTCGCGCCGCGCAATCCGCGCAACCCCATCCACCGCGGCCTGGCGCGGATCAATCGGCATCTGTTCCAGGACATCGTCGCCGACGCGCATCTGGCGGGGAAGTTCCATCCGCTGCTGGGCGGGGCGAAGGTCGGCCGCGGGTTGCCGTCGGGCCGCCACCACGACTTCCTGGGCCTGAACTACTACTCGCGCACGGCCGTCGACAAGTTCGACGACGGCACCTTCGTCGGGGCTCCGGTCAACGACCTCGGGTGGGAAATCCACCCCGAGGGCCTGGTCGAATGCGCCCGCGACCTGAACGAGCGTTTCGGCGGACCGGTCTGGATCACCGAAAACGGCACCTGCGATCTCGGCGATCTGGAGCTGTCGGTCGGTGGCGTGGACGCGGGCGTCGAAAAGCCGAATCCGGCCGGGGACTACGCCAACCCGGACGCCGGGGCTGCCGACCGCAGGCTGGAGTCGTTCCGGCCGCGGTTCATCCTGGAGCACCTGCGGGCCATCGCCGAGTCGGACGTGCCCATCGAGCGCTGGTACCACTGGTGCTTCGTGGACAACTGGGAATGGGCCGACGGCGAAGAGCCGCGATTCGGCATCGTCCACCTGGACTACGAGACGCAGGAACGGACGATGAAGCCGTCGGGCCACCTGCTGGCCGAGCTGGCCCGCACCGGGCGGATCACCCCGGAGCTGCACCGGCGCTACACCGCAGGCCGTCGTTACCCCGTCGCGGACGAACACACCGACCCCAACGTGCGGGCGCAGCCGCCGGAGCCGGATGGGGTGCAGGGATGAGCTCCTCCGAACACGCCGGCTCCTCCGAACGCGCCATCTCCGACGTCGGGCGTTTCACCGCCGACCCCGCCCAGCGCACGCCGGTGACCACCGGCTGGATCGTGCGGTACGGCCTGCTGTACCTGGGGCAGAACATCTCGTGGGCAGCGCCGACGCAGCTGTTGTTGGCGCAGCAGATCCTCATCTGGCATCCGGGGGAGAAGGAGGAGAAGTTCGCGCTCCTCATGGCGGTCGGCGGGTTCTTCTCCATCATCGGGCATCCGCTGGCCGGGTGGTTGTCGGACCGCACGGACACGCGCTGGGGCCGCCGCGCCCCGTGGATCCTCTTCGGCGGGCTGGCGGCGGCCGGGTCGCTGGTGTTCCTGGGCGCCGCGCCGGGCTTCATGGCGTTGACCATCGGGTGGGCGGTGTTCCAGCTGGCCATCGCGGCGTCAATCAACGCGGCCCAGGCGGTGGCGCCGGATACGGTGCCGGACAATCAGTACGGCGTGGTCTCGGGTGTGCTGGGGCTGACGTACACCCTCGGCGTGGTGCTGGGCACCGTCGTGGCCACGGTGTTCGACCTGGGGCTGGCGTACATCGTCACCGCGGCGCTGCTGCTGGTGCTCATCGGCCAGTTCCTGCCGGGCTTCCGCGACGTGTCCCGGGTGCGGTCGCAGGCGGCCGCATCTCCGGTGCTTGACGACGCCGGCGGGGACGCTGACGCCGTGGTGCCCGCCGTCGCCGAGGTGCCCGGAGGGCTCTACCGCGACTTCACGTGGGTGTTCATCGCCCGGTTCCTGGTGACCACGGGCAACTCGGTCGCGTTGTTCTACCTGTTCTATTACCTGCGCGATCACATCGGCCACCCCGATCCGGATGCCGGCGTGCTCGTCCTCACCGGCGCGTATGCCCTGTGCGTCATCGTCACCGCGATCCTGTCGGGCAAAGTGTCCGACAAGATGGGCAAGCGCCGGGTGTTCGTGGCGTTGTCGTCGATGGGCGTCGCCGGGGCCTGCGCGATCATGGCGTTCGCCGGGAGCTTCGCCATGGTCGTCGGCGCGGCGGTGCTGTTGGGTCTGTCGTGGGGCGTGTTCATGGCCGTCGATCAGGCCCTGATCAACCAGGTGCTGCCCAAGGCCGATGAGCGCGGGCGTGACGTGGGCGTCATGAACCTCGCCGTCGCCGGCCCGAACATGGCCGCCCCGGTGCTCGCCGCCTTCGCGTTGGCGAACCTCGGCGGGTACCCCGGCCTGTACGTTTTCGCGGGCGCGCTCACCGCCGTCGGTGCGGTGCTGGTGTACCGGGTGCGGTCCGTGCCCTGATCTCCGTGCGTTGAACAGCGTGCCTCCGGTGCCCTAATCTTCGTGCCTTGAACGGCGTGCGGTCGGCGTTACGGTTTGATACCGTTCGTTGCAGTCGATGAAAGGTGTTTATCCCCGTGCGCCCCACGAAGAAGTTGTCCCCCGCCGCATTCGGCGCAGCGTCCCCCGCCGTCTCCTCTGTGGAGACCGGTGCCGAGGCCCGGTCCGCGAGCCGAGTCTCAGCGGCCCCGTCGTCCCGGACGTCCTTCGTCCGCAGGGCGTTGGCCCCGGTCACGGCGCTCGCGCTGGCGGGCACGTTGCTGTCGGTGCCGCAGGCGTCGGCCGGCGGCTCCGCCGGTCCGGCCGATCTCGGCGGGTTGGACTGGGGCGCGTGCCCGACCGCGGCGATGACCGCGCCGGGCACCGTGTGCGCGGACATCGACGTGCCACGTGATTATTCCGACCCGGAGGGCGCGACGATTTCCCTCACTGTCAGCCGGGTTCCGGCGACGGGGGAGCGCCGTGGCGTCATCGCAGGCAATCCGGGCGGCCCCGGCGGCGACGCGTTGGGAATGTTCTCCGACGAGGCCGTGAGGATGCCGACCGCCGTCCGGGAGCACTTCGACCTCATCGCCGTCGAGCCGCGCGGCCTGGCCTGGGGCACCCCGCTGAACTGCAACGTGGCGGACATCCCGATGACGGGTCTGCTCTCCGGGCAGGTCGGCGCGATGTACGCCTCCTGCGAAGCCAACGAACCGGGATACGCGGCGACCATCACCACGGAGAACACCGCTCGCGATCTCAACCATGTCCGCGACGTGCTCGGCCAGGACGTCATGCACCTCTACGGCCTGTCCTACGGCACGGATCTGATGAGCACGTACGCGACCCTGTTCCCGGACAAGACGGGCCGGATGGTGCTGGATTCCTCGGTCGATCCTGCCGACCGTTACTTTCGGCTCGGAGACTCGCGCGAACCGTGGCGCCGCGAGGCTCTCAACGCGATGTTCCAGTGGATCGCCGACCGTGACGACGAGTACGGCCTGGGCACCACCGCCCTGCAGGTGTACGCGCGCTGGTCGCAGCGCATCAACGAGGAGGTTGGCGCGCCGGGTCAGGTCTACCCGCCGCCGACGCAGGTGGGCGACGTGCCCGCCGCCTTCGCCGACGACCCGGAGGCGTTCATGCAGCTGGCCGACGGCGTTCTGCCCGTCGCGTGGCGCAGCCATTCCTTCGCGGCGAACCTGATGCGCCCCGGCGCCGGCAATCAGTCGGTGCTGCTGCAGCAGACCTTCGCGGCGACGTACTCGGAGAGCATGTGGCCCGACATCGCCGACGCCGTGGTCACCGGCGAGGTGGAGACCCCCGAACTACCCGAGGGCGTGACCCCGGAAGACATGATGGCGCAGACCGAGGCGATGGGAACCATCGAGCGGGCGATCATCTGCAACGACAACGTCACCGCCGCCGACCCGTCCCGCATTCCCCGCACGTACCTCGACCAGTTCACCGGCGGCGACATCTTCCGCCTCAACGCCGATGCGCTGTCGTCGGGGCAGCTATGCCTCGGCTGGCCGGGGCAGGGCGCTGCCGTGGAACTCAGCGGCGACGCCCTCGAGTCGAAGCCGCTGCTGCTCCACTACGACCGCGATGCGGCGGTGACCGGCACGGGCGGCCGCGCGATGCAGGCGGTCATGGGCGGCGAGCTCATCGAGCTGCCGGGCCACGGCCACGGCGTGCTCGTCGCCCACAACGACGCCGACGAGATCGCCAACGTCGTCGCCGCCCACTACTTGGGCTGACCGGTCATGCCGGGCTGACCGGTCCGAGATTGGGCCGGCTACTTGCCCTTCGCCTCGTGGCCTTTCTGCCACTCGCGCACGTCGTCGGAGTTCCGCGGGTTCAGCCCGTGGAGCTTCGCCGCCGGCACCGGCGCTTTGCCACGGCCCGCATAGCTGGCGAACGTGCCGCGCGCGGTACCGGTGAACTCCGCGCATTCGGCGACGGTCCACAGCTCGACGCCGGTGTCCTTGTCGATGATGCGAGGATTCATGCCGCCGGGACTAGTTGTGCGTGACGACGGCAAAAGACCCGACATGACAGTGCCACCGACTTGTTACCGACGCTGTATGAAACCGTGACGCGCGCACGCGGTCGTGACATGCCTGTGACGGATTTCGGGACGGATCCCGTCAAAAAGAAGAACACCCTCCGACGCTGGCCGGAGGGTGCTTTCACATGGAGGGGATGACGGGAATCGAACCCGCGTCTTCAGCTTGGAAGGCTGAGGTATTAGCCACTATACGACATCCCCATAGACAGAAATCCGGCTTAGACGCTCAATCGTCTCCACCAGACCGTGTCTTGGTACAAGGCATATTAACCCGTTAACGCGCACATACAAAAATCGATGCCAGGTTTTTCTCGAAGGCTTTAAAGAAAAGTGGCTGTGGCCGGGAAAAACAGAAAATGAAGCTAAAGCAACGTGGGGTATGTGAAACAGGCGTATAGCCGTTGATTACACTGTCACACGACTCAACAAAGGGGCAGTCGTTTGAGAGGCTTCTTTGGGGAGTCGGCCGACGAATGGAGTGTTTGCAGTAAACGAAGCCGCCAAAAGCAGTGCCGAGGTGATGCAAACGCCCTGTGATATGCATGGTTTTCATGAAACCGGTAGTAGTTGGCAGGTTGGCTCTCGATGGCGTCGTAAAGCGTTTTCAGACAGAGCATTAGCCTGGTTGAACGCGTGGTTTTGTGATTTCATTAATCGTCAGGTAAATCTATACGGGTCCGTTGTGGAAACGCGATTTCGCGACTATGAGGGCCCCGGTGCAGATGCTCCAAAGGGGTTTCTGCTAGGTTTCGAATGACGCATACGGGGTATGGCGCAGCTTGGTAGCGCGTCCGCTTTGGGAGCGGAAGGCCGTGGGTTCAAATCCCGCTACCCCGACCAGTATCACGGGCACTCCCGTGGTCTATGAATTAATCATCGAGTTGCAGGAGAGTGCACCAGTGAAGTCTTCCGTTGAGAAGCTCAATGAGACCCGAGTGAAGATTACCGTCGAGGTCCCGTTTGACGAGCTGAAGCCAGAGTTCGACAACGCCTACAAGGCACTGGCTCAGCAGGTCCAGATTCCGGGCTTCCGTAAGGGCAAGGCACCGGCAAAGCTGATTGAGGCCCGCTTCGGCCGCGGCCCGATCCTGGAGCAGGTGCTCAACGACATGGTCCCGTCCCGCTACGACGAGGTCGTTCGCGAGGAGGACCTGAAGGTTATCGGTCAGCCTGAGGTCGACATCACCAAGCTGGAAGACGGCGAGCTCGTTGAGTTCACCGCTGAGGTCGACGTCCGTCCGGAGATTGAGCTGCCGAAGTTCGAGGACATCGCAGTTGAGGTTGATCCGCTGGTCGCCGACGACGAAGCTGTTGAGGCTGAGCTGCAGAACCTGCTCGCTCGTTTCGGCACCCTGACCGGCGTCGAGCGTGCAGTCGAAAAGGACGACTTCGTCTCCATCGACCTGTCCGCCACCATCGACGGCGAAGAGCTGGAAGAGGCCTCCACCGAGGGCCTGTCCTACCAGGTCGGCTCCGATGACCTGATTGACGGCCTGGATGACGCTGTTGTCGGCCTGTCCCAGGGCGAGTCCAAGGAGTTCACCACCAAGCTGGTTGCTGGCGAGCACGAGGGCGAGGACGCTCAGGTCACCGTTACCGTTCAGTCCGTCAAGGTCCGCGAGCTGCCGGAAGCTGACGACGACTTCGCTCAGATGGCTTCCGAGTTCGACACCATCGACGAGCTGAAGGAAGATTTGGCTCGCCAGGTTGAGAACACCAAGAAGGGTGAGCAGGCTCAGCAGGTTCGCGACAAGGTTCTGGCTGCCGCTATGGAGCAGACCACCATCGCTCTGCCGGAGGGTGTTGTCAAGGAGCAGGTCGAGGGCCAGCTGCAGCAGCTGCTGGGTCAGTTCGGCGGCGACGAGAAGGTTCTGAACTCCATGCTGGAGGCACAGGGCACCACCCGTGAGCAGTTCGACGAGGACTCCAAGAAGTCCGCTGAGGAAGCTGTCCGCACCCAGCTGTTCCTGGACGCACTGGCTGAAGAGATCCAGCCGGATGTTTCTCAGCAGGAACTCACCGACCACATCCTGTTCACTGCTCAGTCTTACGGCATGGACCCGAACCAGTTCATCCAGCAGATTCAGCAGTCCGGCCAGCTCGGCAACCTGTTCGCAGACGTTCGCCGCGGCAAGGCTCTGGCTACCTCGATCCTGAAGGCTTCCGCCAAGGACACCGAGGGCAACGAAATCGACCTGAACGAGTACTTCGGTGAGGTCGAGCCGGAGGCTGAGAAGGCTGAGTCCGACAAGGCTGAGGACACCTCCGCTGAGTAAGCCCCGCAATTAGCGCGGCGCGTTCGACATGACGCAACGCTTATAGCGAACAAGGGCCGTTCCCGAAACAAAGGGGCGGCCCTTTTCGTTACCCTCTAATGAACGACAAAACTCGCACACGTACGAAAAAGGAGTACACCGATGAGCGATAACGCCCAGATGTCGACGAACACGGTTTTCGACAAGCTGCTCAAGGAGCGCATTATTTGGCTGGGTGAGCAGGTCGACGACGAGATTGCCAACAAGCTCTGCGGTCAGATGCTGCTCCTGGCAGCTGAGGACCCAGAGGCGGATATCTCGCTGTACATCAACTCCCCGGGTGGCTCCGTCACCGCCGGCATGGCCATTTACGACACCATGCAGTTTGTTCCGTGCGACGTGGCTACCTACGGCATGGGCTTGGCAGCTTCCATGGGCCAGTTCCTGCTCGCCGCAGGTGCTAAGGGCAAGCGTTACGCGCTGCCGCACGCCCGCATTATGATGCACCAGCCATCTGCAGGTATCGGCGGAACCGCATCCGACATCACCATTCAGGCTGAGCAGTTCGCTGCCACCAAGAAGGAGATGGCTCGTCTGATCGCGCAGCACACCGGTCAGCCGGTTGAGCGCATTGAGGAAGACTCGGACCGCGACCGCTGGTTTACCGCAGCTGAGGCTAAGGAATACGGCCTGGTTGACCACGTCGTGACCGCCCTCAAGGACACCGCACGCTAAAAGCGGACAGTAGCGAATAATTAGAGGCGATTTAATCAACATGGAGATGAACAATATGCAGATGCCGCAGTCGCGCTACGTGCTTCCTTCTTTCGTGGAGCACTCCAGCTTTGGTGCTAAGGAATCCAACCCATACAACAAGCTCTTCGAAGAGCGCATTATCTTCCTCGGCTCCCAGGTCGACGATACTGCCGCTAACGACATCATGGCGCAGCTGCTGGTGCTCGAGGGGCTGGACCCGGATCGTGACATCACGATGTACATCAACTCCCCAGGTGGCTCCTTCACGTCGCTGATGGCCATCTACGACACGATGCAGTACGTGCGTCCCGACGTGCAGACGGTGTGCCTGGGCCAGGCTGCTTCCGCGGCAGCCGTCCTGCTCGCTGCGGGTGCACCGGGTAAGCGTGCAGCTCTGCCGAATGCGCGCGTGCTCATTCACCAGCCGGCCACCCAGGGTATCCAGGGCCAGGTTTCCGACCTGGAGATTCAGGCGAACGAGATCGAGCGCATGCGCAAGCTGATGGAGGAGACTCTGGCTCGCCACTCCGGTCGCACTGCAGAGCAGATCCGCAAGGACACCGACCGTGACAAGATCCTGACCGCTGAAGAGGCCGTCGAGTACGGCATCATCGACCAGGTCTTCGAGTACCGCAAGCACAACGCTTAAAAGGGGACATGGTCTCTCTGGCGTGCTGCGCACTGGCCGTCGTAAAGCGCCGAGCGAGATTGCGTGAAATTCGCCTCGCCCTGGCGTGGAAGCCGGTAATTGCGCACACTCACGGTAGGCTGGTCTGAAGCAATTATTGGCAACGAAGCGGAAAGGCGGCGGCGGGAGCCTCATGGCGCGTATGCAAGAAAGTGCGGATTTGCTGAAGTGCTCTTTCTGTGGAAAGAGTCAGAAGCAGGTCAAGAAGCTGATTGCCGGACCTGGTGTGTACATCTGTAATGAGTGCATCGAGCTCTGCAACGAGATCATCGAAGAGGAGCTCAACACCGGCGGCGAGGCAACTGGCAACGACGACCGCCTGCCGCGGCCGATGGAAATTCGAGACTTCCTCGATGAGTACGTCATCGGCCAGGACATGGCTAAGCGCACCCTAGCGGTAGCGGTCTACAACCACTACAAGCGCCTTCGTGCTGCGGAGACCAAGTCGGACAACGACGTCGAGCTGCAGAAGTCGAACATCCTCTTGCTGGGGCCGACTGGCTGCGGCAAGACGTACCTCGCGCAGACACTGGCTCGCAAGCTGGATGTGCCGTTCGCGATTGCTGACGCCACCAGCCTGACCGAGGCCGGCTATGTCGGTGAGGACGTGGAGAACATCCTGCTGAAGCTGCTGCAGGCGACTGATTTCGACGTCGAGAAGGCACAGCGCGGCATCATTTACGTCGATGAGATTGACAAGATTTCGCGCAAGTCCGAGAACACTTCCATCACTCGCGATGTCTCCGGTGAAGGTGTGCAGCAGGCGCTGCTGAAGATTCTCGAGGGAACCGTAGCCGCCGTGCCCCCGCAGGGTGGGCGCAAGCTGCCGAACCAGGAGTTCATTCAGTTCGACACTTCCAACGTCCTGTTCATCGTCGCCGGTGCGTTTGCCGGTCTGGAAAAGGTCGTTCAGGAGCGAGTCGGCAAGAAGGGCCTGGGCTTCGGAGCAGATGTCACCTCGGCTAACGACGAGGACATGAAGGATCCATTCCGCGACGTGCTGCCGGAGGACCTCGTTCGATTCGGCCTGATTCCCGAGTTCATTGGCCGCCTGCCCGTTATCGCATCGGTCACCAACCTCGATGAGGACGCGCTGGTTCGCGTACTCACCGAGCCCAAGAACTCCCTGGTCCGCCAATACCAGCACCTGTTCGACATGGATGGTGTGCGCCTCACCATCGACGACGAGGCACTGCGCGCCATTGCTGCCAAGGCGATTAGCCGCAATACCGGCGCCCGTGGTCTGCGCGGCATCATGGAAGAAATCTTGGTTCCCGTGATGTTCGACGTACCAGAGCGTGACGACGTTGCGGAGGTCATTGTCCACAAGGAATGCATCACGGACGGTGCAGCGCCAGAACTCGTTGAACGCAGCGCGGACAAGAAGACTGCGTAAAGGTAGCTGAAAACCCGGTTAGAGCGCCTGCTCTAACCGGGTTTTGATGTCTGTGTGGAGCCCTAGTCGTCCATGCCGTAGATGTCGCGGTAATCCGGGGCATCATCAGCAGCCAAGTCCTGAGTCTCTGGGTTGGGCTGATCGCCATAGACCTCTGCGCCAAGCGCGGACGAGTTCGCGCCATGGGAGGCCAGCAAGGAAGTGTACGAGCTTCCCGGTTCGTTGCGAGGCGAGGATGTCAACAGGCTGGTCACGGTGTCCTGTGCGAACTCACGCAGCTTGTCCGACAGCACCGTCGACTGCATTTCAATGCCGTAGAGGTTTTCAAAAGTCCGTTGGTGCAGGGTGGGGAAGGTGGCCAGTGAGAGCACGAGAATATAAAGATCAAGTGCGGAAATGTCAGTGCGGAATGCACCGTAATCGCGGCCGAGCAACAAGATGCGGTCAAACTCCAAAACAATTGGGCTCTGACCACCAAGCCCAGTCACGCCTTCTAGCGGCAGGACCGGATGTAGGTTTTCCTGGATGATGAACCGCACGGCGAGCGGGTTCGCCGAGAAGTAGTCATAGATAACACCGACCACATGCTGCAGGGCTTCCACCGGCACATTGGAGTGCGGGCGCAGGTCGTCGTCGTCAGGCCTTACGGTCTCCAGCACATGTGCCCACGTCGCCCTGTAGAGTCCCAACTTGTCACCACAGTGGTAGTGAAGCATGCGCTTGGAGACACCAGAGGCGGCAGCAATGGCATCCAAACGGGCATCTGCATACCCCTTTGCGGTGAATTCTTGAAGTGCTGCCACCAAGACTGCATGGGGGATTGCATCAGAGGAGCCTGGAGACTTCATGAAAATCCTTTGCTTGGACTAGAGAGAGACTAAGGGGTTTTGGCTATCTAACGGGGGTGAAATTGGTCAGTCGCGGACTTCTTTCTAGTGAAATGAGTACACGACCGTAAGTCATGCCTAATGCTATCCGTTTTTCAGAAATGGCCTGAGCGCATCGCCCCCGTCTGCGCCAATTCTGTAGTCGCATTAGAGTGGGCAGCGAATTGATTCTCTCTCGAGAAAGGCCTGAAGTGAACAAGACTCCCGTAAAGGTTGCAGTTACCGGCGCCGCCGGACAGATCGCTTACTCCCTGCTCTTCCGCATTGCCAGCGGTTCGGTTTTCGGCCCTGAGACCCCGGTTGAGTTGAACCTGCTGGAGATCACTCCGGCGCTGCACGCCACCGAAGGCGTCGCCATGGAGCTGTTTGACTCCGCCTTCCCGCTTCTGACTGGCATCAACATCACCGATGATCCGGCAAAGGCATTCGACGGTGCCAACGCCGCATTCCTGGTCGGTGCAAAGCCGCGCGGCAAGGGCGAGGAGCGCTCCGCACTGCTGGGTGCCAACGGCAAGATCTTCGGTCCGCAGGGTGCCGCACTGAACGATCATGCAGCAGACGACATCAAGGTTCTGGTTGTCGGCAACCCGGCCAACACCAACACCATGATTGCCGCTTCCCACGCTAAGGACATCCCGGCAGAGCGCTTCACTGCCATGATGCGCCTGGACCACAACCGTTCCCTGTCCCAGCTGTCGCAAAAGATTGGTGTTCCGACCACTGAGATCAAGAACATGATCGTCTGGGGTAACCACTCCGCAGACCAGTTCCCGGACATCACCTACGCCACCATTGCAGGCGAGAAGGTCTCCGACAAGGTTGACGCTGCATGGGTCGAGCAGGACTTCATCCCGCGTGTCGCCAAGCGTGGCGCAGAAATCATCGAGGTCCGCGGTTCTTCCTCCGCAGCTTCCGCTGCAGCTGCCGCAGTTGACCACATGCGTGACTGGGTGACGGGTACCCCAGAGGGCGAGTGGGTCTCTGTCGCACTTCCGTCCGATGGCTCCTACGGCATCGACGAGGGCCTGGTTGCTGGTGTTCCGTGCTACGCCAAGGACGGCGAGTGGGTTCGCGTTGAGGGCCTGGATCTCTCCGAGGTGCAGCGCGCTGGCATCGAGCGCAACGTCAAGGCACTGCGCGAAGAGCGCGACGCAGTTAAGGACCTGCTGGTCTAAGGGTCGCTTAACGCCTGTTTAAAGGTGCCCTCTTGTGATGGTTTCACAAGAGGGCACCTTTTCATTTACTGCGGTAATCGCAGATTGGCTCGGGGCGTGAGTAAAGCTTGAATTCGGCGGTGCGTAAGTCGCCGATAGCAGATATGGGTTGGGGCGCAAGGGTCGTCGTAAAGCCCCTGGAAAAACAAATCCGGGCAAGGCGCTAAGATGTGACGCGTGACTGAGAACAACGTGGACCTAAACAGAGCAGATAAGTTGCCCAAGTCGTGGAACCCGGCTGACGTGGAGTCGGACCTGTACCAGGGCTGGGTAGACGCTGGCTATTTCGAGGCTGATCCGTCTAGCTCCAAGCCGGCTTACTCTATTGTGCTGCCCCCGCCGAATGTGACGGGTCAGCTGCACATGGGCCACGCATTGGACCACACTTTGATGGATGCGCTGGTGCGCCGTAAGCGCATGCAGGGCTACGAGGTGCTGTGGCTGCCGGGTATGGACCACGCGGGTATCGCAACGCAGACCAAGGTCGAGGCGATGCTGAAGGAGTCCGAAGGCAAGGACCGCTTCGATTATGGCCGCGAGGAGTTCGTGGAGAAGGTCTGGGAGTGGAAGCACGATTACGGCGGACGTATCGGCAACCAGATGCGCCAGATTGGTGACTCCCTGGATTGGTCCCGTGAGCGCTTCACTCTGGACGAGGGCCTGTCCCGTGCGGTTCAGACGATTTTTAAGGAACTGTTTGACCGCGGCCTGATTTACCGCGCCAAGCGCATGGTCAACTGGTCGCCAGTGCTGCAGACTGCAATCTCGGATATTGAGGTCAAGTACGAGGACGCTGAAGGCGAGCTCGTGTCTTTCCGCTACGGCGATGGGGAGGACTCCATTGTTGTGGCGACGACTCGTGTGGAGACGATGCTGGGTGACGTGGCAATTGCCGTGCACCCGGAGGATGAGCGCTACACGCACCTGGTGGGCAAGGTTCTGGACCACCCGTTCCGCGAGGACCTGAAGATTCAGGTCATCGCCGATGACTACGTGGACCGCGAGTTCGGTACCGGCGCGGTGAAGATCACGCCGGCGCACGATCCGAATGACTTCGCCATGGGCCAGCGCCACGACCTGGATATGCCGGAGGTCATGGACACCACTGGCCGTATCTTCAACACCGGCACGCGTTTCGACGGCATGGATCGTGCAGAAGCCCGTACTGCGCTGACGGAGGCGCTGCGTGAGCAGGGACGCATTGTCAAGGAGATTCGCCCGTACGTTCACTCGGTTGGTCACTCGGAGCGCTCGGGTGAGCCGATTGAGCCGCTGCTGAGCTTGCAGTGGTTCGTTAAGGTCGATGAGCTGGCCAAGATGTCTGGCGATGCTGTTCGCGAGGGCGACACGGTTATTCACCCGGCTTCGCAGGAGCCGCGCTGGTTCGACTGGGTCGATGACATGCACGACTGGTGTATCTCCCGCCAGCTGTGGTGGGGCCACCGCATCCCGATCTGGTACGGCCCGAATGGCGAGGTCGTCTGTGTCGGCCCGGATGATGAGGTCCCGACGGGCGAGGGCTGGACGCAGGATCCGGACGTGCTGGATACCTGGTTCTCCTCTGCGCTGTGGCCGTTTTCCACGATGGGTTGGCCGGACGCCACCCCAGAGCTGGAGAAGTTCTACCCGACATCCGTGCTGGTCACCGGCTACGACATTCTGTTCTTCTGGGTCGCGCGCATGATGATGTTCTCGACCTTTGCTGCCACCCTGCCTGATTCACCGCTGGGTAAGGGCCGCGACGGTCGTCCGCAGGTGCCGTTCAAGGATGTCTTCCTGCACGGTCTGGTCCGCGATGAGCAGGGTCGCAAGATGTCGAAGTCTCTCGGTAACGGCATTGACCCGCTGGACTGGGTGCGTGACTACGGTGCGGACGCACTTCGCTTCACGCTGGCTCGTGGCGCTAACCCGGGCTCTGACCTGCCGGTCGGTAACGACGCCGCACAGAGCTCCCGTAACTTCGCTACCAAGCTGTTCAACGCCACCCGCTTTGCGCTGATGAACGGTGCCCACGTGGGCGAGCTGCCGGACCGTGACCAGCTCACCGACACCGACCGCTGGATCTTGGACCGCCTGGAACAGGTCCGCGCCGAAGTCGACTCTGCGCTGGATAAGTACGAGTTCTCCAAGGCCAACGAGGCCCTCTACCACTTCGCATGGGACGAGGTCTGTGACTGGTACCTGGAGATGACCAAGGTTGACTTCCCACGCCTGAATGACGGCGAGACCATGACCGAGGAGCAGGCCGCCCGCGCCGCCTCTACTCGTCTGGTTCTAGGCCGCGTGCTGGATACGCTGCTGCGTCTGCTGCACCCGTCCATGCCTTTCGTCACGGAGACGCTGTGGAAGGCGCTTACCGACGGCGCGGAGGGCTTCGAGGACTCTCTGGTTATTTCCGCCTGGCCGGATGCAACCATGACCACCGACAGCGCTGCTGTCGACGAGGTTGCCGCACGTCGTATTGCCGATGCCCAGAAGTTGGTTACCGAGCTGCGTCGTTTCCGCAATGATCAGGGTGTGAAGCCGTCGCAGCGCGTGCCGGCACGCATGAACCTGGCGGATGCTGATCTGACTGCTCAGGAAGAGATGATTCGTTCGCTGGCTCGTGCTGAGGCGCCGGAGGATGGATTCACCGCTACCGCTTCCATTGAGGTGCGCCTGTCTCAGGCCACTGTCCTGATCGAGCTGGATACCTCCGGCACCGTCGACGTGGCCGCTGAACGCAAGCGCCTGGAAAAGGACTTGGCCAAGGCGGAGAAGGAACTGGCCGGCACCGAGAAGAAGCTCGGCAACGAGGCCTTCCTGTCCAAGGCTCCGGAGCAGGTCGTGGAGAAGATTAAGACTCGCCACCAGTTCGCACTGGAGGAGATTGACCGTATTAAGGCTCGTTTGGAGGGACTTCCGCAGGCATGACCGATCCACGGGATGCTGAACCACGTGATGAGGCCGCAGGCGAGATTCGTTTGAATCTTGGCGGCGAGGACGATTCGGTGACGCAGGAAGAGTCTGCGATGCGAGAAGAGTCCACCGCAGCGCCTGAGTTCGAATTCGATCCGGCTGACTCTCAGATCGTCGAGGACCTCGAACCTCGTGAAATCGCCGGTGTGATGGCTGATGGCCGCATGCCCGATGACATGCGTCTCGGTGAGGTCTCCGTGTCCGAGGAGGGTCTGAGCCTGCCCGTTGACGTGGACCGCCCAGTCAACGAGCCAGCTCCGCTGGAGGCCACCGCAGAGGAGCTGCGCGAACTCGCAGAGGTGGAAGCCGAGCTGGATCAGCGCTGGCCGGAGACCAAGATTGACCCATCGCTCGAGCGGATCGAGCTGTTGATGGACATCCTTGGCCATCCCGAGCGTGCCACTCCGGTCATTCACGTTGCCGGCACGAATGGCAAGACTTCCACTGTGCGCATGATTGAATCGCTGGTGCGCGCTCTCGGTCGTCGCACCGGCCGCACCACCAGTCCGCATCTGCAGCTGGTTACCGAGCGCATCGCCATCGATGGCCAGCCCATTCATCCACGCGATTACGTGCGCATCTGGCGCGAGATTCAGCCCTACGTGGAAATGGTTGACGCCAAGTCCGCCGAAAAGGGCGGCCCACAGATGAGCAAGTTCGAGGTTCTCACGGCCATGGCCTACGCTGCCTTCGCCGACGCTCCTGTTGATGTCGCCGTGGTGGAAGTCGGCATGGGTGGCACATGGGATGCGACCAACGTGGTGGAGGCCGACGTGGCAGTCATCTGCCCAATCGGTCTCGATCACACGGAGTACCTCGGAGATACCCTGGCTGAAATCGCTTCTGAGAAGGCCGGCATCATCAAGTCGCGGTGGAATAAGGACGACTTGCTCACGCCACCGGACAATGTCGCCATTGTCGGCGAGCAGGAACCGGAAGCCATGGACGTCGTTTTGCGCCGTGCCGTGGAAATGGACGCCTCCGTCGCCCGCGCTGGAGTTGAGTACGGCGTCGTCAGTCATCAGCTGGCGGTCGGCGGGCAGAACCTGACGCTCAAGGGCCTGGCCGGCGAGTATGACGACATCCATCTGCCGCTGCACGGTCCGCATCAGGCGCGTAACGCAGCCACAGCACTGGCTGCGGTGGAGGCGTTCTTCGGCGCAGGTCCGGGGCGTCCGCTCAACATTGATGCGGTTCGCGAAGGCTTTGCGACGGTCGCATCGCCCGGCCGCCTGGAGCGCGTGCGCTCGACCCCGACGGTGTTCATCGATGCCGCCCACAATCCGCACGGTGCCCGTGCGCTACGCACGGCCCTCTCCGCTGAGTTCGACTTCCGCCGTGTCATCGGTGTGCTGTCGGTGCTGGGGGAGAAGGATGCTCGTGGGCTGCTGGTGGAGCTGGAGCCCTACTTCGAAGAAGTGGTTATTACCCAGAACACCTCGCCGCGTGCGCTGCACTACGACGACCTGGCTGACCTCGCGGAGGAGATTTTCGGCGAGGAGCGCGTGCATCGCGTGCCAACTCTGCCGTCCGCCGTTGAGCTAGCTGTCGCGCTGGCTGAGGAAACCGACACCGGAGACGGTATTGTCTCTGGTTCCGGTGTGATCGTCACTGGATCTGTTGTCACTGCGGGCGAAGCCCGGACACTATTTGGAAAGGACCCGCAATGAGCGAATCTCAGGCGAGCCAGCCACAGGGCAATAGCGCGGAGGACTACACCGCTGCCGACCGCGAGGCTCTGCGCGCCTACCGCGAGGGGCGTGACCTGAGTGAGGGCGGCAAGTATGGCCCGCTCGGTGCGGGACACGATCCGGCTAAGGACCCGCTGAAGGGTCTGCGTGGTGTTATGTCCGGCACGCTGATTATGCAGGCTATTTCGGTGCTGCTTGGTCTGACTGTGGTCACGCGCATTCCCGACGGCCAGATTAACCAGACCTTTTCGGTTACGTACATCACCATCCTGGGCCTGGCTCTGATTGCGATGGCTTTCCTGCAGAAGCAGCCCTGGGCACTGAAGGCGAACATTGTGCTGCAGGTCTTTGGTGTACTGGCTATCTTCACGCATGTGTCCATGGGCGTGGTGGGTATCTTCTTCGCACTAGTTTGGGCCTACATTCTGCACCTGCGGAAGAACCTCCTCCAGCGTATGGAGCGCGGTCTGTTGACCACCCAGCACTCGTAAGTCTCCCGCGCTCGTAGTCGCGACTTTCACCCCGCTGTACCACCACTCCGGTGCAGCGGGGTTTGTCATAGTATGATGCTCACCATGACTGAACGTACTCTTATTCTGATCAAGCCAGACGGCGTTTCCCGCGGTCTGGTCGGCGAAGTTATCTCCCGCATCGAGCGCAAGGGCCTGAAGCTGGTCGCGCTTGACCTCCGTGTTGCTGACGAGGCAACTGCGAAGGAGCACTACGCAGAGCACGTCGATAAGCCGTTCTTTGGTGAGCTGGTTGATTTCATCACCTCTGCACCGCTGGTCGCTGGTGTTATCGAGGGCCCGAACGCGATCGCTGCTTGGCGTCAGCTCGCTGGCGGCACCAACCCGGTTGAGGCCGCAACCCCGGGCTCCATCCGCGGTGACTTCGCACTTGAGGTTGCTAACAACGTTGTTCACGGTTCCGATTCTCCGGAGTCCGCTGAGCGCGAGATTGGTATTTGGTTCCCGAACCTCTAAACGTTGACGGTTCAGCATTGACCCGTGAGCGTTGAACTGGCGCCGAACTGAGCAAGCAATTGTTTGCCGGTTCGGCGCTTTTTGCTTGTCGACGACCGTGGGGCGGCCCTTCAGCGGGCTGCACGCGTGAATGCGGGCACGGGCTGCAAATGTGAAACTGTAGGAGTTTATGACACTTTCCGGCGGTAGGTTCAGGCCATTTTTGTCATAAACGCAGTCAGTAACTCGGATTGGCCCGCCGCCGCCAATGTCGGTGCGCGCCACCTGCTCGATATGTGCGACAATGGACAGCAGCAGTTGTGCCCGGGAGTTCGCTCCGGTGGATGAAATATTCCGCATGTGATCGCTGAATCCCCGAGTCAGCCGGAAGGCCTGCCAATAAGACTTTCATAATTGTTCATCGTTTTCGGTCCTCTATCTGCGCATATGGCGCAAATGAAGTGGCTGTCGCAACATCGTTGCTCCGCCTGGTTTCCAAGGCCACAACGGATGTAGGCGCACATGGAATGACAAAGAGTGTGCTTCCTGTTGTCGGGTTTTGCGTGGTGGGGTGTCAAGGAGAAACAAATACAGTGGCAAATTTCAGCCAGGATGTTGTCGCTAAGGCACGCGAATTTGATCGTGAGTCAGCGGCTCTGAAAACCCGAGTCCACCACCTGGCCAAGAGCTTGGGGTTGACCTCGAAGGAAACCATCGAAGCTCTGGGACACGCGGGGATTGTCGTGAAATCCGCCGCGTCCACCATTAATCAAAATCAGCTCGACGCGGTGCTGAATTTCATTGGCGAGCATCCAGAGGATGCGTCGCTTAACGACGGATCCGCTGCGACCAAGCCAACCGGCGAAGAGTCAGCTCTGAAGAAGGACGCCGCAAAGCCAACAGCTGATACCAAGGCTGCGAAGGGAAAGCAGTCGGCAGATAAGCCGAACGCGGCGGATGAGAAGTCGGACGAGCAAACCGCAGCTAAGTCCGAGAAGAAGCCAGCTGCGAAGAAGAGCGGCAAGAAGTCGGCTGCGAAGAAGGACACAAAGAAGGCTGCGCCGAAGGCAGCCAAGAGCGAAGCGGAGTCGGACGCAGCGCCTGCCGAGGAAGTGACCGAGAAGAAGGACACCAAGAAGGCCTCGGCTAGAAAATCCTCGGCAAAGCAGAGCGCAGAGAAGCAGGCTGAAGAGAAGCAGAGCGCAGAGAAGAAGAGCACGACTAAGAAGCGAGCAACGCGTAAGCGGGCTGTGAAGAAGACCGCTGGCGCTCCGGAAGAAACCGCTGCGAAGGACGAGCAGAAGGACTCGAACTCGGTCGTCGAGGAAGCTGTTGAGGCTGTCGTTCAGTCGTCGCCGAAGAAGGCTGCCGATAAGAAGGCTGCCGACACCGTAGCCGAGACCGCTGAGAAAACCTCCGCTGAGGAAGCTTCCGCCGAAGCACCTGCTGCAAAGAGTGCTGCAGTGACCACACGTCGTGGCCGCCGAGTTCGCCGTGCGGTCCGCACGACCAGCGCTCCAGTGGCAGAGGAAGCTCAGAAAACGCAAGAGCCGCAGGATACGCAGGCAACTCAGAGCGAAGCCCTGCAGGACATCGAGCCGCCGGTAGTTCCGGAGCCGCCGGTTGCGGAAGAGCAGACCGCGTTTGCGCCTATCTTCCTGGCTCCGCAGGCTGTTCCGCCCTCGGCCAAGGATTCGGCCACCGAGGATGTAGCTTCAGCTGACAGCGGTGCCTCCAACCAGGGCACCGATGACAACGCGGGGGAGGGGCAGGACGGCTCGTCGTCAAGCGAAACGGAGCGTCAACCGCGCCCGCGTCGTCGCCGTCGTGGACGTGGGCGTCGTAATGATGACGCGCAACAGGCGGAGAAGACCACCGAAAACACAGAGCGCGAGGAAGAGGAAACCCGCGAAGAGTTCGAGGAACCGCAGGCGATTAAGGGATCGACTCGCCTGGAGGCGCAGCGACGTCGCCGTATCGAGCGTCGTGAGGAATCGCGCAAGCGCCACGTAATCTCGGAGGCGGAATTCCTGGCTCGCCGTGAGTCGGTGGAGCGCACGATGGTGGTGCGTGAGCGCAAGCGCCATGACCACGCGGGCATTGTCACTGAGGTGGGTGTGTTGGAAGACGACCTGCTGGTCGAGCACTTCGTTACCTCTGACACGCAGACCACGCAGATCGGCAATATCTACCTCGGTCGCGTGCAGAACGTCCTGCCCAGCATGGAAGCGGCGTTCATCGATATCGGAACCGACCGCAACGGTGTCATTTACGTAGGTGACCTGAACTGGAAGCTGCTGGGCACGAAGTCGCGTTCGCGCAAGATTGAACATGCGCTGAAGGCCGGCGACCAGATTCTGGTCCAGGTGTCCAAGGACCCGATTGGTCACAAGGGTGCGCGTCTGACCACCCACATTTCGATGGCTGGTCGATTCCTGGTGTACGTGCCGGGCGGCCGTAGCGCGGGTATTTCCCGCAAGCTGCCGGAGCCGGAGCGCAAGCGCCTGAAGTCGATTCTGAGCGAGGTTACGCCGGAGGGCTCGGGCACGATTATCCGTACCGCCGCCGAGGGTGTGTCCAAGGAGGCCATCGAGGCCGACATTAAGCGCCTGGAGTCGCAGTGGCAGGAGATCTGGGAAGCCTCCGAGGCAGCGAAGGCGAAGCGTGGAGCAAAGCCAATCGCGCTGTACGAAGAGCCGGACATGCTGGTCAAGGTCGTCCGCGACGTCTTCAACGAGGACTTCTCGCGTCTCGTCGTTGAGGGCGATCGCCCGTGGAACACAGTGACGGACTACATCGGCGA
Source organism: Corynebacterium sp. MSK035 (assembly GCF_030232615.1). NCBI lineage: Bacteria > Bacillati > Actinomycetota > Actinomycetes > Mycobacteriales > Corynebacteriaceae > Corynebacterium > Corynebacterium sp. MSK035. The sequence goes on from NZ_JASPJP010000007.1 coordinate 38,010, forward strand.
CCTCGCGCCGGAGCTGGAGCCGCGACTGCAGCGCTACTTCGCCAAGGAGCACGGTGGCGCCGATGTCTTCGAGCACTTCCGCATCGATGAGCAGCTGGCCAAGGCACTCGACCGCAAGGTCTGGCTGCCCTCGGGCGGCACGCTGGTCATCGACCGCACTGAGGCCATGACGGTCATCGACGTCAACACCGGTAAGTTCACCGGCGCTGGCGGAAACCTGGAAGAGACGGTCACTCGCAACAACCTGGAGGCCGCTGAGGAAATCGTCCGCCAGATGCGTCTGCGGGATCTGGGCGGCATGATTGTCGTCGACTTCATCGACATGGTGCTGCCGGAAAACCAGGATTTGGTGCTGCGCCGTCTGAAGGAGGCTCTCGGCCGCGACCGCTCGCGTCACGAGGTCTCCGAGGTCACATCGCTCGGCCTCGTCCAGATGACGCGCAAGCGTCTGGGCACAGGCCTGCTGGAGACCTTCTCCACGCCGTGTAGCTGCTGCAATGGCCGCGGTCTGATTATCCACATCGATCCGGTCGAGCAGGACAATCAGGGCCGTGGCCACAAGAATGGCCGTCGCAACGACGAGCAGGGCAAGTCCAAGCGCCGCAACAAGTCGCGCTCGGAGCACAATCCGGCCAACCACCCGGCCGCGCTGGCCATGCACCGCGATCAGGGCGACCAGGCAGGCTCTTCCAAGGCAACGCGTGACGACGACGCGGAGACCAACCAGCGCGATAAGGACGCAGCCGACAAGCGTGTCGCAGCTGCTGTCGAAGCTGTCATTGTCTCTTCTGAGAACGATGAGCCGAAGCCGCCGCGTCGTCGCCGGGTTCGTAAGAGCCAGGGCCGAAACGATGAGCAGCGACAGAACGGCCGTGGCCGTCAGGAGCGCCGCGAGCGTACTGAGCAATCGGAGAACTCCGATGACCTGGCTGCTCTGGCTGCCGCAGCTGTTGCGGAAGCCCGTGAGAAGGACCCAGAGGAGCCGTCGGATGACCGTTACATGCCGCAGGAGGGGCAGCGCCGCCGCCGTCGGGCTACGCGTCGCAGGGTAGCGGAGCATGTTGCCGTTGATTCGGCTGCACGCGACGCTGATGACCGCGACGAAGAATATGGTGATCGTCGCAAGCGTTCGGAGCGCCCGACCCGTGCTGAGCGTGCCGAGCGCACCGATAACGGTGGCTCCGGTGGAGGCCGTGGCGAGGCTGAACGCTCCAGCAGCGCTAGCGCTCGACGTCGCCGTCGTCGCGCTGTGCGTCGTACTGCTGTGGATGAAACCACTGCGCCTCAGGCTGAGTCTCAGGCAGCTTCCACCACAGATGTGAGGGAGCCAGCCAAGGATGGCAAGAGCGGCAACGCTAACAAGACCGGTAAGGCTGTGGCCGAGGAGTCCCAGACCTATGAGGAGGCGAAGGAGGCGTTCGAGCGTTCTCCACGCCGTCGTCGTCCGACGCGCGGTAACTCCCGCTCGGATCGCGCACCGCGTCGCGAGGACTTCGAGTCCACTAAGCCAAAGGCGGACGCTGAAGGCAGCAAGGGTGGAGATCGTGCGAAAGACAACCGCGATGACAGCAACCGCAGCACCAACCGCAGCGCCAACCGCAGTGGCGGTGGACGCCGCTCGGGCAAGTCACGGGTTGAGGTCGTAGCGGTCCAGGGCACGGGAGCTCGCCGTAATCGCCGTCGGGCGGTGCGCAGGGTCTCGTCGCAAAGCGATGCCGGAGCGACTGCGCCGAAGCAGCGACAGGGCGCTTCAAACCGCGCTACTAAGCCAGAGCAGAAGCAGGCTAATCGCGGTGCTGCGGCGCCGGAGACGAAACCGGCCAATCGTCGTCGCCGCGTGCGTCGTGCGGTGCGCCGAAGTGGCCAGAACTAGGTATTGGAAACCTGGAGTAAGACCAGATAGAAGGCTGTTTTCCGTTCCCTAAAGCAGGGGGTGGAAAGTGGCTTCGGAAACTGCCCGGGAAGACCGTGAAAACCAATGGGGGACAGGGTCTTACTCGGGCAGTTTGTAATTTAGGGGGATTTTTCGCTACTCTTGACCAGTCGCTGATTAGTAGGCGTATCTGGTCATGCCCACTGGTGCTTGAGGCGCTGGTGGTAAGGAAACGGCCAGAGCGGGGAAATCTACTCGGATTTGGCTTTCGGGTATGTCCCTGAAGTGTTCTGCACACGCAACTAATCGCAATTCCATTGTCCAGTCAAGGAATTACAAAGATTCCTTGAGTCGAGTTTCTCAGATAAAGGGGTAGCCCTCCTATGTACGCGATCGTCAAGACCGGCGGCAAGCAGTACAAGGTTGCCGAAGGTGACCTCGTCAAGGTCGAGAAGATCGAGGGTGAGCCGGGTTCGTCCGTGGCTCTCACCCCGGTTCTGCTCGTCGATGGCGCAGATGTCATTGCGGATGCCGACAAGCTTGCCAACGTTACCGTTAACGCAGAGATCGTCGAGGCCGCTAAGGGCCCGAAGATCCGCGGCATGCACTACAAGAACAAGACTGGCTACAAGCGCCGCTACGGCCACCGTCAGCCGCTCACTGTTCTGAAGATTACCGGCGTCTCCAAGTAAACCGCCGAAATTCCAATTAGCTTTTCCCTAGGAGAAAATCATGGCTACTAAGAAGGGTGCATCCAGCACCAGCAACGGCCGCGACTCCGAAGCTAAGCGCCTCGGCGTGAAGCGCTTCGGCGGCCAGCAGGTTAAGGCAGGCGAGATTCTCGTTCGTCAGCGCGGTACCTCGTTCCACCCGGGTGAGAACGTTGGCCGTGGCGGCGACGACACTCTCTTCGCTCTGAAGGCAGGCGCAGTCGAGTTCGGTACCCGCCGTAACCGCCGCATTGTCAGCATCGTTGAGAATAACTCCTAAGAACAACCCTCGGTTGTCCACATAGGATTACTGCAACGTTGAATTTGAGGCAGGTTTAACTGCCTTGCAGAAGAGCCGATTCCTTTCCCACTGCGAAAGGTAATCGGCTCTTTTGTTGTTTATTACTGTTTCGCGCTTTTAGGTTGCGAGGCAGCGTTTTGTTACCGCCTAGACTTCTGCCCGTCGGCTCGCTTAAATTAGGGCATTACTCCAGGCACTAGAAGATGGCTCTCCGCTCGGAAGTGTGTGTGATTTTATGTCTCGTTTTGTAGATCGTGTCGTGCTGCATTTGCAGGCCGGCGACGGCGGTCACGGCTGTAACTCGGTGCTGCGTGAAAAGTTCAAGCCACTGGGTGGCCCCGACGGCGGTAACGGTGGCCACGGTGGCGACATTGTGCTTGTGGTAGACCCCCAGATCCATACTCTGATGGACTTTCACTTCCACCCCCATATCAAGGCTGCCAACGGTAAGCCGGGCGCTGGCGATCACCGCAACGGCGCTCGTGGTGAGGATCTGGTTCTCGGAGTGCCGGAGGGCACGGTTGTGATCACCGAGGATGGGGAAGTGCTGGCGGACATGACCGGTAAGGGCGCCCGCTTCATTGCCGCTGAGGGCGGTTACGGTGGCCTGGGCAACGCAGCGCTGGCAAACAAGAACCGCCGTGCGCCGGGATTTGCTCTCCTCGGTGAGCCGGGCGAGGCCAAGGATCTTGTCTTGGAGCTCAAGTCCATGGCCGACGTTGGACTGGTGGGCTTCCCGTCGGCCGGAAAGTCGTCGCTGGTCAGCACCTTGAGCGCTGCTAAGCCGAAGATTGGTGACTACCCGTTTACCACGCTGCAGCCGAACCTGGGTGTAGTCAACGTTGGCTACGAGTCCTTCACCATCGCAGATGTGCCGGGCCTTATCCCGGGGGCGTCTGAAGGCCGTGGTCTTGGGTTGGATTTCCTGCGTCACATTGAGCGCTGTGCTGTGCTGGTGCATGTGGTGGACGCTGCTGCGCTGGAGGGCGACCGCGATCCGGTCTCTGACATCAAGGCGTTGGAGGCGGAACTCGCCAACTACCAGTCGGTGCTGAAGGCCGACGTGGGGCTTGGGGACCTCGCAGAGCGTCCGCGCGTCATCGTGCTGAACAAGATTGACCTGCCCGATGCTCGCGAGATGATTGACATGCAGCGCGAGGAGTTGGAGAAGTTCCGCTGGCCGATTTATGAGATCTCTACGGTGACGCACGAGGGACTCAAGGAGCTGACCTACGGCCTGAAGGATCAGATTGCCGCCTACCGCAAGGCGCATCCGTTGCCAACAGAGCAGGAGCCCCGTGCGGTCATCCGTCCGGAAGGTGTGCGTGGCAAGAAGCGCGAAGGCGCGGACTTCACCATCGAGCGCGATCCGAATACCCCAGATGGGTTCATTGTGCGTGGCCGTAAGCCGGAACGCTGGATTAACCAGACGGACTTCGAAAACGACGAGGCAGTCGGCTACTTGGCTGACCGCCTGGCCACGCTTGGTGTAGAAGATGCCCTGGCAAAGGCTGGGGCAACGGTTGGCTGCCCGGTGACGATTTCCTATCTCACCTTCGAGTGGTACCCGCAGCAGGTCGCGGGCACCGATGACTTCGTGCCGAGTGGCCGTGGTACCGACGATCGTCTCTACGTCAACGAGCGCACTAGCGCTGAGCAGCGTAAGCGTGCATCGCAGGCCCGCCGTGGTCTGATTGACGAGTACGATTTCGGAGATGGCGAAGAGGCTATTCGCGACCGGTACTCATAGTCGCGGGCGCCAGCGTCGTCGGCAAGCGAAGACTTCAAACTTGCATTTTGCCATTAATTGTTTAAACAATTATATAGTCAGAATTACATTAGACCGTCATGTTTTCCATTAGTGAAATGAGTGAGTCAGTTATCCCTTCCGACACCGTTGCCAACGATGTTGACGTCACTGGAGCAGATGCATTAGATGCCCCGGTAGCTACCCCGAAGTCTGAATCGGACGCGCCGATTTCCCGTGAGGAGGTCGACGAGCTACTTCACGACAATCCTGAGTCCACCGTCGCTGAGATTGAAAAGGCGACTGAGAATTTATCTCCGGGAACCAAAGGCGGTTTCGATTCCGAGACTCGTGAGGCAATTCGGACCGCGAAGCGCGTCGTGGTGAAGATTGGTTCTTCCTCGCTGACCGGATCTGACGGTCGTACCGATCCCGAACGCATCGACTTCATTGCCGATGCCCTGGAAAAGCGTATGGGCTTTAGCGATGTCATTGTCGTGTCCTCCGGCGCGGTGGCATCCGGAATGGGGCCACTGGGGCTGACTTCGCGTCCCACTGATTTGGCGACCAAGCAGGCGGCTGCAGCTGTAGGGCAGGTGCGCCTGGCACAGGAGTGGGGACGCTCCTTCCTGCGCTATGGTCGCACTTCTGCGCAGGTGCTTTTGACCTCGGACGATGCAGGTGTGCGTTCGCGTGCCCGCAACGCCCAGCGCACTATCGACCGCCTGCGCCAGCTGGGCGCGGTGCCAATTGTCAACGAAAATGACACGGTCGCGACCTCGGAGTTCCGCTTCGGCGACAACGACCGCCTGGCCGCCCTGGTCAGTCACCTGGCGTACTGCGATGCACTGATTCTGCTTTCCGACGTCGACGGCCTCTACGACCGCAACCCGGCCGATCCAGGTGCGACCTTTGTGCCAGAGGTGCGCAGCGGTAACGACCTACGTGGTGTTATCGCCGGTGACGGTGGGGCACTGGGCACCGGTGGAATGGCCTCGAAGGTGTCTGCCGCACGCCTGGCTTCGCGTGCTGGGGTGCCGGTGCTGCTGACTTCTGCGTCCAACATTGAGCGAGCACTTGACCAGGCAGACGTGGGAACCGCTTTCGCCGCGAAGGACAACCGCCTGAGCGCCTGGAAGTTCTGGATGCTCTACGCAGCGGATAGCTCGGGCCTGCTTCGCCTGGATGCCGGCGCGGTCGACGCTGTGACCCGCATGCGCAAGTCGCTGCTCCCGGTCGGTATCACCTCGGTTGACGGTGAGTTCTCCGCTGGTGACATCGTCGACCTGATTGGCCCGAGCGGTGAGGTCATCGGACGCGGCGAGGTCAACTATGACTCTGAAGAACTGCTGGGCATGATCGGCTACCACACCGAGGAATTGCCGAATGACATGCAGAAGCCTGTCGTCCATGCCGACTACCTGTCGGATTTCGCCTCCCGCGCTTAGGAGAGCGTTGCGCTGAGAGCTGCAGCGCTTAAAGACGCGCACCTGGGCGCGCCCGGACAGAGGTGCCTCGGCAAAGACCGGCTGAGTGGGGACTAGCTGAGTGCGGACTGGCTGGGGGAGGAGTGCCTGAGCGCGGACTGCCTGGATGAGGAACTTTCGGGCATAATCCTAAGTGTGTTATCGAAAATTATTGGCGTCATCGGCGAGTTGCTCTTGACCGCTGGAGTGATGGTGGCGCTCTTCGCCTTTTATCTGCTGTACTGGTCTGGTCTTGAAACCGGGAAAGCTCAGCAGCAGGCTCGTGATGAGCTGCAGCAGGCATGGTCCGCACCGGCATCGGCCTCAGCTCAGGCGCCAGAAGGCACGGAGCCAGCTGTTGAGGGCTCTTGGGTGCCTGGCTCTGCGGTGGCGATGATTTCCGCTCCAAAGGCCGGTTTTAGCGATTTGGTCGTATTCGAAGGTGTCTCTCAGGAAGTTTTGCGCGGTGGCCCCGGCCATTATCCGAGCACAGCCCTTCCGGGGCAGGTGGGCAACAGTTCTTATGCCGCCCATCGTGACGGCCACGGAGCTCCCTTTGACAACATTGACCGCCTGCAGACGTGCGATGACATCACTGTAGAGACGCGTGATGCTATTTACCGCTACAAGGTATTACCGGTCGACGGTATGGCTGGCGCAGGGGAAAGCTTCGACTGCGTGCCAGAAGGAACTAACGTCCCCGAGATTCCCGGCCAGCACATTGTCACTCCAGACCGCGCCGATGTCCTCAATCCGGTCGGTAACGCGACTCTACTTACGCTGACTACCTGCCATCCGCAGTGGGACAACACTCATCGGCTCATTATTCACGCGGTTCTCGCCGGTGTTGAGACCAAGGAGGTCAACTAGATGTACGCAGCTTTTTGGCGATCCCTGCCGGGTCCGTGGTGGGTGAAAGCGATCATCACCATCGTGATTGCCGTCATCGTGTTCCTGCTGTTGATGAATTACATCTTTCCTTGGGTTGCTGAGCTAATTCCCTCAAATGATGTCTCACTCTAGTTATGCTGGTAGGCATGACTGCTCAAACGAACGAAACTGCTAACACCAATCAACAGGGCATTGCCGAGGATTCGGCTCTTAGCCCGGAGCGTGCTGCTGAGCGCGCCGAGGTTTTAGATAAGGCACAGCGTGCCAAGGCTGTCGCGGGAGAGCTGGCTCGCTTTACGTCGGCACGCAAGAACGAGCTCCTGCTGGCCGCAGCAGATGCGCTGGTCGCCCGTACTGAAGAGATTCTGGTAGCCAACGCCAAGGACATCGAGGCCGGTAAGGCCCGTGGTTTTAGTGACTCCCTGCTGGATCGCCTGCGTCTTGACGCCGATCGTGTTGAGGGTATTGCCGGTGGGTTGCGCCAGGTTGCGGCCCTGCCGGATCCGGTAGGCGAGGTGCTGCGGGGCAGCACTCTTCCTAACGGCATTAAGCTTTCCCAGGTCAGCGTTCCGCTGGGCGTGATGGGCATGGTCTACGAGGCTCGCCCGAACGTTACTGTCGATGCCTTTGGTCTGGCGCTGAAGTCGGGCAACGTGGCCTTGCTGCGCGGCTCCAAGTCGGCCGTCCACTCCAACACGCAGCTGGTCGCGGTTTTGCGTGAGGTGCTGGCCAACCACGATGCACCGGAGGACCTTGTTCAGCTGCTGCCGTGTGAGACCCACGATTCCGTGCAAGATCTCATCACTGCCCGCGGCCTGGTTGACGTAGTGATTCCGCGCGGCGGTGCCGGTCTGATTGAGGCCGTCGTGACGAAGGCAACGGTGCCGACCATTGAGACCGGTACCGGTAACTGCCACATCTACATCGATGCTTCCGCCGATATCGACGAGGCGATTGCGCTGATGATTAACGGCAAGACCCGCCGTCCGAGCGTCTGTAACGCCACTGAAACGGTTCTCATTGACTCGGCGCTGTCCACGCAGGATCAGGTCCGCATTTTGGACGCGCTTGCCGACGCGGGCATTGCGGTCCACGGCGATGTCGATAATCTGGCGGCCTCTGGGTGGACCGGTGAGGTCATTCCTGCGACGGAAGAAGACTGGTCGGATGAGTACCTATCGCTAGACATTGCCGCACGCATTGTCGACGGTGTGGTGGCCGCGACGGATCACATCACTGAGTACTCCTCGGGTCACACGGAAGCTATCTCTGCACGTGACTGGGGCGTGTGCCAGGAGTTCGTCGACCGTGTTGATGCTGCCGCTGTCAGCGTCAATGCCTCCACTGCGTTCACCGATGGTGAGCAGTACGGTTTCGGCGCAGAGATTGGTATTTCCACCCAGAAGCTGCACGCCCGTGGGCCCATGGGGCTGCCGGAGTTGACCAGCAGCAAGTGGGTTCTGGCTGGTCGTGGACAGACTCGTCCGTAGTGCCCGGGTAAAGTGCCAGTCATGATTAAGCGCAAGAAAAGTGTGCGGTCGCGAGTACACGCCGCGTTGACAGCGAAGTCGGCGGAAGCGCCCCGGCAGCGCATTGGCGTAATGGGTGGCACTTTTGACCCCATTCACAATGGTCACCTGGTTGCCGCCAGCGAGGTGGCAGACCGTTTTGACCTCGACTTTGTGCTTTTCGTGCCCACGGGTGAACCGTGGCAAAAGCGCGGCCGGAAGGTCGCTCACAGCGAAGACCGCTACCTGATGACGGTCATTGCCACTGCGTCGAACCCGCAGTTTTCGGTCTCGCGGGTTGATATTGATCGGCCGGGTGCGACCTATACCGTCGATACGCTGCGGGATTTGAAGGTCATCTATCCCAACGCGGATCTGTTCTTCATTACCGGTGCCGATGCGCTGCAGAAGATTATGACGTGGCGGGACTGGGAGGAGATGTTCGACGCAGCAACGTTCGTCGGTGTCACTCGTCCAGGGGTTCACCTGCGGGCAGAGGACCTGGAAGGAATCGACGCTTCACGGTTGCACCTCATCGAGATTCCCGCCATGGCTATTTCTTCTACCGATTGTCGAAAGCGTGCGGAGGCAGGACGCCCTGTTTGGTACTTGGTGCCGGATGGCGTGGTGCAGTACATCGCTAAGCGGGGTCTGTACCAGTCTGCTGAGGGCACGGTTGGTTCTGTGGGCCCCGCATCGGTGAACTCGACCTCCGAGGATGCGGCATCGGTGGATGCGAAGTCCGATACCGCGGACTGAAAGTTAGCAAAATCCCGCTGAGACGGTAAGTTACAAGTACAAACGCTGTTTTTCACGACTTTTAATCACAAGGAGCTGAAGTCTTTCGTGACTGCACAACCACGCGCCATTGAGCTGGCGACCGCCGCGGCGAAGGCCGCCGATAGCAAAAAGGGTGAGGACGTCGTTGTTCTCGATGTCTCTGGCCCGGTGGTGATTACGGACGCATTCGTCCTGGTCAGTGCTGACAATGAGCGTCTGGTTGCCGCAATCGTCGACGAAATTGAGGACGATCTGCGTGACCTCGGCGCAAAGCCGGTTCGCCGCGAAGGTGTCCGTGAGGGACGTTGGGCGCTGCTGGATTACGGCGACATTGTCGTGCATGTCTTCCGCAGTGAAGAACGCGACTTCTACGGCCTGGATCGACTGTGGCGCGATTGCCCGCGCATCGAGGTCGAGGGCATCGAGCAGCCGAGCAACGAGGACGGCGAAGATTCCGCCCGCAATGCTCGTTCTATCGACGAGATTCCGCTGGCTGCCGAAAACCCGGACACGGACGAGTTTTAATTGTGGCGGGCTCACGCGAGGCACATGTTGCTGCACGACGTCGCCTGATTATGCTGCGGCACGGGCAGACATCGTATAACGCTACCGGCCGCATTCAGGGACAGCTGGACACGCAGCTTTCCGACGTTGGTCGCGAGCAAGCCCGTACTGCGGCGCGGTACCTGGCGGAGGCTGAACCGCGAATCACAAAAATCGTGTCCTCCGACCTGACCCGGGCAGCCGACACCGCCCGTGCGCTAGCTGAGGCCACCGGTGCAGAGTTGAGTTTTGATAAGCGCCTGCGTGAGACCAACCTCGGTGAATGGCAAGAGCGCACCTACGACGAGATTGACTCCGCGTTTCCCGGTATGCGTGACCACTGGCGCCATAATCTTAACTGGGCTCCCAAGGGCGGCGAGACCCGCTTTGAGGTTTCCAACCGAATGCTGGCGGTCATTGCTGAGCTAGCGGCCAACCCCGATTGGGAGTCGGATACCTTTGTGCTCGTGTCCCACGGTGGTGCCATTGCTGCCGCTACCGCAGCCCTGCTGCAGATGCCGCGCGACTACTTCAGCACGTTCAACGGACTGGGCAACACTGCGTGGGTCGAAATGGAGCAGCGCACGCGCGTCAATGGTGAGACCTCCTGGTATCTGAATGCTTTTAACGCGAAGGTCCGTGAGCGGGAGTTGCAGGTTTCTCATTCTTCAGGAGGCTGCCATGCCCGGTGACGGTCGCGTTCGCATTGTTGTCGATGACACCGCGTGCCTGATGCCCGAGGTTGCCCGCAAGCTCGACATCACCGTGGTTCCCATCGGCCATGACATCAATGAAGACGCCGTCACCACGTCGGCAGTCAGTCCGCTGAAGCTGTGCGCCGCATATGCGCGTGCGCTGGAACGCTCCAACAAGGATGGTTCTGACGCTGGCGTTGTCGCCCTGCATCTTGGCAAGGGAATGTCCGCTACCTGGTCTAACGCTGTCACCGCTGCTGGTGCGCTGGACCGTGTGACCGTCATCGATACCGACACCGTCGGAGCTGGAGTCGGTGCCGCTGCCATCGCAGCGGCCAAGGCTGCGAGGGCCAGGGCCAGTCGTGATGAGGTTGCCGACGTCGCCCGTGATGTGCTGCAGCGCTATCGACTCTGGTTGTTCGTACCAAAGCTTGATTCGCTGCGCCGTGGTGGTCGCATCTCCGCGGGCCAAGCGATGCTCTCTACGGCTCTCGCTATCAAGCCCATCGTCGGCATTAAAGATGGCTCACTGGCACTCGTCGCCAAGTGCCGCACAGAAGCGAAGGTCAAGCAGCGGATGGTGGATTTTGCCACGAAGATGGTGCGGTCTGCGTCATCGGCGAACCGTCCGCCTGCAGTATTGCTGCATCATTCCGACGCGCTTGACGACGTCCACGAGCTCCAGGCCATGCTTGCCGAAGAGCTACCCGACGATACCCGGTTTAGAATCCTGGATTTGCCGGAGTCGCTTGCTGCTCATGTCGGGCAGGGAGCCTATGCAGTTGGCATGGTTTCCGGTGGCTCGATTGATTCGGATGCCATGGATTTTGAAGCAGAGATGGGTGTGACAGCGCTGCTCCACAGTGTGGAGGAGAGTGACGCGGCTGCTGTTGAAGGTGAGGTTACCGACGCAGTGGAAGATGATTCCGGGAACATAGGCAATTCCGGTGACTCTGCTGACATGGAAGGGGCGGATGGCTCCGTTGGTTCAGCTGAAACCGCTGACGCCACTGACTCGGATGAACCAATCACCGATCAGGCTGTGGTGAAGGTAGCTGAGAATCCGGCGGCTAGTCGCAACCGCAATAAGCGTATCCATCGCACAGTCGTGACTAATGAACAGGGAATTCCGCTTTTCACCACGGCTGTTTCTAAATTGCCAACGTGGAGTGAGAACCGCCAAGCAGCCCTGGATAAAGCTGAGCGCCTGGCGAAGGCTATCTCTGATTTGGCGCTGCGCGATAAGTCCGATCCCGAGGGAGCTGTATTTGGCAACGAAGGGGAGAAATTGCAGGAGTCGTCGTCAAGCGACAAGCGTGATGATGACGGCGATGAGACGAAGATATAGCGGCTGAACTGAGCAGATGATGTGACCTGTGGATAACCTCCACAGGTCATTTTTTATCCACAGATGACGCTTCGATAGGTGCTTTCGCGGGAGTGCGGTGTGGGGCGGGGCGCTAGTGTGCGCATCGTGACGAATTTGCGGAATCGGCTGGCGGACTACCTGGAACCGATTGATCAAGACAAGCGCATGGCGGTGGACTTCTCCGTGCGCCGGGCGGTGGTGACGCCGCGGGTGGCAATGGCTGCGTGCATTGTGATTGCGGTGTTGGCCCTGGGAGCAATTGCGGCGGTGGTATGGCCGTCGTCGCCGCAGGTAGAGATGCCTGCGGTGCAAGACGCGGCTGTCGCGGGGACGACACCGGAGACGACCGAAACCTCAGCGGAGACACCGGGCGGTCCGGGGAAGGAGACTAACGCTCAGGCACAGGCGGGGCCGTTGATTGTGTCGGTGGTGGGGTTGGTCGTGAATCCAGGCGTGGTGGAGGCGCCAGCGGGCGCGCGGGTGGTGGAGGCAATTGAGCGTGTGGGTGGGCTTTTGCCGGAGGCTAATCCTGCCAGTGTGAACCTGGCGGCGCCGTTGGTTGATGGTCAACAGATTGTGGTCGGGACGGAGGCGCTCCCAGCAGGGGAGATCGCGGGTGGTTCTGGCGGTGCAGATGGTTCTGGCGCCGATTCTGCCGACTCTGGTGCGGCTGGCGGGGCTGGCCCGGGCGGCTCTGACGGACAGATCAACATCAACACCGCTACTGCTACTCAGTTGGAGGAACTGCCTGGAATCGGACCCGCAACGGCGACCAAAATCATCGACTTTCGTGAAAAGAACGGGCCTTTTGCGAGCATCGACGCACTTGAGGAGGTTCCGGGAATCGGCCCGGCGAAGGTAGAGGCTCTGCGCGATGCCGCCACCGTCTGACCTGCGCGCTCGTGCTGGGCTCGATGTGCGGCTAGTGCCAGGAGCGGTGCTGGCGTGGGCGACTGCGGTGGCAGTGATCATGCGCCCAGAATGGGCGATAGTTGTGGCACCGTGCGCGATCGTGACTGCGGTGGTGTTGCCGTGGGCGTGGCAGCGTTGGTCGTGGCGATGGGGAAGAGGTGCGGTGACCTCCGGCTGGCGAGCAATCGCCACTATCGTGGTGCCAGCTGTGGCGGTGGCCAGTGTTGCGGTGGCCACGCGAATCCGCATAGCGCAAGCCCGAGCCCACGAGCTCTATGACGACATTGGCGGGATGTCGAAAGTGCAATTGCGCCTCGTCACCGAGCCGAAAGCTACCGAGTTCGGGGCCAGCGCGAAGGCCCGCATCGAGGGCCTTCCGGGGCAGGTGTCGGTTTTCGGCGACGAGCAACTGTTGGCGGTCACGAGAGACGCCGTAGTTGAATCCACAGCCGGTATACGTGTGGCCAGCAAACCCTGCATTAGTGGTATCCAGCTGAATCTGCGCGGCGATGTTGAGGTCATCGCGCCACCACAGGGGCTGGCAGCTCAGGTGCGCCAGCAGCTCTTTGACTCGGCGCAAAACCTTCCCGTTGGTCCCGACCGCCTGATTCCCGCCATGGCCATCGGCGATGAGCGCGGCTTTAGCCTCACCGACGGCGACGTGATGACTGCTTCTGGGCTTTCGCATCTATCAGCGGTCTCTGGAGCGAACGTTGCGCTTGTTGTCGGGGCTGTTGTAGCCGTGTTCTCGTGGGCTGGACCGCGGGTGCGCGTCGCAGTCGCCGCGCTTGCCCTGTATGGCTTTGTAGCAATTGTGGGCACCGAACCGTCAGTGCTACGCGCGGTGGTCACCGGCTGCATTGGGCTGTTGGCGATTCTCGTAGGACGAGCTGGCCAAGCCATCGCGGCGCTATCGGCTGGCATTATTGGGTTGATTCTCCTGGCACCAGACCTATCGGTATCAGTGGGCTTCGCCCTGTCGGTCGCAGCCACCGCTGGGCTAATTCTTCTTGCCGAGCCCCTTGCCAGACGCCTGTCCGCCACCACCGTTATGGGTACCTGGCCCGCCCCAGTAGTCCGCGCCATCGCCGTATCGATTGCCGCACACGTGGTCACCATGCCCGTATTGGCGCTTCTCATCGGCGAAATTAGTCATGTCTCACTGCTCGCCAATCTCCTCGCCGCGCCCGCCGTCGCACCGGTTACTATCGCTGGTTCGCTCGCTGCCGTTGCCGCCGCACTGCATCTCAATTGGCTGGTCAGTGCGCTGCTCTGGTGCGCCGCGCCGTGCGCATGGTGGATTCATCAGGTCGCACGCCTCGCTGCGGGAATCGTCGCGCCCGCCACTGGGACGGTCACGTTGGTCATCTCCTGCACGCTCACGTTCGCATGCTTGACGGCGCTCTGGGCGTGGCCCCGTCTTGCGCTCCGCGCTGGTTGCTTCGCAGTGGTACTTGCCGTCTGTAGTTACGCGGTTATTTGGGTGTTCGGGCTGGACATTGCGCGTGCCCCACAGGGGTGGAAGGTTGCGGCCTGTGCGGAGAAGACCCAGATTGTTCTCATTCACGCGGAGGCTGTCGGAGAACCCGCCAACCATGTGGCATCGGTTGGTTACCCTGCACCGACCTCGCTCAGCCGGCAGTGCCGAATTGCACTCGGACTCACCGAGGAAGAGGCGGGGTACGTCCAGGTGCTCGATGACACCACCAACAACCCCACGACAGAAACCGTGGCGGTGGAGTCCCCGTCGTACATCGCTGAATCCGTGAGCGGCCAACCGTCCCAATCAGGCCGCTCACCCCAGTGGTTTATCGCTCGCGAGTGTGGTCCGCGCGTGCGAGAAACCGTAATGACACCCGAGCAGATTCCTGTGGTGTGCCCGCAGCGAGATGGGCCGCAAGCCCTGTATTCCAATGGTGAAGTCTGGCGAGGAAGGTGAAATCCGGGCTGTCCCGTAGGCTAGAAACAACAGTCGCAGGAATTAACGCGGAAAAGAGGTCGGGATTGAGCGCCGTCGCACCCGTGAATTTGATTGTGGGCAAAGAGGAGCTGCTGAAAGACCGCGCCCGCCTCGCCATTGTCGCTGCCGTCCGCGCGCAGGCAGCAACGGAGTCCGATCCGGGTGGACGCTCGGTGCCTGTGACCACCATCCGCGCAGGGGACATGACCACTGTCGATGCCGTGGAGCTCTTCAGCCCTTCGTTGTTTGGAGATGACCGGATCGTGGTTGTCACCGACTGCCAAGACGCCGGCAAAGAGCCTGCCAAGCTGTTGATGGATTCGGTTAAGGATCCCGCGCCGGGCATCACGTTGATTCTCCTTCACAGCGGTGAGGGGCGTCAGAAAAAGATGGTCGCTGACCTGCGCAAGTTGGGGGTCCGCTTTTTCGAAGCTCAACCGCTCAAGCGAAACGACTTGCCCGGTTTTGTTGGCGAAGAGTTCGCCTCACACGGGGTTAAGGTGCGTCGCGACGTCATCGATACCGTCCTGGATGCGGTCGGTTCAGACCTCCGCGAGCTGGCCACCGCCATTTCCCAGCTGTGTGCGGATACCGCGGGCAAGGTCACCTCGGAAGCAGTGCGCACCTACTACGGTGCTTCGGCGGAGGTTTCGGGCTTTGAGATTGCCGAGCTCGCACTGCGCGGCCGGGGTGGGGAAGCGTTGGCCAAGATGCGCCGTGCCTTGCAGCTGGGCATGGCACCGGCACTGCTGTCGGCTGCAATCACGGGAATGGTTGGTGATGTAGCTCGGCTCCACGGTGCACGTGGTGTCAATGCGCGTAGAGATGCCCACCGCTATGGCATGCCGCCGTGGAAGTTGGAGAAAACTCAGCGGTTGGCATCTGCCTGGTCAACCCCGGCGGTTGCTCGCGCTGTGGTTGTCGCGGCACAGCTGGATGCAGACACCAAGGGAGCCTCATCGACGCCGGAACTATCGCTGGAACAGTCGGTGCTTCGTATCGCGGAGCTGGCCCATTCGTCCCATCGGCGTTAAAATTTCCGGGCTGCAAATGTGAAACTGTGTGAGTTTATGACACTTTCAAGCCATTTTTCAGGCCATTTTTGTCATAAACGTAGTCAGTAACTCGCATCGCCCCACCGCCGCCAGCCATAAACGCAGCCACTAACTCGCGTTGGGGTTAAATAATAAAAACCGCCTCCCGCCACATCCGAAATGAAATCGGAAAATAGCAGGAAGCGGTTAATTTCACGGCACAAGCGCCACAAGAACGGCACAGCGCCAAAAGGGAATTAGCCCTCCAGCTTGTTGAAAGCCTTAGCCATACCGGACTTCTTGTTAGCCGCAGTGTTGCGGTGGAAGACGCCCTTGGTGACAGCCTTGTCCAGCTTGCGGGAAGCAACGCGCAGCTGAGCCTCAGCAGCAGCCTTGTCGCCAGCCTCAACAGCAGCCTGGAACTTGCGGATCTCGGTGCGGACTGCAGAGCGGATAGCCTGGTTACGCAGGCGAGCCTTCTCGTTGGTCTTGTTGCGCTTGATCTGGGACTTGATGTTTGCCATCGTGAATACCTCTTGTATCCGTAGTAGTTGGAATTGCTACCGCCCGCCACCAAGAAAAGTCCTGATCACAGTACAAATTTTGGCTCGAATCCCTGCCGTTCAAACTAATTAACCAGCGGGATAAAACCATGCACTGCGCTTATACGGCGATGAAAACGCGAACCCAAGGTCCTGCCCGCGCTCGCCGCAAAGGAACGCAACGGTAAACAACTTGCAGAATCTTAGCAAACAGCGCTGCCTAATACCAGCCGCTGCCTAATTCCAGCTGCGGCTAATTCCAGCCGTAGTCCCCGCGCAGCCGGGCGGCGATGAGCTCAAAGCGCCTACGGGGCATCATCGCACCTGCGCG
Source organism: Corynebacterium sp. MSK035 (assembly GCF_030232615.1). Classification (NCBI taxonomy): domain Bacteria; kingdom Bacillati; phylum Actinomycetota; class Actinomycetes; order Mycobacteriales; family Corynebacteriaceae; genus Corynebacterium; species Corynebacterium sp. MSK035. The sequence continues at coordinate 54,672 of NZ_JASPJP010000007.1, forward strand.
GCGAATACCCGATTCTGGGATGAGCAAGATACGGTCCATGCGAACCCACGATGGCTTGGGGTCTTCATTCCAGAACCCACTGCCGATAAATAGCCACTCCGGATGCTCACTGTGCTCGCTGCGGGTGGAAATCAGCATGCCCAATAGGTACTGGTCATGGCGCCCAACCACGACCACAGCGCGCTCGCGCAGGGCAGCATTTTCACCTTCGAGCTGCAGCGGAATCCATACCACTTCGCCGGGGTCGGCCTGACCATCCATGTCGGGGCTGTAGACGATTGTACGGGCCAGCTCCGCGGTCGGACGCGCGATGGTCACCGAATCTCGCAGTCGAAGTAGGGCCTCCTTGGACTCGTCGGACAGCGAGGTGTCCTGGGCGAGTCCTAGCTGCATGTTGAGCTTAAACAGCGCCTCGTCGAGTGTGTCGGGGCCACGGAACCACTCGGTACCGGCGAAAAGACGCGCGCTGATGTGATTACGCAGGCGGCGTGGCCAGCTTTCGCGTTCATTTTGATCGGTGGACGAAGTGGAGCTCATGGAATCTAAGTCTAGAGGTTTAGTGCGGAGGGAATCGATAGGTAAGATTGTGCGTGATTGTATTTAAGCCCGGCTGGTCGGTTTTCGAGGCCGGCGCATATGGGTCGGCCAACGCCGCGCCCCAATGCCCATAACGTCTTTATTTTTCGGAGTAGACCCAACGTGACCAAGAATTTTGCGGAGCAGACTTTTACGGACCCCTCACGGATTCGAAATTTCTGCATTATTGCGCACATTGACCACGGTAAGTCCACCCTGGCGGACCGAATTCTGCAGCTCTCGGGCGTTGTTGAAGCACGCGATATGCGCGATCAGTACCTCGACAACATGGATATTGAGCGCGAGCGCGGCATCACCATTAAGGCTCAGAACGTGCGCCTGCCGTGGGTTCCGCGCACCGGCGAGCACGCGGGCGAAGAGATTGTCCTGCATCTGATTGATACGCCTGGTCACGTCGACTTCACCTACGAAGTCTCGCGTGCGCTAGAGGCGTGTGAAGGCGCGATTCTGCTTGTCGACGCTGCTCAGGGCATCGAAGCGCAGACGCTGGCCAACCTGTACCTGGCCATGGAAAACGACCTGGAGATCATTCCGGTTCTGAACAAGATTGACCTGCCGGCCGCGGATCCGGATAAGTACGCGGAGGAAATCGCGCACATCATCGGCTGTGAGCCGGAGGATGTCATGCGTGTGTCGGGCAAGACCGGTGAGGGCGTTGCGGAAATGCTCGACCGAGTCTGTGAGCTCGTCCCGGCACCGGTCGGCGATCCGGAGGCACCTGCTCGTGCGCTGATTTTTGACTCGGTCTACGACACCTACCGTGGTGTGGTCACGTACATCCGTGTTGTTGATGGGCAGCTCAAGCCGCGTGAAGTCATTCAGATGATGTCCACCGGAACTAAGCACGAGCTGTTGGAAATCGGCATCGTCTCGCCGCAGCCGAAGAAGTGTAAGGGCCTCGGCGTCGGCGAGGTCGGTTACCTCATCACCGGTGTGAAGGACGTCCGTCAGTCCAAGGTCGGTGACACCGTCACGCTGAACGCCACACCGGCGGAGGAGCCGCTGGAAGGCTACGCAGAGCCAAAGCCGATGGTCTACTCCGGTCTGTTCCCAATCTCTCAGCAGGACTATCCTGACCTGCGTGATGCGTTGGAAAAGCTCCAGCTTAACGACGCTTCGTTGACATTCGAACCTGAGACTTCGGTGGCCCTCGGATTCGGTTTCCGCGGGGGCTTCCTGGGCCTGTTGCACATGGAGATCACCCGCGCCCGACTGGAGCGCGAGTTCGACCTGGATCTCATTTCGACGGCCCCGAACGTTGTCTACCGCGTGGTCACTGAGGATGGCACCGAGGTCACTGTTCACAATCCGAGTGACTGGCCGGAGGGGAAGCTCCGCGAGATTTACGAGCCGATGGTTAAGTGCACCATCGTCGTGCCAAGCGAGTTCGTTGGCCCCACCATGGAGCTGTGCCAGCAGAAGCGCGGTGAGATGGGTGGTATGGACTACCTGTCTGAGGACCGCGTGGAACTGCGCTACAAGATGCCGCTGGGCGAGATTATCTTCGACTTCTTCGACATGCTGAAGTCCCGCACCAGGGGTTATGCTTCGCTGAACTACGAAGACGCCGGCGAGCAGATTGCGGATCTGGTCAAGGTGGACATCCTCTTGCAGGGCGAGGCCGTCGATGCGTTCTCCGCTATCGTCCACCGCGACAACGCGCAGTGGTACGGCAACAAGATGACCAAGAAGCTGCGTGAGCTAATCCCTCGCCAGCAGTTCGAGGTCCCAGTTCAGGCCGCAATCGGTTCGAAGATTATCGCCCGCGAGAACATCCGTGCACTGCGCAAGGACGTCCTTGCTAAGTGCTACGGCGGTGACATCTCCCGTAAGCGCAAGCTGCTGGAGAAGCAGAAGGCCGGTAAGAAGCGCATGAAGAACATCGGTTCGGTCTCGGTGCCGCAGGAGGCATTCGTGGCTGCGCTGTCCACCGATGAGGGCGGTAAGTAAAGGGGAAACTGCATGCCACGGAAGCGGAAGAAACTGGTCGAGGACTTCGAAGAGCTGCTCGAAGCCGGTGACATGGATGCGCTGAAGGCCGTCTATGACGCTTGCGCACTCAACGCAGTTTTCGGATACAGCAAGGACACTGCACTAGCGCTCCGTGGCACCCCGCCGGAGCTCATGCGCTGGCTAATCGACCAGGGAATCGACGTCAACACCGAGAACCGCTTCGGTAAAACCGCCCTGGCAGAGCACGCAAGCCGGGGCGATACCGACAAGATGAAAGTCCTGCTCGAATGCGGTGCTGACATCGAAGCTGGCAAACACTGGCCTCTATTCCAGGCAGCGAAGAGCCATCAGCCCAAGGCCATTGCGTTGCTGTTGGAAAATGGCGCTGACCTTCACCGCGAGAACCGCCTCGGTCACGGCCGGACAGCGTTCAAAGAGGCCGTCGCTACCGCCGATATCGATTCCCTCAGTCGAGTCCTAGCGAGTATCGAGGTGCTCCTGGACGCGGGTTCGGAAATCGACGACGAAGCTCGCGAAGAGTTCACTAAGTTCGGTCGCCGCTACAACCGCCTGTCAGACAAGCAGCGCGACAAGTACCAGCCAGTCATGGATCGACTATATGAGCGCATCGGTGCTGACCGCCCGCAGGAAATCACGCCTCACGACGGCCACAGCGACATTATTGTCCCCGCAGACAAGTCGATCAACGGCCAGTTCCGATACCTCTGGAACTACCTGGTGCCGGGTGGTGGCCCAGCCGCGACTGTGCAGGGCGAAGTTATCCGCATCGTGGGCCGGCTCGGGTACGAAGCGCTGGAGATGGGCTACGTCAACTGGGACGAAGACTATGCCAAGATGATCGACTTCTGGCTGGAGACGGTTGGGGCCGCCGAGGATGCCATGGCCGTCGTAAAGCAGCGCAAAGCTGGTGAGGCGGACATTGATGCGCTGACGGAGGCGACAATCGAGTGGGTTACAGAGCACCCGCAGCCGATTGCGTTGGGCGAGGTCCCGTACCGGCGCTAACTCCCAAGAAGCTAACCCCGGTTTGGTGTTAAAAATCTGTTAATGGTTAGCCACTGCATCAATCGGTAGTGTCAGCTGATATCTTTGATGGGTGGAATCCGTATACCTAACAGCAATACTGTTTTCGATTATCGGCGGACTCGGTGCGTCGTTGCTTCGGCTGCCGCCGCTGATTGGTTTCCTTGGGGCCGGTTTTGCCGTTCATGCAATGGGGCTTGAGGAAATCCCGTTCATTGATTCGCTGGCCGAGCTTGGTGTTACCACCTTGCTGTTCACAATCGGTCTGAAGCTAAATCCGAAGGATATCGTGGCGCCACGAGTGGTCTTTTCGGGGCTTGGCCACGCGTTTTTAAACACGGTAGTTTTTGCCGTGCTGTTCGGTGTCGCCAGTTTCTTGCCGCTGCGTGAGCTCACGGGACTGTCGGTGACCGCGCTAATTTACATCGGCATCGCGACTTCATTTTCGTCGACGGTGTTTGTGATGAGCCACTTGGAGGAGCAGAACCGCGGTGCTTCGGCCATCGGACGTATCGCGATTGGTGTACTCATTCTGCAGGACATCATTGCGGTCGGCGTGCTGGTGGCATCGTCGGGTAAGACCCCGGAGCTGTGGGCGCTGGCGCTGCCACTATTGTTCTTCATTCGCCCGCTGGCGGCGCGGCTTCCCAACCGCATGTTCCGCACTGAGCTGCTGGTTCTCACCGGTATTGGTATTGCAGTGGCTTCTTACTCGGCTTTCGAACTGGCAGGGCTCTCTGGCTCGCTGGGGTCCCTGGTCGCCGGTATTCTGCTGTCTTCGCACCCAATTTCTGACCGTCTGTCGGAAGCACTGATTAGTATTCGTGAGCTACTGCTGGTCGCGTTCTTTATCGAGATTGGTCTCGGTGGTCTGCCAAGCGCGGGCGGCTACGTCATCGCTGCGATTATGGTGCTGTTCCTGGTGCTCAAGGCCACTATCTTCATCTGGATTCTCAAGCGCATGGGACTGTCGCTGCGCACGAGTGCGCTGGCGGGGCTGACGTTGAGTAACTACTCGGAGTTCGGCCTAATTGTGATGGCGGCGGCGACGCAACAGGACATTCTGCCGGAAGAATGGACCTCGATTATGGCAGTCGCCGTGGCGGGTAGCTTCATTGCCAGCTCGCTGATGGCCCCGCACGAAGACAAGATTGTCAGCTTCCTGCAGAAGTTCGTCCCAGAAACCCCAGAGGACCGCCTGGTGCCAGAAGAGGCAAAGGTCATTATTGATAGCGCCGATGCTCTCATCATGGGTATGGGGCGAGTCGGCGTTGGTGTCTACGGCAGGTTGGTCAACGAGTACGGCATGAACGTCTTCGGTGTTGATTTCGACGAGGATCGCATCGAAGAGCTGCGCGAGCAGGGCTACCAGGTCATCCCAGGCGATGTGACAGACCCAGAGCTCTGGCACCACATCGAGCTGGAGAAGAAACCAGCGCTGTACGTGTTGGCGCTGTCTGAGCACGCTGAGACCTACGCGATGATTCAGAACATCCGTAAGCAGGACACCGAAGCCGTGGTTGCTACCACCACTAAGGTGCAGAGGTTTAAGGATCAGCTTCTCAACGTTGGTGCCGACATGGCCGTCTACCTCTACGACGGTGCTGGCGAGGAGCTCGCCGACCGTGCAGTGGAGACGCTTAAGCAGCGGTCTTAGTCGCATCCGTTAAATACGGCAAACAACAAGCCAGCCGATTCGTTCGGCGATAAGCTGATTTCATGTCAGTCACCCAAAACCAGATGCCCGCGAGTCCTATTCGATCCAGTCGCAGTGCGATGTTTCGGATGACCGCGGGCCTTGCTGTTGTCATGCTCGGAACTCTCGTCGGCTGCTCATCTTCAGATTCCGAAGATGCCGCCGCATCACAAAGCAACAATGATCAGAGTGAGGTACAGTCGCAATCGACGTCGGCAAGCGAGGGCGATAATCCGAAGATGCCGTCGCCGACGAAGGGGACAAGCGTCGACAGCATCGGATTTGATGAAAGCGCCTACCAGAAAATTGACGTTCAGCGGTTTAGCCAGAACGGAATCAAGGCGTTCTACGTCACGCTAGACGGGAAAAAGAGCGAGTGTTTCTACTCAGACGGCGCGGTGACGTGCATCGGTAAGGCTGATTCGTCGATTCCCGACGTGGAGGTTCCGCCGTTCCCACCACAGTCGCCGGGCGCAATCATGCTGAATACTTCAGGTGCCGCGTACACGCTCGTCGAAGGGGTACCGCCGGCTCAGGAAGAGCTTGACGACGGCCAATGGACGAGCTTCGGCACCGCTGCGTGTGCGAAGACGGATGCGAACAAGCTGGTGTGCCAGTCGGATAACGCGGCCTTTACCATCGAAGGCAAGGACAAGAATATTCGCACCTCCGGCAAGGTTTTCGATTCCGCCGAGGAACTCATGGCCCAGGGGAGTGAGCCGGCGAGGGGCTACAGTCAGGGCACGGATGCACTTGTTCAGGGGCCGATGATGTGCGGTGCCATGGAGGGCCATCGTCTGGCGGAAGTGGTCAAGGGTGAGATGACCTGCGCTGAGGCCATGGATGTGTTGGATCGGTACGACGCAATCAAGGACACTGAGGGCGGTGGCAACACCCTGACCGCTCAAGTAGGGGACTGGACCTGTAGCTCTCCGACGGCGGCGAGGTCTGAGGAGTTGGGAGCGGTAACGGTGTGTGAGGACCCGGAGCATGGCTTGGAAGTCCGTGACCCCGTGATGGGCTAGCAGGGTTACCGCGGCTAACAGCATTTTCAAATAAGCCTAAGCTGGAACTATGACTGATTTATATCTCGTGCGGCACGGTGAAACTGAGTGGTCGCGCACTGGGCAGCACACATCGGTAACTGATCTTCCGCTGACTGACAACGGTCGGGAAGAAGCCAAGGCCCTCAACGGCTGGCTGGATCCGAAGGACTTTGGGCTAGTGCTGGCATCACCCCGTCAGCGCGCCCAGGAGACCGCTCGATTGGCGGGGTTCCACGACTTCGAGGTCGAAGAGGATCTCGCGGAATGGTTCTATGGCGACTACGAGGGGATTACCTCGAAGGAAGTGCAAAAGACCGTTCCCGATTGGCAGATTTGGACTCACGGTGTGCCCAATGGCGAAACCGCGGAGGAAGTCCGTGAGCGAGTTGAGCGAGTGGTGAAAAGGGTGCGTGAATCGGGCGAAGACAAGGCGATTCTGTTCGCCCACGGTCACTCGCTGCGTGCGCTCACCACAGCCTGGTTGGAACTGCCCATTGCACTTGGCCAGTCCTTCCCATTGAATACCGCATCCCTGTCCGTGCTCGGTCGCTACCATGACCGACCTGCGGTTCTGCGCTGGAACCTCTCGCGGGGATTGTAGCGGCGTTGTACAGGTGTCTCGGTGAATTCGCCGATGCCATTCAAGCCGCCAACGCCGTCAAGCTCTGTAAGAGGTGCCTGTGAATCACAATTCCGATGCTTTCGCCCGCGTAGTCGACCGTGCCCGCGGCGTGCTCTATGGCCAGGTCATCGGCGATAACCTCGGCGCGCTAGTGGAGTTTTGTAGTGCCGAGGAGATTGCACAGCGCTACCCACACGGTGTCTGTGAACTTGCCGATGGCGGCACCCACAACATCGCCGCCGGCCAGCCCACTGATGACTCCGAAATGGCGCTGGCGCTGGCACGCTCACTGGTGCGCTGCGAAGGCTACGATGCCGCCGATGTCCGCGAGTCCTATGTGCGCTGGGCAAACTCCGACGCTTTCGACATCGGAGAGGCCACCACGGCGGCGCTGTTACGACACGCACCGAACCCGAACTCCCAGGCCAACGGCGCGCTCATGCGCATCTCACCGCTGGCCGTCGCATACTGGCGCAATCCCGCACGCGCTGGCGAACTCGCACGCAAGGACGCCGCCATCACGCACCCGCACCCAGTGTGCATAGAGGCCAATTCACGTTACGCATCCGCGCTTGCCGACGTCATCAGCGGCGGCCTCCACCAGCCGCGCCGCGGCATTGGCGTGAGTGCGCTGATGGAGTGGCTGGCTTCCCAGCGCGCGCAGTGGGAAACCGAGTGGCAGGCCAGCGGTGCCGTGGTGGATAGCGGGGAGCCGGATTTCTCGGTGCATCAGGGATGGCTGCGCTTTGCGCTGTGGGCACTGCATGAAGAACTGCGCCGGGTAGAAGACAAAACCACGACCTTTGAGGACTCTCTGGTCCGAGTCATTGGCCGTGGCGGCGACACCGACACTAACGCGGCCATTGTTGGTGCTTTTCTCGGTGGCGTCTTTGGGGCCTCCGGCATTCCGCAGCGGTGGCGGGATGTCATTGATTCCTGCTCGCCGAAGCGAAACCGGCCCGCGCAGTATCACCCAAACGATGTTGCGGAGTTGGCGGAGAAACTGGTGGGCATGGAGAGCTAATATTCGGCGACGCACTCACTAATGAGTGGACGTATCGTCAGATTTCTTTCCACTTGACGCCGTTTCTTCTCGTCGTCCACGCCGAGTCTCCTTGGTTTACTTTTTATCCAGTTAACTCTCTTTCCCGAAGATTTTCTTCATTTAGATAGTTGGCGTGGGCATTAGGGGACTCGGTGAGTCCAGCCCTCCGTGCCGTATTTGGTGTCAATAAGATGCTGCGCCGCAGCGAAGTCCTCATCGGAAAGCGATGCCTCGGCGGCACCGTAGCGGTTGATGAATGTCTGCTTCATCGTGTCAATGACTTCCGCGCGGCTGGCACCGGTCTGGCGACGGAGCGGATCGACGCGCTTCTTCGCGCTGCGCAGGCCCTTATCGGCAATCTTGGCCTTGCCAATGCGCAGGACTTCCATCATTTTGTCAGCGTCGATGTCATAACTCATGGTGACGTGGTGAAGCACTGTTGAGCCACGGCGCTTCTGTGCGGCACCACCAATCTTGCCGCCATCGGAGGTGATGTCATTGATGGGGACATACCACGCATTGACCCCGAGCTGCGCAAGTGCAGCGATGACCCAGCGGTCGAGGAATTCATAGGATTCGACGTAGCTAAGACCAGCGACCAGCTTCTCTGGTACATAGATCGAGTAGGTGACGCAGTTGCCGCCCTCCATGAACATCGCGCCACCGCCGGAGAGACGACGCACCACTTGCACATCGTGCTTCTCTACACCCTCGGGCTCGAGTTCGTTGACATAAGACTGATATGAACCGATCACAGTGGCACGATCATCCCAATCCCAGAAACGCAGAGTCGGTCCGCGCTGCCCGGAATTGACTTGATCAAGAAGGACCTCGTCGAGCGCAACATTCATCACCGTCGGCAGGACACCCGGCTGCAAAACCTCCCACTCCAAATCAGTGAAGTCGACGGCCTGTGTCAGTGCACGTCGAACGACTTGCGCAATGATGTGGGTATCAAAACCGTGCAGTCGCACCTCGCGGCCAGACTGATCCTCAAAATCCTTCAGCGCCGCATCGAGGCGAGCCTGCAGGCGCTCTGTATTGTCCTCGGCAGGTGCACCGAGGAGCGCGTCATTAATGATGTCGTAGGCTTCATCGGGTTCGAGGAAAAAGTCGCCCGAAATGCTTATCGACGAAATAGTGTCGCCTGTGGTCTCGCAGTCGGCGACAACCAATTTGCCGCCGGGAACCTTCATCTCTGAGTGGAATTTCTGTGCGGAGGTCATAGGTTTCGATGGTACTCGCGGCGGGCGTTACGATATCCCCCGTGTTTACCTCATCGACTTTGGATCACCGCGCCCGCAAAACTGTCGCGTGGGTAGCGGGCTTGAATCTTCTCGGATTCTTCGTTGAATTAATTGTCGCCTCGATTATTGGCTCCGCAGCCCTGTTTGCTGACGCTGCGGACTTTCTTGAAGATTTCCTCATCAACCTGCTGGTTCTCACCGCATTGGGTTGGTCGCTGGCGAGCCGTCGTAAAGCGAGCTTCGGCCTCGCCGGATTGATCCTGATTCCGGCAATCGCGGCGTTCGGCACTGCCATCTGGAAGATGATCAGCGGTGAGCCGCCAGAGCCGCTAACACTGTCGGTGACGGCGATTATCGCGATGGTTATCAACCTGGTTTGCGCGATTTTGCTGATGAACCTGCGCAAGGCCGACAGTGCGCTTATGCGGGGCGCATGGTTGGCGGCGCGTAACGACGTCCTGGCGAACCTGCTCATTCTCGCCGCCGGAGTGGTCACCATTTTCTGGTTCAGCGCATGGCCGGACATCGTCGTGGGACTTGTCATCGGCGTCATCAACCTGACGGCCGCGAAGGAAGTTTACGAGCAGGCGCGTGCCGAAGACCCCGAGCTAGAGATGGATGATGACGACTAGCGCTGGCTAGTCCGGGGGGAGCGAAGGTTGGGAAGGGGCCGGGGAGGGCCGGGGCCTACTTCCACATATCCTTCTGCCACTGCGGCTTATGAGCGTAGGTGAACTCGTAGTATTCCTTGTTCTTCAGCTCACTGGCTGCAGCTTGGTCAATCACAACCGTGGCTCGCGGGTGCAGCTGCAACACGGAAGCCGGCATGGAAGCGCTCAGTGGGCCCTCGATGGAGGCGGCAATAGCGTGCGCCTTTGCGGTGCCGGTGGCCAGCAGCAGGAGGTGCCCCGCACGTGAAATGGTGCCAAGCCCTTGGGTGACCACGTGGTACGGCACGTCTTCTGCAGAGTCGAAGAACCGGGCGTTATCCAGCACGGTCTGCGGGTGCAGCGTCTTAATGCGAGTCAGAGAGCCAAAAGAGCTGGCGGGCTCGTTAAAACCAACATGCCCATTGGTGCCGATGCCCAGCAACTGAATGTCAATGCCGCCGGCCTCGATAATCTTTCGCTCGTAATCCTCGCAGGCCGCGCCGATATCGTCCGCGAGGCCATCGGGAATATGGACCCTCGCCGGGTCAACATCCACGTGATCGGAAAACTCATTGTGAATCACGTGGTAGTAGCTCTGCTCATGCTCGATCGGCAGGCCCACGTACTCGTCGAGTGCGAAGAAACTGCAGTCTTTGAAGGTGACTTCACCAGCCCGATGGCGACGAATCAGTTCCCGATACGTCGCAAGCGGGGTCGATCCTGTTGCTACACCGAGGTTTCCACCTTTGTTGGCGTAGTGAGCGAGGTAGTCCGAAGCGATGCTCGCGATTTCGGCCTCAGAATCGACGATGATGATTTCCATGGTGGAACACTCCTGAAAACGAGGGCTCGTGGCAGAAATTGCAAAAGGTGCGAGACAGAGTACCAGTGACTCCACAACGCTAAGCGCTATAGCCCTATTCAGATGAGGTTAATCTGCCATGGGGTTAGACCTGTAATTGAGCCCTGTTGTTCCTGCGTAGGCTACTTCACCCAGAAGTTGCCGTTTTCATCCTTGTAGATGATGTCGCCAGCCTGAGCGACCTGGGTGTCGTTAACCTGAAGCTCAACCAAATCCAGCGTTTCGACGATTGGTTCAATGTAGACGCCACCGTTAAACCAAACCTTGAAAGCATCTGCTGAAGTCGAAGAACCGGAGAAACGGTGTTCTTCATACTTGTGCACTGGTGCAAAGGGGCAACCAATAGCCTGTGCGACAGCTGGAGAGGCAGCAACAGCGCCCAGCACAGTAGCGGCACCGATGGCGACAGCGGCGATAGAGCGAGAGAATTTCATGGTTAATTCCTTCCCGAGTCTGGGGTATGACGGAGTTATGGGGATGCCGAAGTGTGCACTGTCGGCTGCTGTTGCTGTGGGCTAGACTGAGCCTTCTTTTTCAATGACAAGCATGCGCGCCTCGCCTTGCGGGTGCGCGACATGTTCGTCGCCGGCTTCTGCGAAACAGATAGTGCCAGGCGTTAATGTGCGTACGCATTCCTGTCCCGCATCGCGGTAGTGCATATCGACGGCTCCGTCGACAACCACAAAGACCTCTTCGCCATCATTGATGTGCCACTTGTATGGCTGATCGCTCCAGTGGAGCCGGACGCTTGTGGCTCCAGTCATAGTGACCACATCCAGTGCGCCCCACGGGTGATCAGCGGTGAAGTCTGCGGCTTCGATGAATTTCATGAAGCAATTCTATGCCGATTCAGTCCCGGATGGGAAGGCCGGGCTGAACGGCTGCTTCCCTGTATTTACCGCCACTCGGCAGTAGCCGGGTCAATGCCTTCCTTACGAGCCTGAGCTTCAATCAGCTCCAGCAGGTAGCCAGCATTGCCGCGGTAGTACCGATCAAACCGGGAATCAGCGACGTACATGCGAGCCAGCAGAATCTGCTTTTCTCGGCCAGCCTCGTAGAAGCGGGTAATAGTGGCTAAGTGACGGTCAACTAGCTCGGCCGCCTCGGTGGAGCCTGGCTCGACGTGGCGCTCGGCGGCGTCGGCAAGCGCATCGGCAAAATCCTTAGCCTCTGCTTCAAGCTCGGCCCAGTCGCTGTCCTTCATCTTTTCCTGAGCCTGCTGAGACTGCTCCCACTCAGTAGTGTCGCCCCAGCGCTCCTCAGCTTCGGCTTCGAGTTTCTGCCAGTCACGGCCCAAAAGCTCTGCCTTCGTCTTTGCTTCCATCGTGTGTCCTTCCTCAATCAGTTTGTCCAAAGACTGCACCATGTGGTGCAGGTCAGCGATCTTTTCGGTGAGAACAGTTCGCTGTGCGAGCAAACGATCTTTTCGACTTCTCGGGGAGGAATCGCCGTGGATGAACTCCTCGATAGTCTTCAACGGCACACCAGCGGCGCGGTAGACCAGAATCTCCAGCGCGGTGTCGATGTCCTCGTCGGTGTAGAGGCGGTAGTCGGACCACGTGCGATACTGCGGGCTGAGTAGTCCGATGGCGTCCCAATGTCGCAGCGTGCGCGTGGTAACGCCCAGGAGTTCGGCCGTTTCACCGATGGTGTACTCGTTGTCGTTGTTGCTCACGGGAATCATCTTTCTGTTTGACGTCGCGTCAAGGTCAAGCCCTGACGCCGAAATCAATTGAGGAAGTTAGCCGCGGCAGCCGCAGGGGCGGGGCTGGTCCACGAACCTTCGAGCCGCTACCGCAAGAGCCGAAGCCTGTTGATTGCCGCCGCAACCTCCTGGAAACGCGGTTCCGCGAGATGACCAGAGTTGGTGGACGCAGCTGTCGCATCGAAGAGCGAATGACAAAAGTTGTCGTATTCGCGCTGGATCAGCTCGGTGAGGTCAGTACGCCCATCGAGCTGCTTGACGACGGCCCCCAGAATTCGGGCAATGGCTTCTGTTTGGGAGGAATCCATCAATTGGCCGACAGCACGCAAGTCAAGATTGTCCTTGCCCACCTGAATCAGCTCGAGACCACGCGCACGCGGTGGCTTAGGTGGTTTCGAGCCTCGGCCACGACCACCGCGACCACCGCGACCACCGTGTCCACCACGGCCACCGTGACCGCCACGTCCGCGGCTCTCGCCGGCGGGGAAGTCAGCCTGCAGAAAACGCTCACCGATCTGCGCAAAAGCAGGCGAAGGCTCGGCCGGAGTAGCCGATTCGCGGAGCTCACGGGCGCGCTTGGTGACGTCGTAAGGCGTGTACGCATCCATAGCAATCACGGTGTCCGCGACATCGATGAATGCACCAGAACCACCAGCGACGATGACCGTGGAGATTCCGTGGTTTTCCCAGAGCTCGCGGACCCGTGCGACCAGTGGAGTAATCGGCTCCCGGTCATCGGGGATGAGTCGGCGCATACGCTCATCACGAATCATGAAGTTGGTCGCGGAGGTGTCTTCATCGATGAGCAGCACTCGAGCACCGGAACCCAGCGCCTCCATCAGACCCGCAGCTTGGGAGGTCGACCCCGATGCGTTCGCCGTGGAAAACCGGGTCGTGTCATCACCGGAGGGAAGACCGTTGATAAACGGTGAGATATCCACACCAGTGATGGCCCGGCCGTCCTCGGCACGCAGCGCAACCGCAGTCTCGTCGGCGACGACAAACTCGCGGCCATCGCCAGCAACATGGTTATAAACACCCGTGACCAGAGAGGACAGCAATGTGGACTTGCCGTGGTAGCCACCGCCGACAATCAACGTCACGCCCCGCGGAATGCCCATGCCGTGCACCGTTTTACCCGATGGCAGCTGAAAACTGTGCTGCAGCGATTCGGGCGAGGTAAACGCAGTCGCACCGGGCTTCGGCAGCTGGCTATTGCCCGCCTGACGGGGCAACACCGACCCGTCTGCCACAAACCCAATCAGGTCCGCGTCCGCCACCGCACGGCGTAAAAAGAGCTGGTCATACTCTAATTCCGCGGCTTCCTCGAGCGCATCGATGGGTGCGTTCACGATGGCGTCGTCAAGCGCGTCCAACAGATCCTCACAGATTAAGCGCGCCGCCTCACGCCCGAGAATGCGTCGGCCGCGGGCGGGCAGTTGGATTTCTAGGCTGATCTGGAGGGCATCGTCATGCTTATCGACGTCGTGCGCATCCGCACGGAGCTCAGCGACAGCTGCTCGGCGCAAGACCTGCTGACCTGGAGAATCAATGAATAGTCCGCGACCATACTTCTTCAAAGCGCGCACGAGGCGGCGGTTCAACAAATCGAGCTCCGCCGTGCTGAACCTACCGGGCTGTGACCGGGAGGCGCCGCGATAGTCCAGTACGGACAGCGGAATGTGGACGCGTGCCCGCGATGCCGGGGCGTAGGGGTCGGATTGAACCTTGTCGATAAATAGCGTCGCGTCCAGGTCTGGCAGCTCGTGGGAGCCACGAAGAGATTTGTATGCACCGTAGCTCTTGCCATCGAGGTTGGAGAGACGTCGATAAAGGTCAGCGGGCATATTTCTACTTTCGTTGAAGATGTTAGATGTTCTTCCCGCGAGTGTAATGGCAGAAGGGGCAAGCGCGTTTCGTGCTTCGACTGGCCTGAGCAGACAGTCGCGTGCGTCAGCGCCGTTGCTGCGGACAGGTAGCGTGAAAGGTATGACGGATAGCTCGGTAGCTGACAAACCTGTAGGGGACAACCCAGAGTCGGTGCAAAAACACGCCAGCACCAACGCCAAGCGCTATGTTTGGGCGCACGGCCTGCAGAATATTGGCGATCAAATCGTCGCGGCAAAGACGTTGTTGCCATGGTTGCTGCATTCGGCTGGCGCGCCGGGCTTCTTCATCGCCATGCTTGTGCCAGTGCGTGAGTCCGGCTCTATGCTGCCGCAGGCTGCGCTGACACCGTGGGTGAAATCTCGCCCGCGCCGCACGACCGTCTGGATTGCCGGGGCGTTGGGGCAAGCGGTCGCTGCAGCGCTGATTGGTCTGGCGGCGTTGTTCCTGGAAGGTACCGCGCTCGGTGTTGCTGTAATCCTCGCACTTGCAGGCTTTGCGACGGCCCGAGCACTGTGCTCGATGGCCTCCAAGGATGTTCAAGGACGCACGATTCCGAAGGGGCAGCGCGGGCAGATCAGCGGCCGAGCTGCGATGTTGGGCGGTGTCGCCGCAATTATTGTTGGTGCGGTGTTGTGGATCATCCGCGATAACGTCACCAAACCGATCGTGGCGGGGCTCATCTTTGCTGCAGCTCTGTCATGGGTGGCAGCGGTTTTGATTTTCCGCGGAATTGTCGAGCCCACCAATGAAGATGACAAGGAAGAGCCGAATAAAACCTGGTGGCAGGACACCTGGCGGCTATTTGCGGAGGATAAGAACTTCCGTGACTTCGTGATTGTCCGTAGCTTGTTGCTGGTCACAGCACTATCTACGTCGTTCATCGTGACCTTGAGTGCGCAGGTGGGTGCTGATCTGGAAGCTTCAGACGGTAGCGGCGGGGGAGTGAACGCAAACGTCGGCATCTTCATGCTCGCTGCGGGTTTCGCTTCTCTGATTGGTGGAAAAGTCGCCGGAATCTGGTCGGATAAATCCTCAAAGAAGGTCCTGACCTACTCTTCGCTCGTCGGCTCGATCGTGCTTTTCCTGCTGGTCGCAAGTGCGCACTGGCTTTCCACCAGCGCCAATGCCTGGATTTTCCCACTCGGTTTCTTCGCAATGTCCGTCGTTCACGCCGGTGTTCGTGTGGCTCGTTCGACCTATGTTGTTGACATGGCAGAAGGCGACAAGCGCACCGAGTACGTCGGAGCGGCCAACACCATCATGGGTGTTGTCCTGCTCATCGTCGGTGCGCTGTCGGGTGTTATCGCTAGCTTCGGCCCTGCGGCGGCTCTAATCTTCCTGGCGCTGATGGGACTGGTTGGTGTCGCTATGTCCAGCAGGCTGAAGGAAGTCTCGGCTCCGCGCAGGGCAGTTCTTTAGTTCGTTAGAACTCTACGACCATCTTGCCGGTGTTGCCTCCGCTAAACAGCTCGAGGAATGCAGCTGGCATGTTCTCGATACCGTGGCGAGTGGTGACATCGTAAGCGACCTTACCGCTGACGACCAGCGGAGCCATTCGCTCCTGGAATTCACCTGCCAGGTGCAGGTACTTGCCCAATACGAAGCCGCGCAACGTAATGCACTTGCCAATGGCCAGAGCTAGGTTGCGTGGTCCGGTCGGAGCTCCGGTGTTGTTGTACTGGGAGATTGCGCCACACATAGCGACACGGCCAAAGGTGCGCATCGCGCCGATGGCTGCCTCCAGGTGGTCTCCACCAACGTTGTCGAAGTAGAAGTCAATGCCCTCTGGTGCCGCCTTTGCTAGCTGCTCTGCAACCGGGCCGTCGTTGTAGTTAAAAGCGGCATCAAAGCCGAGTTCGAGCAGGCGCTTAACCTTCTCGTCCGAGCCGGCGGAGCCAATGACGCGGGAAGCGCCCATCTGCTTGGCGAACTGACCAGCAGCCGAGCCAACTGCGCCAGCAGCGCCAGAGATAAAGACGACGTCGCCTTCCTTCATCTCTCCGACGGCACTCAGACCAACGTAAGCAGTAAGGCCAGTAAGACCAAGGATGCCCAGGTAGGCAGCAGCTGGAGCAACGTTGAGGTCAACCGGAGTTGCTTCGGAATCGGCAATAACAGCGTTGGTCTGCCAGCCGTAAGAGTGGCGGACAGCGTCGCCAACCTGGAACTTATCCGACTTGGACGCAAGGACGGTGCCTACAGCACCGCCAGTCATTGGCTGGTCGAGCTGGAATGGTGGGATGTACGACTTGGTGTCGTTCATGCGGCCGCGCATATAGGGATCAACGGTAGCGACCGAGTTGGCTACCAAAATGTCGCCGTCGTTAAGCTCAGGCAAATCGACGGTCTCGAGGCGGAAATTCTCGTCAGTTGGCAGGCCGGACGGACGAGACGCTAAAACCCATTGCTGAGTGGTGGTGGGCAGTTCGGCTGTGGACGAAGCATTAACCGAAGTCACTATTATTCTCCTGTCGTGTATTCCTGGATTAATTGTCGGTTTAATTGTTGACTCGCAGGTTACGCCTCTTGTACCCAGGAATCGAGGCGCTCAATAAGAACGCTCAGGTCCGCTAGCAAAGGCATGTCGGGCAGTCGTTCGGCAATCACGTTGCGGACGCTTGTGTACCACCACAGTTGCTGGCTCGGAGTAGACCGAAAGCGGTCCCACAGAGCGTGACCATCGCGGTCTAAATCCTCCAGAGTCTGGCTGAGATTGTGGAACTTATCCGCAGCGGCCACGATGAGGGACTCCTCGCTGCCATGAGAAAGCTGCTCCAGGTAGGCATCGGCACGCTCCTGCCACGAGGGCAGGGAAGAGTCTTTGGTGACGCCCTCGACGATCTCAACCACGCGAGGCCCGAACTCATCTTCCATCTCGGCACGTGAGTAGTTTTCCGGCACGTCTTCCAAAATGTCGTGGAAGAGGGCTGCCAACAGCACGTCTTCGTCGTTAGTCACGCTCGCCGCAATCAACATCACTGACATCGGATGGCTGATATAGGGAAGGCCAGAGCCCTTTCGGTAGTGCCCATCGTGTGCGCGGGAAGCAGTTGCGATGCCGCGCATGAGCCTGCTGCTGGGGCGTGCTGAAGCAAAGGTGTCAGCGTTTTGCATGGGTATCCCGACCTTTCGTTGATGCTTGAAAAATAGCAGCGTCTAAGCTTGAACATCATGAACGTCGCAGAAGTAGATCCGCTCATCGAGTCGATGTACCGGTGGTCCGATGTCAGTGGTGTCCTGCTCATGGGCATCATCGGTGGCACCATCGCCCGGCAACGAGGCTACGACATCATCGGGTTCTTCTTTATTGCGCTGTTCTCCGCACTGGGGGGCGGCATGATTCGCGATGTTCTGATTAACCAGGGCACCGTCGCCGCAATGAGCCAGCCGGAGTACCTAATCCTGGCGTTTACTGGTGCGCTCATTGCGCGATTTTCTATTTCAAAGGAAAGACCTGGGAATACGTTCAGGTCCACGGTGACGCTGTGGTCTCGGGACTCTGGGCAGCTACGGGAACGGTCAAAGGCGTCACGTATGGTCTGCCCATTCTGCCGTGCATCATGATGGGCGTTTTCACCGCCACTGGTGGTTCCATGATCCGCGACATTGTGACCGGGCGAGTACCCGCTGTTTTCGGCGGCAACCAGCCCACGGTCATCCCGGCCGTGGCTTGCGCGGTCATTGTCATCGGAGGCCACCATTTGGGATTTATGGCCGTGTCCATGGTCATTGGTCCTATCGTCAGCATCCTGCTTTCGCTGCTGGGGTACTGGGGTAATTGGCGAGTGTCGGCACACTCGGAGTGGGCGCCACTGAACGACACCGCGGCGCAGATTGCGGTCCTCGCACGTCGAGCAGAGGGCAAGAGCCGCGAGGTTGGTCGACGTTTCGAGCCCGCACGCCTCCGCAGCTGGCGTCACCGACAGATGGAAAAAGCGCTGCAGCGTCGCATTCAGGCTGAGGTTGATAGGGGAGTGTCGCGTTCCGACGCCGAGGCCAACGCGGAGGAATTCCTGGAGGAGTTCAATGCGGACTTCCCAGCGGATCTGCACATGCCGACGGCGCAGCAGGAGACAGTGCAGGATGACAGCGACGAATCCGATTTCGGTGTGGACCTATCCGGTGATTCCTATGATGACTACGGAGAAGATACGGCACTGCGGCAGCGGGAATACCGGGAGATGTTGGATCAAATTCTTGCGGACGATGAGGCGACCGATTTACTCGTCGCAAAGCTGATGAAGAAATACGAGCAGCGGGATTAGAGGAGCGGCAGAGACATGGCATCGACGAGTACTGCAAGCAGGCATTTTGGGTACATTATTAAGGAACACACCGTTGAGGTGCCCTGGGATCCTTTTACCGAAGCTGCGAATGCCGCGACATTTGAGCTTTTCGCCAGGGAAATCTATGCGCCAGGAAATGAGGATGCGCCGGCAATTGTCTATTTGCAGGGCGGCCCGGGATTTCCGGCACCGCGTCCGGTAGGTGCCAGCGGAGTAATCGGTGAGGCGCTGAAGGAATTCCGCGTCATCCTGCTGGATCAGCGCGGCACTGGGCGCTCGCATCGAATTGATGCGGCCAATATTGCAGATGTTCCGGCCGAGCGGCTTGCCCAATTGCGTCAGGAATACATCGTCGAAGACGCGGAAGCATTGCGAAAGCATTTGGGCATTGCCAAATGGTCACTGTATGGCCAGTCCTTTGGCGGGTTTTGTATTACTTCGTATCTCAGCCGCTATCCGGAATCCGTGGAGCACGCTTATCTCACAGGCGGTTTACCTGTTCTGGACCGTGGTGCTGACGACCTTTATCGCACGACGTATGCGAAGCTGCGCACCCGTCACGAGCGTTTTTATCGCGAGTATCCGTGGGCCGAAAACCGAATTCGAGAAATCTGCGCGCACCTCGAGCAATCTGCAGAAACTCTCCCCACCGGTGAGCGACTGAGTTCTCGCCGATTCCGCACCATCGGAATTGAATTAGGCCGCGGAGATGGATTCCACAATCTGGCGTATTTGTTGGAAGAGCCATTCCACATTCGCAATGGCGAAAAGCAATTGCGCACCGATTTTCTGGCCGATGTAGGGACCCGCGTGAGTTTCGCCGACGGTCCGCTATACGCCGCGATTCATGAATCCATTTATGGTGGCGTCGGGAACCAGCCCACAACTAATTGGGCAGCTCACCGTATTCGCGAGGAAATCCCAGGTTTTGAAGAAAAAGCCAATCCTGCAGGAGACGAGCCGTTTTATCTCACCGGTGAGCACGTTTTCCCCTGGCAATTCGACGAGGACCCCGCGCTCGTTCCTTTCAAGGAAAAGGCGGAAGCATTTGCGCAGCACACCTGGGAAAGCTCGCCGTATGATTCCGCACGCTTGCTTGCCGACGCCCCGACCTCGGCAGCCGCGGTTTACCTCGACGATATTTTCGTGCCGTTCGAGTACTCCATGGAGACAGCCAACTGCTACCGGGACCTGCGGCCACATGTGACCAATGCATTCCAGCATGACGGCATTCGCCACGATGGTGCGGCCATCTTCGCGCGGCTCCGCGAGCTCGTCGAGGATCACTAGGCGAGTATCCGGGTGCTGCGGAAGACCTGCGCGGAGAGCTAGAAGGAGCCTAGACCTCGGCGCGCGCAAGTCGAGCAAATGCGCCGTCTGCGTTCAGGAGGTTGTCATACGTGCCGCGTTCGATGAGCTGGCCGTTTTCGATGACCAGGATGTCATCGGCCTCGGCCAGTGTCTGAAGTCGGTGCGCAATAAAGATGCAGGTCGCTCCACATGCGCGGGCATTGTCCACGATACGAGCCTGCGTCAGTGGATCCTGGTGGCTGGTGGCTTCGTCGAAAATAACAATCTTTCCGGCGAGGTGTGCAGCGAGGTCATTGGGCTTAGTGCCGTCGGCTAGTACCGCGCGTAAGTAGGTGCGGGCCAGCGCCAGACGTTGACGCTGACCACCGCTGAGCCGCTGCGCGCGGCGGCCAATGGGCCTGTCCAACGGCATCTCAGCAGGGTTGATGGCGGCGAGTTCGAGCGCCCAGTGCATCAGTGATTCGGGAACCTCGCAGCCATCAGGCGCGCCGAGACATAGATTCTCAGCGATGGTGGCCTCCATGAGAAAGGGATTCTGATCTGCGACAACAACCGTTCGGCAGACATTGGTTGAGCCGAGGTCACGGGCATTGTGGCCATTGATGATGACCTCGCCGACATCCGGATCGACATGCCGCTGGATTAGCCGGGAGAGTGTGGACTTGCCCGAACCAGTTGGGCCGACCACACCGATGAACTGGCCTGAGGCAATGCGCAGATTGATCTTGGTCAGTGCAGGGTTATCGGCGCCAGGGTAGCGGTAGCTGACATCGCTCAGTTCGAGGGCAGGGACTGAGTCGCCGGAGTTGGCCCTCGCGGTCTGCGCGTGGTGCAGGTCCAGCGACTCCGGCTGCTTCGGCTCTTCCACAGTCGGCGGCTGCGCGGCCAGCTCCCTGATCCGAGTGACTGCATTGAGTCCCGCTGGCAGAGAAGATGCCAGGCGCTCGATCGAATCCATTGATGAAGCAGTTCCCGCCACCAGGGACGTCGTCACCAAAACAGCAGGGAGCATACGGTAGTCGGCTGAAAGCGCCGGGATACCAGCACAAAAGACGGCAATGCTGCCACCCCAAATCCGAAGTCCGGTCGCGCCAGAGCGCAGTCCAGCCCGCTTGCCGCCTGCACGCATTTTCTGAGCAAGCTGTTCATCGAGCTCACGCAATCCCCGCAGCCGCTGCTCGGCTGCGCCGTAGATGAGGATTTCCTCCCGAAGGCGCAGCGTATCGGCAATGTACTGCGCAATGTCCGTGCGTGTGGAGTTCGTTGCGGAAGCCTCCGTCGTCGCCTTCTTAGAGCCTGCGAGCGCAATCACAAAGCCAACCGCGAAGGTCAGCGTCAGAGCAATCGCAGGCAGGGCTCCGGCAGTCGATGCCGCTGTCACGACCGCCATCAGCGGAATCAGTACGGCCGTCACCGCGGGCGCAATTGTGTGCGCGAAGAAGACTTCCACTCGGTCAACATCACGAATCGCAATTGTGTGAATCCTGGCAGTACCCAGCCCATCGGTTACCGCGGGCGCCTGCGGGATAAGACGCTCGACGATCCACAGCCGCAGCTCGCCGAGCAGCCGAAACGCAGCCAGATGCCCGAGGTACTGCTCGACATACCGCAGAATCGCTTTCAACAGCGCCAGCCCTGCAACCACGCCAATGACCGCCCACGTCCACTGCATGCTCAAGCTTTGCGACGAGTCGGTTGCGTCCCACTTCGACAGCGCAATTGTGGCAATTGCCCAGGCGGGCACAGCCAGCATCAATGCACCCAGAATGTGCCCAGCCACGCGTGCGAGGATAGATGCACTGAGCGCTCCGCGAGCCTGTGCGGAAAAGCGCAGCAACCAGATGATGTTGTTCATGTCAGCTCTCCTCGGTCAGCGCTCGTGCGTAATACTCATTGCTTGTGCTCAGTTGGTCGGGTTTGCCCGCAGCCACGATCCGGCCTTCGGCGACGACAATGACCAGATCAACGTCCGATAGCGCTTCCATGCGGTGAGCGACCATGATGCTCGTTCGTCCTTCAGCAAGGCGGGTCAAGGACTCCTTGATGAGACCTTCCGTCCGACGATCGATGTCCGCTGTCGGCTCGTCGAGAAGCACAATCGGAGCAGTACCGAGCAGACCACGCGCAATGGCCAGGCGGCGTCGTTGCCCGCCTGAGAGCCAATTGCCCTGATCGCCGACCTCCGAATCGAGACCACCAGGGCGCTGCTCGATTTCGGTGAGTAAGTGCACGTCGCGAAGTGCTTTTCGCATATCGACGGCCGTTGCGTCCGAGCATGCGATGCGAAGATTGTCCGCGACGGTGGTGCCGAAGATGGCTGGTTGCTGGGAGATGAGCAGCGAGTTGGCGAGCAACTCCGGGGTTGAAAGCGCGTGGCTGTCAAGGCAGACTTCCCCGGAATGCGGCTGTAGGCCTGCGAGTACACGCAGGAGTGTGCTCTTTCCGGAACCGCTGGGGCCAACGATGCCGACTCTGCTGCCGGCTGGAATTGTCAGGTTGATATCGGAGAGAATGCGCTTTTCGCCGATGTCAACGCTCACATCGCGGAGGGAAATCTCCGGTGCGTGCGGTGCGGAGGCTTTGGCGGAATGCGCTGTTCCGGTTGTGAACGCTTTAGCGGCAGGCTCACCGAATACCTCCACTATTCCGTTTCGATGCGTGCGCCCGCCGAGTCCGATGTAGAAAGTGCGGCCGACGCGATTGACGGGCTCGTAGAGCAGAACGGATAGGAAAACGCCTGCGAGAGCTGTGCCAACGCTGATTGCATCTGCCTGCAAACGCAGCAAGACAAGACCGATTGCGGTCGTCGACATTGCAATACCAAAAACCGCGTCGTTGACAATAATCATCAGCTGATTGCGGGCGAGTAGGGCGGTGAGCTCAGCCATCGCGGTGCGAGTTTGGCTGGCAAAACGCGTCATGACCCGATCAATTGCTCCAAGAACTTTGAATGTTCCCAGCCCTTCGAGCATCTCCAAGTAGGCATGCGTGGCCTTCGCTTGCTTTCGGCGATACGTCGCATTGGATTTCCGCAGAATCTTTCCCGCACCAATAATGATCAGCGGCGTGGAAATGAAAAATAGTGCCAGCCACAAGGCGGTTTTCGTATCCACCCACAAAGCCCAGACCGCCAAAATGATCAGTGGAGCACTAAACGAGGCCAACGTGGGAGCGAGAAATGTCGCTCGGTAGTTCGCGGTCTGTTCGACGCTTGTGGTCGCGGCATCGAAGAGTAGGCCTTCGCCAGTGTTGGACGCGCTTCGGTGTGAGTGACCGGATTTCCCGCCACCGTGCCCTCTTCCATGCGCGTGCTTCGGGGCTTGTTCAGGAGCGGAAAACTCCGGCTTCAGCACACTGCCAACCACATGTGAGCGCCACAGCTTTTCCTGCTCGCCAGCAAGCCGTGGTGGCAATGCCTCGGTGACATAAGCACAGAGGCTTCCCAGAATGACCGCCACAATTGCAGCGGACAGGGATTCATGAAGTCCCCACTGCCCAAACCAGTTGCCGCCACTGGTGTCTGCGACACCGCCGTACAAACTGCTTAGAGCATCGAGCGTGTATCCAAGAGACACGGCGCTGAGAGCGAAGAAAAAGCTGCGCCCCCAGCTGGATAACAAAACCCAGTGCATTCGGCGGGGTGGGGAAGTCAGTGCTTCATGAATCCACATAGCGACGTGAAAACCTATTTTCTATTTAGCCAGTGCGTCAGCGATCTCACGCAGTCCATCGGGCATGTGCATTCCGGCGGTGCCAGAGGTCGTCTTCGCATCAATTAGTTGCACTCGATCATTCTTGACCGCAGCGACGTCGGCAAGCGCCGGATTATCCAGCAACTCCTGGAATGGAGCCTTGCCCTGGCCGTGGAAATCCTGAATCAAAATGACATCCGGATTCAGCTGCACAATTGTTTCCGGATCAGCGGGAACGGCACCCGGGCGCTTACCCTTTGGCGAAATCGGCTCGCCACCGGCCAGCTCAACGAGATTCGGCGTCGCCGACTGCATGCCCATAATCATCTTCTGACCACCGCGGGCAAACAGGACCAGCGTCTTTGGCTTAGTTGTGGAGTCAATTTCCGAGAGAATCTCTTCGGTTTCCGATTCAATCTTGGCAACCATCTCGGCCGCCTTATCTTCGGCTCCGAGCAACTTGCCGAGTTTGGTCACCGACTCTGCCAGCGCCTTCGGCGAGGCGAAATCACTGCTGGCAAACGCCGCGGTCGGAACATCGCTGGCACCCAGCAGCTCACTTGCCGACTGCTCCTGATCATGGCGGCTGGTCATCAACACCATGTCCGGCTCATAGGACAGAATCTGCTCCGGATCCGGCTTCGTGGAGTTGGCAATCGCGTTAGGCACCTGACGCGCCAGCTCAACCTGATTACCCGAGCTCTCATCGAGCGCATTCTTCGTCACGGCTACGACACGCTCTGGCCCAACCAGTTCCAACGCCAGATCCGCAACCTCGGTCGACAGTGCAACGATGCGCTTCGGCTGACTCTGCACCGTAACGTCGTGATCGCCGACGGTCACAGTACGCGGCCACTGCGCCTGCTGGTTTGTCGAAGTTTCGCTTGACGACGACTGCTGCGCCGTCTCCTCCGAGGAAGAACAAGCGACCACCGCAGCGAGGGGGAGTGCTGCAATCAACGGCAGAGTGACGGCCTTTTTAGAGTTTCGCTTCAAGGCAGAGATAGGAGAAGTTGGTGAAAACACGAAAGTACTTCCTTGAGTGTTGAGTTTTGATTGTTGGGGAGTTTTCGGTTGCGTTGGTGCTAGCTGGAATCAGTCAGCCGGGCGAGCCCGAGCCAACGCCGTCACTCGCACCGAACCGGTATGTGGATCGGTATCGACAGCGCTGGCGATGCGATAAATCGCATCTATTCGGGGAGGCGTCAGCACTTCTTCGGCGGAACCAGTGACTTCCAATCCGCCGTTGTGAATCACACTGAGCCGGTGGCAGCTGCGGGCCGCGAGGTTGAGGTCATGAAGGACGACTCCGATACCGTGGCCCTCGTCGGCAAGCTCGCCGAGGAGCTCGAGGATTTCCAGCTGAAACCCGATGTCCAAGGCCGCAGTGGGTTCGTCGAAAAGCATGACCTTGGCCTGTTGTGCCAATAGTTTTGCGATGAACACCAATTGCCGCTGCCCGCCGGACAGAGCCGTGATGGGACGGTCGGCGAGTGCGGTGACACCAACGCGGTCGAGGGCGTAAGCGACGATATCGTGATCCGTGGAGTTTAGTGAGCTGCGGAAACGGTCACGCCGACGGTGGTGCGCGTACCTGCCGAGTGCCACGACAGTTCGAACGTCAATAGCGGCATCGGCCGGTGTGTGCTGCGGCAGGTACGCCAACCGGGTGGCGCGTTCGTGGGCACGAAGCTTCGTCAGCGGCGCACCGAGGAGCTCAACCTGCCCCGAACTCGGTGTCACAATGCCCGCCATAGCACGGAGCAAGGAGGATTTTCCGGTGCCATTGGAACCGATGATGCCGTGGACCTCGCCAGGTCGAATAGCGAGGTTCACGCCACTTACGACGGTCCGATTGCGGTAACCGACACTGAGGTCGGTAGCCCGCAGCAGCGCGGTGCTATCGGCGTCTGGCTTAGTGACGTGGTCGCTGAGGTTTTGTGTCTGCTGACTCATGACTGGCGGCCACCTTGCCGAAGAATCAACGCGAGTAGCGCCGGTGCGCCAAGGAACGCGGTGACTGTGCCAGTTTGCAGAGCAACTGGGGAAAAGAGACTGCGGGCGACGAGGTCGGCGAGAATGAGAAACACTGCGCCGAGGCACATAGAAATGGGCAGCAGGCTGCGGTGATCGGGGCCGATGGCAAGGCGAATCAGGTGCGGGACGACCAATCCGACAAAGGAAATAACGCCAGTGACAGCGACGCCCGCTGCCGTGACTAACGCAGCCAGGGCGAGCAGCAGTTGCCGGATCCACACTGTGCGCATACCAGTGGCAGCGGCCTGTTCTTCGCCGAGGAGGAACAGGTTGAGTTCGGGAATGAGCATCATCAAGATAACCGTGCCGACGGTAATGGGGCCGACTGCCAGTGCAATGTCCTGCCAATTCGAAGCAGTTAAATCGCCGTTGAGCCAGAACATGGCCTGTTGAGCGTCATCGCTGTGTGGCGCGTTCGCGATGGTGGCGGAGATGACTGCGCCGAGGAACGCGTTGAGTGCAATACCGACGAGCAACAGGGTGGCTCCACTGCCGCCATTGAGACCGGCGACGATTTGGACAAATATGACAGCCAGCAACGCGCCTATGAATGCGCCAGCCGAAAGAACCCACGGTGCTTTCGCGGCCACGCCAGTGACGATGAGAATGACGGCTACCACTGCTGCACCGGAGGAGACACCGGTAACACCGGGTTCGGCCAGCGGATTGCGAAAAACTGCCTGCATGGTTGCACCTGCGACAGCGAGCGAGGCACCGACCAGTCCAGCAAGGAGGACACGGGGCAGCCGGATGCTCCAGACAAGTGATTGCGTGGCAGGGGATATCTCTGGCAGAAGGTGGTTGAGAGCCGGGAGGTCGTCGGAAAGCGTCTTGATGAGCGGGGTGAGCAGCGCGACGATGCCGTTGCTGAAACCTGTTCCCGCGGGGCCTATGGAGATCGCCAAGAGGATTGTGGCGGGGACGGCCAGGAAAAGTAGAAAGCCGAAGAGCCGGGCTCGAAGTTTTTGTTTTCGAGTGTGCGGAAGAGAAGCTCTATCGACAATAGTTTTCACTTGGTTAATGATGGACAATTTGAAAATAATTGTCAATAAAGGCGTGTCGGTGGGGCTGTGGGGTCCCCTAAGAACAGCAAAACCCCGCACCAGCTCCCTTGTGAAAACAGGGTGCTAATGCGGGGTGAAGAAGCTCTGTAGCTTACTTCTTGTCGCCCAGGCGCTCGTCTGCCATGTCGCGAACCTTCTTGATCTGGTCGGCCTTGTCCTCGCCGAGCTTGTCCTTGCCCAGCTGCTCAGCCTTGTCCAGAACCTTGTCGGTGTTCTCTTCGTTGCTCAGTGCTTCCTTGGCCTTGTCCATAAGTCCCATGGTGAAGACTCCTTCCATTTTTAATGTCTATTCGCGTTTTTTCGTTTGCGGCATAGAGTGTACCGATGAATTGGCGACGTTGCGACCGTTTTGGACTCACGGAGCGAATCCGGGATTCGACTAGCAGCACCGTGACTGAAGGCTATTAAGCTGTCTTGGTGCGGGCTTCATCTGCCTTGTGCATGACTTCGCGCTCGTACTTGCCGACGAAGATCATGAGGACAAACGCAATAGCGACAACTCCAATGAGGGTTGCGAATGTGACATTCCAGCCTGCGAAGTCGATCAAGAGACCGACACCAGTGGAGGCGAGTGTTGCGCCGAGAAGGTATCCGAACAATCCAGTGAAACCAGCTGCGGTTCCCGCAACATACTTAGGCGAGAGGTCGATGGCCTGCAGTCCGATGAGCATGATTGGGCCGTAAATGAGTGCGCCGATCAGGGAGATGAGCACATAGAACATCCACAATGGTGCCGTAGCGGGTAGCTGCCAGTATGCGAAAATGGTGATGCCGGTGCCGATCAGGAAGAGCATGCCGGCGCCTGAGCGCCAACCCTTGAAGACCTTGTCGGAGACCCATCCGCACAGCAGGGTGCCCACAATTGCTGCGCCCTCGTAGAGCATGAATCCGATGATTCCGCCCGTGACGTTGGTCTTGTGCAATTCGTTTGTCAGGTAAATCGGAATCCAGTTGAGAACGCCGTAACGAAGTGCGTAGACGAACACATTGGCCAGCGCCAACATGACGATAACCGGATTGGTAAGAACATGGTTCTTGACGATTGTGAACCAGGGTTCTTGTGCCTCGTCATTAGTTCCTTCGACCTTGTCTGGGTCGTTACGGTATTCCTCTACCGGAGGCAGTCCCATGGATTGCGGGTTGTCTCGAATCAGCAGGAATGCGATGGCAGCAATCACGAGCGCGACAATCGCCGGTAGCCAGAATGCGGGAGTCCAGTCGGCATCGGAAGTGGCGAACGAATGCAAGCCCCAGGCTGCCAGAGCACCACCGACGGCGGCACCGACATTGTGGGCAGTGTTCCAGATCGACATCAAAGTGCCGCGCTCGGATGTCGAGAACCAGTGGACGACAACGCGCCCAGAAGGAGGCCAGCCCATGCCTTGGAACCAGCCATTGATGAACATGACTGTCGCGAAAATCGCAACAGAGGCACTAATCGCTGGGACGAACGCAACAAAGAGGTTTACGACCGCGGACAGCGCTAGGCCAAGCGGGAGGAAGTACCTGGCATTGGCTCTGTCGGAGAGCATGGCCATGAAGAACTTGGATAGGCCGTAGGAGAAGAGAACCGCATTGGCTACGATGCCAATTCCGGCTGCACCCAGTAGGTCGTGCTTTTCCAGCACAGCGGACACGAGGGGGATGTTATTCCTGATGAGGTAGAAGCCCGCGTAGCCGATGAAGATGCCCATGAAGACGTTGAACCGCCAGGTCCGGTAGGTCGGGGCAATCTTTTCCTCGGGAAGTGGAGTTGCTGGGCCGGGGGCGCTGAGCCAGCCGAGCCTCTGACTGCTCATAATGAGAGTCCTTTCGCTGAAGGCCGCCGTTGCCTCTAGCGCAACCTGTGCGGGTGGCTAGGGCAGCAGGCGGAGAGCTTTATCGTTTCAGCGGTGAGTTTACAGTGACTTCAGCCCCTGTTAATGGGTTGTTAACCTCCCGGTCGTGGAGGTCTTTGGAGGGGGTTGATGTAAAGGCGATTAACGCATGTCATTGGTTAGAGAATGTCGTTAATAGCCTCGGTGGGGCGCGCCATCCTTACCCCCTTATTGGTGGCGACAAACGGGCGCTCGATCAGGCGTGGGTGCGCGACCATTGCGTCCAGAAGTTCCTCGTCGCTGGAGTTCTTGGAGAGTCCCAGCTCCTTGAACTCCGCTTCCTTGGTGCGCACGGCATCGATGACGTTCAGGCCTGCCGCCTCGATTAGCGAGCGCAGCTCGGCCTTGGTTGGAGGAGTGTCTAGGTACTTGATGATTTCCGGCTCGATTCCGGCTTCGCGTAATACGGCGAGAGCCTGGCGGGACTTTGAGCAGCGGGGGTTGTGATAAATCTTCGCTTCCATGTCTCCATCATGGCTGATGTTGTGGCGTGAAGGTTGGCGCTGTGGCGTGACGGCCTGCGGATAGGGTTTGTTCAATGTTTATCCTTAAAAAATGTCATACCGAAAACACGTAAGTTCACTAGGTTGAAAATCACTGTCGTTAGGTTTACTCTCACACGTGATAGATGAACGGCGAAGTGCGCCCCAACCGCCCCTAAGGTGACCCGATTTACTGAAGCGGCCGGTCAGCGTAGCCGTCGTAAAGCAGGAACAAACAATCAAGAGCGGACACCAACATGACAATTTCCGGAAAACTTTCGCGATCAACCAAGTCCATGTGTGCGGGTCTTTCGATTTTGCTAGCGGGCGCTGGCCTTGCAGCGTGTGGCGATAGCAGTGAGGGAGCCAGCGGCGAGAACCCAATCAACGTCGTGGCTTCCACGACGCAGATTTGTGATTACGTGAAGCAGCTGGACATCGATGAAGTTGATTTGACCTGCCTGTTGGCGCCGAATGCAACGGCTCATGAGTTGGAAATGACCCATGAGCAGCTGAGCAAGACTGGTAACGCGGATCTCTTGTTCGTCAACGGAGTCGATCTGGAGCACTTCCTGGACCAGGCGATTGAGTCCTCGGGCTTTTCCGGAACGATGGCAGTGACCAGTGGCGTTCTCACTGCAGGTGACGTAGATGCCATGAAGGCGGCCAAGGATATGGACAAAACCAAGCCACTGCCGCCAGAGAAGGCGAAGAATGGTAACTACACCATTGACCGAGGCGTGGAAAAGATTGATGTCTCCCCATGGCCATTCCCGCCGGAAGAACCCGGTGAGGAGGCGGAATTCCGCTTCGATCCGCATGTATGGACCTCGCCGAAGAACGCCAAGATTCAGGTTGCCAACATCGGCTACGCCCTGGAACAGGTCGCTGAGGAACGTGGCGACAATGAGCTGAAGTCCACCATCGCCGACCACGTTGCGGCCTACCAGGAGAAACTGGATCAGCTGGATGAGTGGGCAAATAAGTCCATCGCCACTGTGTCGGACCCTGTACTGTTTACCAGCCACGACGCCTTTGGATACTTCTCCCACGAGTTCAATATCAACTTCATCGGCGCAGCGCTGTCTGATTTCAACGAGCAGCAGGATGCCACGGCCGCGCATATCGCCGAGGCGGCAAAGACCGTGAAGGACTCGGGTGCAACCGCGCTGTTTGCGGAAAACTCGAACAACTCGAAGTCAATTGAGGCGATTGCCAAGGCCGCGGGTGTCAAGGCCATCGTTGGTGAGGACGCACTCTACGGCGACTCGCTCGGTCCGGCCGGAAGTGACGGCGAGACCTACATTGGTTCAATCATCCACAACGTCACTCAGGTCGTGACGGCATGGGACGGAACCGTCGCACCCCTGCCAGAGGGCATCAAGTGAGCCTCAACCACTTAGCCAACCCCATGTCTGCCGATCCCATAGTCACGCTCCGCGATGCCTCATTCGGCTACACGGCGGTACCCATCGTCAGCCACATCACCGCCAGCGTCGCGCCGGGCACCGGGCTTGCACTCATCGGCGCCAATGGCTCTGGAAAAACGACCGTGCTGCGCGGAATCTTGGGCGGGACTCGTCTCCTCGCTGGTGAGATGCACAATAGCGCGAAGATCGTGTCCTACGTCCCGCAGTCGGCAGACCTCGATCGCACTTTTCCGGTCACGGCTTTCGATGTCGTCGCCATGGGAGTTCTGCGCGAACTGCGCCCCTTCCAACCGCTTGGACACCGCAAAGAACGCATCCACGCAGCGCTAGCCAAAGTCGGACTTGCCGACCGCGCCTTTGATCGTTTCGGCAATCTCTCCGGTGGTCAGCAGCAACGCGTCCTGTTGGCGCGCGCCATCGTCGCACGTCCGCAACTTGTGCTTCTCGACGAGCCGTTCAACGGCCTCGACACTGAAAATCGGGCCATGCTGCTGAATCTCCTCAACGAACTGAAGGAAAATGGCACGGCAATTATCGCGGCCACCCATGATCTCGTGCTTGCTGAGGAGACCTGCGAAAACACATTGATCGTGGCAGAGCAGCCGACTTTTGGTGCGACCTCGAAGTTGGTGCCAGCCTATGTGGACTGAGCTTGCGAATGCGCTTGGGATCGCGCCTTTCATGTTCAGGCCACTAGTGCTGCTGATTGCCCTCGGGGCGGTCTCTGGCCTGGTCGGTGTCATCGTGAACCTTCGTGGTCTCGAGTTCAATGCCGAGGCCATGGTGCATTCGATTTTTCCCGGAATTGTGGCCGGTGCCGTATTCGGCGGCATCGACATGATTATCCCGGTGGCTGCGGCATTTGCGGTGGTAGTGGCAGTAGCACTGACCTTGGTATCGCGCTCGCACATGTCGGAAGCCGGAGTGGCAGTTGTACTGACCAGTTTCTTTTCCATTGGTGTGATTCTCTCGCTGAAGAAAGGTGACCAGTCAGGACAGCTGGAAGCGCTCATGTTCGGGCGACTGCTGGAAGTCACCGACTCCCGTCTCACCAGCGCCCTGATTGTCTGTGCCATCGCCTTGGTTCTTATCGCAGTGACCTGGCGCCAGCAGGTGTTTGTTGCCTTTGATCGCTTCGGTGCCAAAGCCGCAGGCGTCAATGTGTGGGGCATCGACCTCACCATTAACGCGGCGATTGCTGCGGTGGTGGTGTCGTCGGCAAGCGCAGTGGGCGTGCTGCTGGTAGTCGGATATCTGGTCGTGCCGGGAGCGGCGGCGAGATTGCTGACTCGCCGAGTGCATGTGATGGTGCCGATTGCGATTGCAGTGGGCTGCCTCAGCGGAATCGTTGGTTTGGCATTGGTGCCCTTGGGGCCGGTGTCGCCTCAGGCAGTCGTCGCGCTGACCTCGGTGGGACTGTATTTCGTGGCACTGGGACTGCGCGGCGTGATGGGAGGCGACCGTGTCTAGCATCCTGATTTTGCCAATCATCGAGCTGATATTGGTCGGCGCATTGGCCGGCGTGGTGGGGGTACTCGCGGTGCTGGGCAAACAAGTGTTCTTCGCAGAAGCGATTACACATGCGACTTTTCCCGGTGCGGTGGTGGGCGTTGTTATTGCGGCAGCGCTCGGCCTGAGCCACTCGTGGATTTCGGTGTTCCTCTTTATCGGGGCATTTCTGATGTGCATTCCGATTGGGGCCCTGTTCGGTCTGTCGAAGGTGGGGACGACGTCCTCGGCGGCGGGAATTGTGCTGACATTCGGGTTCGCGCTGGGCTACTTTCTGAACAAGTGGTTCGCCCCGTTGCCGGTGAAGGTTGAGAGTTTCCTGGTCGGCAGCGTACTCAACGTGAACAAGATTGATATTGCGCTGTCGGGTGGGCTCTTGCTGCTGGTGGCGTTGGTGCTGGTGGCTCGGTGGCGCCAGCTGATTTACTTCACATTCGATCCGGAGTCTTTCGGAGTCGCGCATTCGAGGAGAAAAGCACAGCTGGTCATCAGCGGGCTCATCGTTCTGACTCTGGTGGCGCTGATTCCGGCTGTCGGCACGATTCTATCCATCGCGCTGCTAGCTGCCCCGGCAGCTGCGCTCGTTGGGGTAGTGAACGATACCCGTTTGCTATTCGTGTTGGCGCCATTGATGGGTATCGCGATTGGCCTGGTGGGGCTATTCATTGCGGTGGCGGCGAATCTGTCAGTTGGTGGCTGCATTGGTGTATGCGCCGGCTGTTTCTATGTCCCCCTCAAGATTGCGTCAACACGCAATAGCGCTAGAGTTTGAAGAATGCACGTGGAGGATTTACCAGCAAAGACCCAGGACTACCTCAAGGTCATTTGGGATTTGCACGAGCGCACTGGTGAAAAAGTGGCACTTGGCGACGTCGCTGAGCGGATGGGCGAAAAGAAGCCCACCGCCAGCGAGGCTGTAAAGAAGCTAGCTGCACGTGGCCTTGTCAACCACGAGCCGTATCGGGGCATTAGCCTGTCGGACCGTGGGCGAGACATTGCGCTAATCATGGTGCGTCGCCACCGGTTGATTGAAAGCTTCTTGGTCTCGACTCTGGGATACACCTGGGATGAGGTTCACGAGGAAGCCGAAAAGCTTGAACATGCGGTCTCGGATGATTTCATTAGTCGCATTGATGCAATGCTGGGATTCCCTGAGCGCGATCCGCATGGCGATCCAATTCCCAGCGCAAGCGGTACCATCGCCAGCGCAGTGCGCACCGACCTGACGGATATCGAAGCCGGCGCGATGGTGGTAGTCGATCGCATTAACGACTCCGACCCTGAACTACTGCGCTATTTGGCGACATCAGGGGTAGGACCGGGGACTGTGCTCCGAGCCGAGGCCGCACCATATGCAGGCATGCATGTCTTTGCCATCCTCGATGAGGTGGACGATACCGAGCCAAAGAAAATTCATGTGGCAGACTCGGCACTATGGGCAATCAAGGCGACTCCAACAACGAACTGACGAGGGCCGTAGCGCGCTCTTACTATAAGGTGTCGCGGAATCTCACTGGGCCAACTAAAGTGCCACCCGCACCGTCAGTTTCGTTCGACAGCGTGAAGAGTGCTCGTCGACAGGCATATGCCAGTGTCGAGAGCGTTGATGTGCCACTCAACGCCATCGCTATCTCGCCTGCTGAGCAGCAGGAACACATGGCTAATCTCGAACGCCGCTTGAATGCCTCGACCAAAGATATGCGGGCACTGCTGGACTACGAAGAGCAGCGCATTGCGGTCACTAGCACCGTCAAAGAGGCAATCGTCTATACGTTGCTGGCAATACTCCTTTTGGCAGCAGCCATCGGACTTGGCTACGCCAGCCACCTGGGGGCCGATGCGATTTTGAATGCTGCGGCGGAGGTGACGCCGCGATGAGTAAACGCTCAGGCTCCGACAACGGGTGCGCGACGGTCATTGTCGTATTTTTCTTCTTCGGCCTGATTGTTCAGCTCTTCGGGGTCACGCTGTGGATTCTGCAATATGCATTGCCAATTGCGGGCTTGGTGCTTGCGATTCTCATTGCATATCAGGCCTGGGCCGGCGTGCGGCGCAGCGCTGAGGCGCACGAGCTCGCCGAGCGTAATCACGCTGAGCTACAGCAGATTGCCATGGACACCGAGTACCAGCTCACCGCAATCCTCTCTGCTTGGGATAACGTGAACACCACAATGGGGGTCGGCACCATCTACAAAGATGTATTTGCCTCCGGAGAGGCGACGCCGGAGCTCATCGAGCTACGCAGTGAGCTCTCTCGTGCTCGGAAGCTAAACAACCGACTGCGCCAGCAGCGCGAAACTATGACCAATCGGGAGCTGATGGAAGCTATCTCTGAGGCCGACGAGCTGTGGTGCTCGCTGACGAAGACGTATCAAAACGCTCGTCGTGAGCTGTAGCAAAGCACTTGAATTACTCGACGGTCATCACAATTTTGCCGTCAGCGTGCCCGTCTTCCAATACTCGGTGGACCTCGGCGACTTCGGTGAGATTCTTAGTCAGGCCGATAGGAAGTGAAATCTCACCGGCAACCACGCGGTCGGCCAGGTCGGCGTAAATAGTCGTGTCATTCGAAATAGCCGGAATGTGCGCCTCAATGCCACGTTCCTTCGCCGGTGTCAGGTCGGCCAGTGAAGGTAGCGCCACAATCCGACCATCCGATGCCAACACATCCAGCGAGGGTAGGAAAGTGTCGAAGTACACGCCATCGAGCACAACATCTACGCCCTCGGGGAACCGCCGGCGCACAGCCTCGAATACATCTTCCGCTGTGTAATCAATATGCTGCGCGCCAAAGCCCACTAGTTTTTCATGATGGCGTGACGACGCACTGGCCAACACAGTTGCGCCACGGGCAACCGCCAGCTGCGTCATCAGCTGGCCAACACCGCCACCTGCACCATGGATGAGTACGGTGTCACCGCTTTTTACCTTCGCTAGCTGATCGACAGCCACGGTCGCCGTGATTCCCACTAGGGCAAGGCCCGCAGCGGTAACGTCGTCAAGCGAATCGGGTGTTCGAACCACACCGTCGGCGGGGAAGACGTTGTGCGTTGCGTAGGTGCCGCGGAAGTCGTCTAAGCCGCGCATGCCGAAGACTCGGTCGCCGGGGACGAAATTGTCCACGCCTTCGCCGACGGCAACGACTTCACCAGCCGCTTCGCGTCCGAGGACGGCGGGAGGGTTGAATTTTGCGCACAGACCGGAAGAGCCATCGCGCATCTTGTAATCCAGCGGATTCGCGCCGATGGCTGTGGTTTTGACCAGGATTTCGCCGGGACCGGGCTCCGCAGGGGTGCGGGAAACCTGCGTGAACTCATCGGGGTCGCCAAAGCGATTGATGATCATTGCGTATGCGTTGCCTGAATTTGCTGCCATGTCCATCACTGTAGTCCTAGCAGCTAATTATCAACGGTCGGCAAGCGGGAGGGCAGCGGTGACGGCACTGAACGACTCATTGAGGTAGGCGCTGAGGAGGTCGGCGGCGTGGTTTGGGGTGTCCTCGATGAGAACTTTGGCGATACTGATGTGGCGATCGGCGTATCGGGCATGGAGTTCGATGCTTTGGGGGTAGGAGAGGAAGCAAAGACGGAGTTGGGCCTGAATTGATTCGGCGGTGGCTAACAGGTCGGGGGACCCGGAAGCTCTGACGATGGCGAGGTGAAAGGCATTATTCCGTTCGGGAAGGTTCAATGATGACTGTGAACCACAAATAGAAAGAATCTCTTCGCCGAGGAGCTTTGCCTGGCTCTTGCTTAGCGATCGCAGTGTTCCGCATTCGACGACATGGCGAAAGGCATACAGTTCGCGGATGCGTTGTTTGTCGAAGGAGGCTATAAAAACGCCGTGATGAGGAATATGAGTGAGTAACCCCTCAGATTCCAGCTTGCGGTAGACCTGTCGGATGGTATTGCGGCTGACCTGCAGTCGCGCAGCAAGTTGGGTTTCACGGAGCTGCTCGCCGCTATAGTGCTTTCCGGCGAGAATCTCTCGGCGCAGGACAGTTGCGGTGACATCCGCTACTGAAACGTCTTGTTGTTTTTCCCCAGAGGACGTGCGGGTCTGATCGTCGAGGATGTTTCCGGGGGTAGTCATGTAATACAGACTACTAAAGCACTTTTGTGTGGCGGCCATCACCAATTAACATACGAGACATTGTTCAACAATCTCTGTGCAGGCGATCTTCAACGTAGGAATCCTTCAACGTGGGAATCGTCAGACTTGTAGGGAAAGGCCTTACGCTATGGACGCTTCAACATCTGCCCATAAGGCGCGGCGAACGGCACTCCTCGGCGCCGTATTCCTGATGGCGACCAGTGCTATCGGGCCGGGCTTCCTCACCCAGACCGCAACCTTTACGGCCAAGCTTGGCGCGGCTTTCGCCTTTGCCATTGTGATCTCGGTGCTTCTTGATATCGCGATTCAGCTCAACGTGTGGCGAGTGATTGCTGTCTCTGGACGCCGCGCGCAGGAGCTCGGCAACGCCGTGCTTCCGGGGCTGGGCTGGTTAATGTCAATTCTCATTGTCATCGGTGGTGTGGTCTTCAATATTGGCAACGTCGGCGGTGCTGGACTTGGTGCGAACGCGATGTTGGGCGTGGACGCAAAGATTGGCGGCATTGTTACTGCAATCCTCGCCATTGGCTTCTTCCTCTCCCGGCGGGCGGGTATGGCGCTGGACAAGGCACTCGTTGTGCTCGGTGTCGTGATGATTCTGGTCACTGGAATTGTGGCGTTCAGTTCTAACCCGCCAGTAGGGGAAGCACTGAAGAACACGGTCATGCCCGACACGATTGATTTGTTGGCAATCATCACGCTCGTCGGTGGCACTGTTGGCGGTTACATTACTTACGCTGGCGCTCACCGCATGCTTGATGCTGGCGCCGGCGGTGTAGAGAACCTCGCACAGACCACTCGCTCATCTGTTACGAGCATCATCGTCACAGCCATCATGCGTTTCCTCCTTTTCCTAGCTGTCTTGGGAGTGGTTGCGGGTGGCGTGGTCCTCAATACGGATGGAAACCCCGCTGCAGAGGCATTCCAAGCTGCGGCAGGAGATTGGGGTATGCGCTTCTTTGGCGTTGTCCTGTGGGCTGCGGGAATCTCGTCGATTGTGGGTGCCAGCTACACCTCAGCAACATTTCTGACTCGTTCCTCGGGTGCTGGAGCCAAGACTCAAAACACGATCACCATTGTCCTAATTGCAATCTCCACGCTGCTCTTCGGTCTCATCGGTACGGCTCCAGCGACGCTGTTGGTTTTCGCCGGAGCCTTCAATGGTTTGGTTCTTCCAATTGGCGTTACTGTGCTGATTTACATCGCGCTGTTCCGTGCGGATCTCATGAATGGTTACAAGTACCCGAAGTGGTTGGCGGCTATCGGAATCTTGGGTGTCGCAGTCGCCTGGTTCTTGGCGTGGCGCTCATTCGGCGGTGTGTTTGAAATGCTCGGCTAATCCCCCCCGGTTTCTCGCACAGCTCAGATGAGAACCAACATAACAACGGTACAAAGACCAGCATTATTACTTGGAAGGAGCGGTGACGTTTATGGGCGCCACTATCGATCTCAACTCTGACCTTGGGGAAGCGTTCGGCTCGTGGAAGATGGGTGATGATATCGCTCTGCTGAACATTGTGACCAGTGCCAATATTGCCTGCGGGTATCACGCGGGTGACGCTAGCGTCATGATGGAGACCTGTGAGGCAGCTGCTGCGCGCGGAATTCGCATCGGCGCGCACGTCGCCTACCGCGATCTCCCCGGGTTTGGACGACGTCGCATGGATTACGCACATCGAGAATTGCGAGCCGAAACCGTCTACCAGATTGGTGCACTTTCGGCATGTGCACGGGCGGTGGGTACCGAAGTTTCCTACGTCAAGCCCCACGGTGCCCTCTACAACCGCATCGCAGTGGATGAAAATCAGGCCGCTGCAGTGGTGGAGGCGCTCCTGCTCGCTCGCTCCACCTGCGGAGATGAGCTTGCCATTATGGCGCAGCCGGGGTCGGTCATCGAACGGCTCAGCCTCGACGCGGACCTCCCTGTGATTAGGGAAGCTTTTGCAGATCGCGCTTACAACTCCGATGGAACTCTGGTGTCCCGAGTACTCGAGGGGTCGGTCATTGTAGAACCCGATGCCGTCGTCAAACGCGTCATTGCAATGGCTAGCGGGGAACCAATCGTCGCCTACGACGGTTCACCGTTGACCGTGCAGGCTGACTCTATTTGTTTGCACGGAGACACCCCTGGTGCGGTCGAACTCTCCCGTATGATTCGCCAAGGGCTCGTCGACGCCGGAGTCACCGTCGCTGCCCACGTATAGCGCGGACTCGCACACCGGTCTTATCAACCGCAGTTTTTCAACCCCGCAAGAAAGAAAGGATCAGCACCGCCATGGCCGAGATTCGCCCTATGGGAACAAATGCGCTGCTTATCGACTATTCATCATCGGCCAATCCGTTGGCGAAGGTACTTCGTGCACACTCTGCTGCGGCTGAGATTGAGGGACTCGTTGACAGGGTACCTGCAGCCCAAACGCTCCTTCTTCGCTTTCGCGGACCGGCTCGTCGTTACCTCGGCGCAGTAGAAACCGCGCTGCGGGGCAACAATGCGCAGAGGCAGACCGTCGACAAGCGAAAAACAATGACGATTCCCGTTCACTATGACGGCGCGGACCTTGAGTCCTTGGCACAAAGCCTTGGGATGAGCCCTCAAGCGTTAATCGATTGGCACTGCGAACGCCCTTGGACGGCCGCGTTCGGTGGATTCGCGCCGG
This sequence comes from Corynebacterium sp. MSK035, assembly GCF_030232615.1. NCBI lineage: Bacteria > Bacillati > Actinomycetota > Actinomycetes > Mycobacteriales > Corynebacteriaceae > Corynebacterium > Corynebacterium sp. MSK035. The sequence continues at coordinate 93,487 of NZ_JASPJP010000007.1, forward strand.
GCTTTTATTACATGGTGCGCGGGAGCGGTCAGGGGTGGCCAGAGCCGCTTGATATTCCCCGCCTTACGACGCCGCGCACTCGAGTTCCCAAGGGCTCCGTCGGACTTGCGGGCCAATTCGCAGGTGTATATCCCATCGATTCGCCCGGTGGCTGGCAGCTCTTGGGACATACAGATGTGGAGATGTGGGACTTGAATCGGCCTAATCCGGCGCTGCTTGAGCCCGGGGTTGAGGTGCAATTTGAAGCGACTTCTACGGTGAGTGCGGCGTAGAAAAAGGGGGCGGAAGAGATGAAGAATTCTATCGAGATTATTCGACCCGGCATATTGACGACGATTCAGGATTTGGGCCGTGCAGGGCAAGGCAGCCTGGGCGTGAGTACTTCCGGTGCGTTCGACCACGAGTCCGCGGCAGCTGCTAACCGGATGGTTGTCAACGAAGAAAGCCTGGCGGTGCTTGAGTGCGTCGTCGGCGGGTTGGAGTTCCAAGTAGCGGAGGGAGCAATCATATCCTTCGCAGGAGCCCACGGTGAGGTGACTGTCGAGCAGGATGGCAAGGTCATCAAGACCTCGATGAATAGTCGAATTGTGGTCGGGGCGAAGGCAATTGTGCGGCTTGGTACCTTCGATGCAGGTCTTCGCGGGTACGTCGCGATTCGAGGGGGCATCGATGTCGCGGAAGTGCTGGGCTCGCGGTCATACGATACGCTCGGCAAGCTCGGCCCAGCGCCTTTGCAGGCCGGTCAGGTCTTGCAGGTCGGCGACCCGGAGTATTCGACGGGGTCGTCAATCGCAATTTATCCCGCGCCTCATTGGTCGAGCGAGGCTGCGCGCTTAGATGTTGTTCCTGGCCCTCGGGCGGACTGGTTTACGCGGGAAAGCGTCAGTGATTTCTTTCACGAGACATGGACCGTGACGCAAGAGGCCAACCGCGTCGGACTTCGGCTGAATGGGACTACTCTTGAGCGCCAGGTCACCCATGAGTTGGCAAGCGAGGGAATGGTCCCCGGTGCGATACAAGTGCCCGCATCGGGGCAGCCGATTATTTTCGGTCCTGATCATCCGGCGACGGGTGGATATCCGGTCATTGGTGTGTTGACGGAGCCGTCATTGTCGAGGGCCGGGCAATTGGTGCCCGGCGCGAGGGTACAATTCCGCCGGGTGCGGGCGGTATAGGTCTGCGGCTTCATTCTGCGCGATGGTGCGCCACTACGTTTGCCAGCTATGAGCGTCACACCGTTCTTCGCAGTAAAATCAGCCACCATGATTGAACACGCCTCCTTTTCTCAACTCAGTGCGACCGATGCGTATGCCATCTCGGCGTTGCGTACCGACGTGTTTTATCTTGAGCAGTCCTGTACAGAGCCGGAAATGGATTGGCGCGACCTGGAAGATACCGCAGAGCACTATTTCATCCGCGACGACAATGACTCCCGCAAGATTATTGCGTACTTGCGTGTGATTGACACGCTCGATGAGTACTCGTCGAGCTACCCGCGCACCATCGGCCGAGTTGTCGTCGATGCTGCGAGCCGGGGTAGGGGGTTGTCCTCGAAACTGCTGCAGCAGGTCATCGCTGACCACCCGGATAAGGGGCTGATTCTGCATGCCCAGACGCAGGCGAAGGCTGTGTACGCAAAAGCCGGCTTCCATGAGATCGGGGAGACCTTCATGGAAGCCGGCATTGAGCACATCACGATGGTTCGTGACGGGTCCTAGGGGAAAGTACTTAGGCTCCGATTTGTACGGCGTTGCTTGCCTGAAGTTTTAAGCGTTGACCTTCGAACTCGCCAGGATGCGGTTCAGAGAGTCGACGCTGGCCTTCGCATCGCCGATAAGCATGTCGGTGTTTTCGTTGAAGAACAACGGGTTCTGCACGCCTGAGTAACCCGAACCCATCGAACGCTTGAGAACAATCACGCGCTCAGATTCCCACACCTTCAGCACCGGCATACCCGCAATCGGGGAGCCCGGCTGCTCTGCCATCGGGTTGACGGTGTCATTTGCACCGATGACCAGGGTGACATCCACATCAGCGAAGTCATCGTTGACCTCGTCCAGCTCCAGCACGATGTCGTAGGGAACCTTGGCCTCAGCCAGCAGCACGTTCATGTGACCCGGCAGGCGGCCAGCGACTGGGTGGATACCGAAGACCACTTCCTTGCCGGCCTCACGCAGGTTACGGACTAGGTCAGCAACAGCGTACTGAGCCTGTGCCACAGCCATACCGTAACCCGGAGCGATGAGGATCTTGTCTGCATCACGCAGAATCTCGGAGGTGTCCTCGTGGCTGACCTCGGTGTGGGAGCCTTCCACGGCGCTTCCCGACGAAGCCTCGGAGCCAAAGCCACCCAGAATAACGTTGGCAAAGGAGCGGTTCATGGCCTCACACATGATGTACGACAGGTAGGCGCCGGAGGAACCAACCAGCGCACCAGTGATGATGAGCAGCGGGTTGCCAAGCATGAGACCGGTGAAAGCGGCGGCCCAGCCGGAGTACGAGTTCATGATGGACACGACAACCGGCATGTCGCCGCCACCGATGGCGATGACCAGGTGCCAGCCCAAGAACAGGCCCAAAGCAGTGACTGCAACCATGCATGCCCATGCGATGGCGCCGCCCTCGGTGCCGGTTGCGATGAAGACAGCCAGGAGAACCAGAGTGACCACCAGAATGGCAATGTTCAGAGCGTTGCGGCCCGGCAGCAGAAGCGGCGAGCCCTTGATCTTCTCAGACAGCTTCAGGCCTGCGACGATGGAGCCAGTGAAGGTCACAGCGCCGATGAAGACGCCAATGTAGACCTCACCGAAGTGGAACTTCAGGGCATCGGGGGCGACATCTTCGGCGAAGATGTAAGAGTTGAAGCCGATGAAGATAGCGCCGAGTCCGACCAGACCATTGAACAATGCAATCAGCTGCGGCATGCCAGTCATGGCAACGCGGCGTGCGCGACTGATACCGATGACACCACCGATGCCGATAGCGACAGCGATGAGAATCAGGGTAATCAGCGGCGAGAAATGAGTATCCGGCTTGGTGTCTGCGGTGACGAGTGCCTGGAAGATGGCAATGACAACGGCTACAGCCATACCGGCGATACCGAAGGAGTTACCGCGGCGAGCGGTCTCCGGCTTGGACAGGCCCGAGAGGGCAGCGAGGAACAGGACGGCGGCGACAATGTAGCCGACGTTGGACAGGCGGTAGGTCCAGTCCAGAAGCGAAGCAGTATCAATGCTAGCCATTAGACTTTATGCCTCCTCTTTCACAAACATGCCAAGCATGCGGTCGGTGACGGCGAAACCGCCGAAGATATTGATGGAGCTAACCACGATGGCCGCGAACGCGAGACCGGAAACCAGCAGGTTGGAGCTTCCCACCTGGAGAATCGCACCCACCAGAACAATGCCGGAAATCGCGTTGGTCTCAGACATCAGCGGTGTGTGTAGGCGCGGCGTGACCGCGGAGATTACGTAGAAGCCAAGCACGATAGCCAAGGTGAGAACCATGAAGTTGGCGCTCACGCTGTGCGGTGCGCTGAGCATAACCACAATTGCCAGCAGTGCCATCAGGCCCAGAGCAATCTTCGAGCCCAGGCCCGATCCCATGAAGGAAACCTTCTCCGGCGCATTCTCTTCTAATGCGGCCTGGTGGGCCTGCTGCTCCTGCAGTGGGGCAGCAGGGGTGACAGCGACCTTGATTGGCGGTGGTGGCCAGAGAATCTCAGCTCCGGTAGCGCCGGCGCCATTCTGTGGGCGAGCCTTTGTTACCGTGATGCCACGGATAATCTCATCCTCGAGATTGAGAACCGGAGAGCCATCCTTTTCCGGCGTAATCAGCTTGAACAGGTTGAAAATGTTCTGTCCGTACAGCGACGATGCCTGCGCGGGCAGACGTCCTGCAAGGTCGGTGTAACCGATGATGGTCACACCGTTGTCAGTGACAATGGTCTTGCCTGGAACGGTCATCTCGCAGTTGCCGCCACCGGCGGCAGCCATGTCGACGATGACGCTGCCTGGTTTCATAGCTGCAACATCGGCAGCAGTCAGCAGCAGTGGAGAGCGACGGCCCGGGATATTCGCGGTGGTAATGACAATGTCAGCCTGCGCGGACTGCTCGGAGTAGAGCTTCGCGGCAGCGGCAGCCTGATCATTGGTCATTTCCTTGGCGTAGCCATCCTCGGACTTCTCGGCGGCGGCCGGAATCGGGATGAACTCTGCACCCATCGATTCGACCTGTTCACCGGCTTCAGGGCGCAGGTCTGTTGCCTTAACAACCGCGCCCATAGAGTTGGCCGTACCGATCGCCGCAAGTCCGCCGACACCAGCGCCGATGACGTAAACGGTAGCTGGTGGCATCTTGCCTGCGGCAGTCACCTGACCAGTGAAGAGGCGACCATATGCAGAAGCAGCTTCGACTACTGCGCGGTAGCCGCCGATGTTGGCCATCGACGACAGCACGTCCATCGACTGTGCCCTGGAAATGCGGGGAACTGCATCCATAGCAAGGGCAGTGATGTTGCGTTGCGCGAGCTCTTCGACCAGTTCTTCGTTTCGGCCTGGCGCAAGTCGGCTGATCAGCATGGCACCGTCGTTAAGCAGTGCACGGAACTGCTCCGGCGGAGTGTCGAGCGTTACGACGATATCGCTGTGCCAGACAGACTCGTCGACAATGGTGGCACCGGCGGATTCGTAGTCCGCGTCGGTGAACTTAGCAGCCAGGCCGGCGTCAGCCTGCACGGCGACCTCGTAGCCAAGCTTGACGAGTTTGCCGACGGTCTCCGGGGTCGCAGCCACAATTGTTTGCTGGGGATCGGGTTCTAAAGGGATGCCGATTCTCATTGTGGGAGTTCTTTTCTGTTCGGGGGTTTTATTAAGGGCCATGCGCACTCGGTTGTCGGTTAACAGTGAGTGTGGGCGTGGCCACTTTCTCCTTGGTGTCAATAAGGTATGCGCTGGTGGGGAGGCAGCGGAGGCGTTTGTGGAAAAAGGTAATAAAAATATGTGGGTAACGGTGGTGAGGTGGGTTTTCTGAATCTGTGCACTCGTGGAAAGGGGGTAGGAAATGGGGGTGGTGGTGTTAATTTTGGGCGAGAGTGAACATTTTCAGCGCCCTGAATGATTGTTTGAGGGGTGAAAGGTGGGGGAGGCTATTCCTGTCTTTACGTATGTATTTACGTATTAGGTAAATTCGTATTCCTAGGTTCTTGGCAAGAGTTAAGGAAAACGATGATTGGTTCACTAAGTGTCGCCGGAAAGACCGTGTCGGTATCCCGTCAAGGGCAGGGGCGTGCGTTCTCGAAGGTGGTTGCTCTCTCGCTCGCAGCTGGTGTGGTTCTCGGCGGACAGGCGCCAGCGCAGGCGGCACCGCGCATTGGTCAGCTGCCGGACATCACTGCACGTGAAAGCACTGTTGACTACCAGAACTCGGAAACCGTGGACAAAATTGGCGGTGGTCTGGTGGATGTTATGGGTGGCGTGAACCGCGCCATCTCCGGTGGTGAAAGTGGCCATATCACCGAGCCGTTCGCCCCAGAGGCGGGGTACCTGCGCAAGGAGTTCGGAGCGATGGGCTCCCACCCAGTTGCCGCAACCCGTGAAGCAATGCCATGTGATGGTGTCGTCTACACCATCTACAACCGCGTACTGCGGGACCTCCACGGTCTCCACGGCACCACCGGCTGCTATGACGTGTTGCCGGAATCGGCTAACGCCTCCCCAGTTGGCGCGCAGCTCATTTACCCGGCGGATATCGACTCCATGGAGTCCGCGCCGCTGATGGTTCTGAGCCCTGGCATTGGTACTGAGCCAGGTATGTACGACGCGCAAGCGCGACTCTATGCAAGCCACGGATATGTCGTGGCTCTTGGCTACAACTTCACCAACTGGTTCGCGCCGCAGATGGTGCTGGCAGCTTCCGTGGCCGCAGCGGCCAATGAGGACGAGTCGACGCCACTTGCAGGCAAGATCGATTTCTCCCGGACGATGCTGGTCGGGCACTCTGCAGGTGGTGGCTCCGCAATCTTCCTGAACAACAGGATGGATAAGGCCTTCCAGGCTGCGGGCATCGATATGGTCACCCGTGGTCTGGTTGCTATCAACCCAGGGCCTTCCGACGCTGGACTGATCTCCACCCCTCCGGAGATTCCGAGCCTGGTGGCCATTGCTGAGCACGAGGACATCGTTCCTTTTGATGCCGATCGACGTGGTTACCGCGATGCTGCAGGGCCCGCCTGGGAAGCGGTAGTCACCGGTTCCTACCACGGCACCTACCTGGATGATCCGTCCAAGAATGTGCTCGGCTCGATGGTGCTGTCCTTTAGCGAGTATGTGCTCGACGGAACGAGTCGAGCAAAGGCTGTCTATGAGGGTGCCAACTATGGCCTGGCCACTGACTCCGAGCTCAAGGACGTTCAGCGCAAGGGCGTCTAGAGCTGGCTACTCCATCGACTCTGGAATCAGCTTTGCCGCAGCCTCGGCGATTGCCTTGCGCTGCGCTTTCGTGAGCTGATTGCCATTGAGGTAGTCGTTAGCCCAGAGTCCATCGGAAATCATTTGGACAACGTAGGCCATGCAGGCATCCTGGTCGGTGGCAATCCGTTCTACCGGCGGATTCCACCGGCGCAAAAGGCGCGTCCAAATCTCGCGTAGCTCCGGGTCGGCGGCAGAGTCGATGGACATGAGTAGCTCGGCCCTCGTTGCCGTATCCAGCGAGACCTGGAGGTTTGCGCGTAGGCGGTTGGCGGGGGATACCTCCTCCGCAGGTCCTCCTGCGGCTTCGATAAGCTCCTCCTCCCATAACTGCGCCATGTGCTCATGGACGCTGCGGATCATGTCTTCACGGGAGGGGAAGTGGTAAATCAATCCTGATTTACTCATTCCGCATTGAGTTGCAACATTTTCGTAGGTGACCTCGGAAAAACCGCTTGTCTCGATAATCTCAACGATTGTGTCGAGGATGGCAGTGCGCTTACTCGTGCGCATATTCAGTCTCCTTCGGGTTGCCGCGGAATGCCACCGCAGTCGCAATCGCTGCAATGACAGCAACGACAGCCAGGATAATCAAAATGGCCAGGTAGGAACTGTCGAGGCCGGCGCGGGCGCCGTCGTTAAGCGCTGGCGTGTGAAGTGCATCGGTGAGTGAGATGCTGGCGTCGACAGGCGTAAACAGGGTGTAGAACATAGGCAGGAGACTGCCTGTGATTGCGACGGTAATCAGTGTGCCGAATTCGTAGGACACGGATTCCATCGCCGCCGCCATACCTGCCTTTGACCTCGGCGCTGAGCCGATTATCGCAGTCGACGACACCGACATCACAGAACCTGCGCCCGCGCCGAGCAGTATCAATCCCGCGATCATGAGCGAGAAATTGCCCGAGGAAACGCCGTAGTACATGCCTGCCAGTCCGACGGCGTTGAGGAGGAAGCCGCCGGTGATAAGCGTGCGGAAACCCACTCGATGGAGCACCATGCCGCCGATGACACCAACTGGCAAGGACGCCAGTGCCGCGGTGGCAACTAGCAAGCCCGCGTCGAGTGGTGTGTATCCGACGGAAATCTGGAAGCGCTGCGTCGTCATCAATTCGGCGCCTGCCAGGACAAACATGGCAAGCGCTGCTGCCAGCACGCCACCGGAAAACATCGGCGAACGGAAGACCGAAAAGTCGATGAGGGGTTCGGTAAGACGTGCCTGACGACGCTGAAACAGTGCCGCGCCCACTAGCCCACAGGCGATAGCTGCGACGATGACGGTGGAGGAGCGATGGCCGGCGAGTTCCTTGATGAGCGAAACCAGGCCCAGCATGGCCAGCATCGCGTAGAGGCTGGTGAGAAAGTCCCAGCGCTTGGCTGGGTTGGGCTGATTTGGTGGAGCGAAAATCAGCGTGCCAATGATTGCGAAAACTACGACAGGGATGTTGATAAGGAAGATTGAGCCCCACCAAAAGTGCTCCAACAGGAAACCGCCGACGACGGGGCCAGCAGCGGCACCCAGTGTTGCCGTGGCTGACCAAATGCCAATAGCCGTGGCAAGTTCACGAGGGTGGTGGAAGGTCTCACGTAGCAGTGCGAGAGTGGCCGGCATCATGGTCGCGGCGCCCAGTCCCAGGCAGCCTCGAGCGATGACCAGGGCCCAGGCGTGCGGCGCAAAGGCCGCGGCCAGGGAAGATAAGCCAAAAATCGTCAGGCCCACAAGAAACATCTTGCGGTGACCGATGCGGTCGCCCAGAGTGCCAGTGCCGAGGAGGAGTGCGGAGATCACCAGTGGGTAGGCGTTGATGATCCACAGGCCCTCCAGCTCGGTTGTGTGGAGCTGCTCGCGCAGAACTGGCAGGGCAGTGTAGAGCACCGAGTTATCTATGCCGATGAGTAGTAGGCCGGCGCTGATGATAGCGAGGAAGGCCCACCTGTGGGTGACTGGAGTGGGCGGATTAGCCCCCGTGTAAGCGGTGTGGTCGGTACTTGTCATTCCAGTAACTGTAACGAACGTTCGGTTTAGTTACAACTTTTGGAGAGCGACGATTTAGGCCTAGACCTTCAACAAAAGTACGCCAATCCCGACCAAAGGGCCGGTGAAAAAGTGTCTAAGTTGAAGGCGTTGTTGAGGTACGAATTCACGGACGCCGTTCGATCCCCCGTGGCGCCCGAGCGGGTAAAGATCAGCTTGGACGCGCTGACTTTACGCTCGGAGCTTTACGCTCGGACGTTGTGGCCTATCACCGCCGGGATAGTGATTGGCGCATCCCCGAAAAGCTCCTTCTGGTATTCGTTCTGCTCGAAAGCGCCGGCATCGTTATCCCTGATGGTGGCCACATTTGTCAGTTTGCGTGCCGACGGTGCGGAGTCCTTTTGGAGCAGTCCGCCACGGTTGCCCGCAGTGGTGGCCGCGAAAGTCCCTGCACCACGGTTTCCAGCAGCGGTACCCGCGATTCCGCCAGCAGCACCCGTAGCTCCGGTAGTAGCACTGTTGCGCGCACTGATTAGGGAATTCATCAATCCACTTCCGCGCTGTGCAGTGCTATTCGAGGTGTTTGGCAAGGCAGAACCAGTTACCCCGACACCCAAGCCGGTTCCCATCCCGCGACCCGCTGTTGGTGCTGGCATACGACTGGGGCTCGAAGTCAGAACTCCCGAGGCTGGTGGGCGGGAGCTTGCGTTTCCAGAAGACGGCAGGGGCGGGATATTGCCCGCTGGTGTGAGCCCCGGAGTGCGTCCTGCACCGAGGGAGCCAGCCGGTCGGTTGCCGTGAACTCCGTAAGGTGAAGATGCTTGCGGTGATGTGCGTTGAAGTGGGGCGCTCGCGCCCGAAGGAGCGACCATGGCTGGATTCGCCGCGTTCGATTGAGCCATGCCTGATGTACCGGTCGGGGAAGTTGGCGAGATTGTGGAGCTCGTTGGGCTGCTAGGTGATGCGGGGTGCACAGGGGTAGCAGACGGATTAGTAGGGTTCGACAAAGTCGAAGTGCTCGGTTGAGCCTGCGAAGGAGCGGGAGCACTCGCGGCTGTGGATTGTGGTGTTGGAGAATCCGGAACAGTTGAGGTGGCGCCAACTGGTGCGCTGGCGGCCTGCATGCTTCCAGTCATCCCCGCAGGCGAAAGACCGAACTGACTAGTTCCAGAACGCCCGGCGACTGTGGCCCCAACGGAAACCTCGGCAGTCACACCACTTCCGGCATCGGCAGAAACCAGGTTAGGAATTCGAGGAATAGCGGTCTGTAGCTGTGCGGTATACGGGCCAGAGAGAAAGGCTGCTACCTCGGCCTGTTCAAAAGCCTTTTGCGCGCCAGGGTTTGGGAGTGCCTTGGACTCGGCCTCAATCGCAGATAGTGCATTGACGGCCATTGCCTTAACGGACGGCAAAACGGCAAGGTGTCCGGCCATGACCTCAGATGCGGTGGCGATGCTGGTTGCGCGTGCGGCCAGACCTTTCATTGTTGAGTCAGCAGCAGAGAAGACAGCACCGCTGTTGCTCGACACCAAGCCGGATGAGATGGAGGTTAGATTGCTGGCCAACGTGGTCATAGTTTCGGCGAAGTTGTTCCAGTAGGCGATTGCCTCGGCTACGGCACCGTCGTTTGTCGAGGAAAACATGGATAGTAGGGACTTCGCATCAAGACCGAGTTCCGCAGAAAGTGTGACTGGCGCGAAAGTGAGACTTCCAGCTTCAAACATTGGCCGACGCTGAAATACACCGCTTGTTCGCGCTACTTCGGCAATGGAAGCACCGTCACCATTGAACGGGTTAATGCTTCGAAGGATCCGATTCATGGTGGATTCGTGCTCAGTAATCACGCGACGGAAGTCAGCGAGATTTGTTTGCGCCCACGTGAGCTGTTTGCCCAGAGACAATCCGACGGCGGCAGAGCTTCCCGTACTGCCGGAAATTGCGAGACTGTGTTCTGTCGCCACCAGCTGGAGTGACGGAACCTGTGAGTAGCCGGCCAAGTTGGGCTGCATAAATCTGGAACCGCTTGCTAGAACATTCGTAATACTGAACTTCTGGATTGCAGAGTCGATTGTTGGAATTACGGCATGCATCATGATTCTTCCCCCAAGTAATCAATTAACAGCTCATTTACGGGAGCACACAGTTGGTGCTGTGGGTCAGGGCTATCTTGTCCGGTTGTGTCGATAACGAATCCGAGGGCCCCTTGCTCTGTTTCGACAGAAGCAATACAGGCGGAACTTCCTAGCGGTTCTGTTTGAGTGAATGTCACCCAATTGAAAATCCCTTTGTGATGAGCCAAAGGCTCGGCACTGTAGCGTTCGAGTTGTGAATGAGCGACCGCAGCATGCCAGATGCTCAGCAGGCCGGAAGCGTCGGATTCGATAACGCAGCCGATCTGTTTATTACCTTCGATTCGGCCCTCCATGTACGTCTGCTCCCGGAACCCCAGCCTGTCTAAGCGCCCCATAATCTCAGGGTCGTCACACGGATTGGTCAGGACGAATTCGGGTGCGTCGTAGTTGTAGTGCCCATCGGGACCAAGTGGAGCATCACCGGGCTTCGGCGGATTGTTGGGTGGAAGCACACCCGCAGGTAACGTCACGCCCGAGTCAGTAGTGATGGTTGTCGCATTGTCGCCGACAGGTTGAACGTCCTCGCCGGATGCCTCGGTCGATGCGCAACTAGTCCCCGTTACTCCCCATAGAAGTGCTGACACTAGGGCGGCAGTAGTCGCCTTTTTCAATTTTCCCTCCCCAAAGAATTTGTGTGAGAAAGATATAACACCGCGTTCACAATTGCGCTTGCTGAGAAGCCGAAAAAATAGACCGACTGTGGATAACTTTTTAGGGGTGTGGACAACGCGGTCGCCGCGAAAAACAGCGCCGCTGCACAGCCGCAACCTGCACCTTTAGGGTGTGTTCTCCGTGCCGTCGTTAAGCATTGGCGGCAAACGTGGGTGTAATGACCGAAGTAATCCGAACGATTGGTTAGACTATGAGGCGCATTACAAAACCACGGGAGTGCCAACCGAAATTCCGGCACTGAGAGGACGCTAGGAATCGAGCGTCGACCGGACGAACCTGAATCTGGGTAATACCAGCGTAGGAAAGGGATGTGTTGCTTCATGGCCGCACGTGTATCTGTATCCGCTCCGCCGAAAGAGGGCGAGGTTACAACTGGCCCGATTTACCGCAGTAACAAGCATTACGACGAGGTTGCGTTTAGCAACGATTTCGGTGAGGCGAACCTGCGGATTCCAGTTCGTCGAATCAATCTGACGGACGGTACTCACTTCGATGCTTACGACACCTCGGGTATCTACACCGAGGAAAACCCGAAGCTGAACCTGAAGGAGGGTTTGGCTAAGACTCGTGACTCGTGGCCGAAGGCTCCGGCAGTGCCGGCGGTTGCGGGCTCTGAGGATGCACCGAAGGTCAAGACGCAGCTGGCATGGGCGCGTGCGGGAATTGTCACCCCGGAGATGGCTTTCATCGCCGCTCGTGAAGGTGTGGATCCGGAAGTTGTGCGCGAAGAGGTCGCTGCGGGTCGTGCCGTGATTCCGGCCAACCACAAGCACCCGGAGACTGAGCCGATGATTATCGGCAAGCGTTTTGCCACCAAGATCAACGCAAATATCGGCAACTCGGCCGTGACTTCGTCCATCTCTGAAGAGGTGGAGAAGATGGTGTGGGCAACCCGTTGGGGCGCGGACACCATCATGGACCTGTCCACTGGCAAGGACATTCACGAAACCCGCGAGTGGATTCTGCGTAACTCCCCGGTGCCGGTTGGTACGGTGCCGATTTACCAGGCGCTGGAGAAGGTCAAGGGTGACCCGGCCAAGCTGACCTGGGAAATCTACCGCGAAACCATCATTGAGCAGTGTGAACAGGGCGTGGACTACATGACCGTTCACGCGGGTGTGCTGCTGCGCTATGTGCCTCTGGCCGCCAACCGCGTGACAGGCATTGTTTCCCGCGGTGGCTCGATTATGGCCGCATGGTGCCTCGCGCATCACCAGGAGAGCTTCCTCTACACCCGCTTCGCTGAGCTGTGCGACATTCTGGCGCAGTACGATGTCACGTTCTCCCTCGGTGATGGCCTGCGTCCGGGCTCCATTGCCGACGCTAACGATGAAGCCCAGCTGGCTGAGCTGCGCACCCTCGGCGAGCTGACCAAGATCGCTAAGTCCCGCGGCTGTCAGGTCATGATTGAAGGTCCAGGCCACGTTCCGATGCACAAGATCGCCGACAACGTGAAGTGGGAAGAGGAGTGGTGTGAGGAAGCTCCGTTCTACACCCTCGGCCCGCTGGCAACCGATATCGCGCCGGGCTATGACCACATCACCTCGGCTATCGGTGCGGCAATCATTGCGCAGGCTGGCACCGCCATGCTTTGCTACGTCACGCCGAAGGAGCACCTGGGGCTGCCGAACCGCGACGACGTCAAGGTCGGCGTGATTACTTACAAGATTTCCGCGCACGCCGCCGACTTGGCGAAGGGGCTGCCGCGCGCTCAGGAGCGTGACGACGCGCTGTCGAAGGCCCGCTTCGAGTTCCGTTGGCATGACCAGTTTGCACTGGCTCTGGATCCGGACACTGCGCTGGATTACCACGATGAGACTCTGCCTGCAGAGCCGGCAAAGACTGCGCATTTCTGTTCCATGTGTGGTCCGAAGTTCTGCTCCATGCGTATTTCCAAGGATGTACAGGACTACGCGAAGGAACACGGCCTGGACTCCGTTGAAGCGATCGAGGCCGGCATGGCTGAGAAGTCCCAGGAGTTCGCTGATCAGGGGAGCCGCGTCTACCTGCCGATTACCGCGGAGTAGCTGGTTGTCTTAGAAGCTGCTGAAGTAAGCCGTGGTCGAGCTCTATTGGGCTTGGCCGCGGTTTTCTTTTGCTTTCAGCTATTTCTGCCGGCCTCAGTGTTGAGCCTCAAACGGGGGAGGGTAAGGCGCACCTTCATAAAGGCGTTAGGTAAACCTAACTAGTGGGGTGTACATTGCTTATATGCACAGCCTGAGATTCCTGACTTTCGATAATTCCCACCGCCATCTCGCAGGTGCTCGCAACACTCGCAACACTCGCCGTTCATTCAGCTCTGAATCATCCACGGTTGGAGAAGACGTGCGTCGACCGGTGGGGCGGGGTGCGCGCAGAGCTGCGACTGCGGTTTCGCTGTCCGGCGCCATGGTTCTTTCGGCGTTTGTGTCCCCGGCAATGGCTGAAACTGCGAAGCCAATCGTGCCGGACAATTTTCCCAATGTGATTAATCCAGCGGAGAACTTCCAGCCGCAGGATTCACAGTATGTCGAATCCCCGGAAGTTACTGTCACTTTTGAGGACGGCACACCAGCTGAAGGTGCCACGGTTCATCGCGGCGATGTTCTTATTGTTCGCGGCAGTGGTTTCAATCCGTCGGCCAACCGTGGTGGTTACCCGCTTCCAATTCCTCCGGGTGTGCCCAATGGTGTTTACGTTCTCTACAGTGCGTTCCCAGACTCGTGGAAGCCAAGTGAAGGTGCTCCGTCTTCGGCGCGGAAACATCCACACGACAACATTGCCTGGGTCACGCCGGCCGGAACTCTCGAGGCCATACCGAACCAGGGCGTCGATATGCGGCGTTCTATCGCTCGTCAGGCTACCCCGATGACAGATGACGGCAGTTTTGAAGCCCGCATTGTTGTTGACCCGCCAGAGACCCCAGCTGGTGAAAACTGGGGTATTTACGTCTACCCGGCAGCCGGCTCTATTAATGAGGCCGAGGAAATCTATATTCCGTTGAATTATTCGGATGCTCCGGGCAAGAATGCCCCGGCTCCCTCCAGCGAGGATTTAGTAATTTCTGTATCTGCGCTGGAGAAGGTATTCGGCGCACTGGGTGGCGGAGTCACTGCTAAGAACGGTGCTCTAGAGCCTGAGGACGGTGTTGTCTCATTCACCCGCGACAATGACAACAGCGATGCCGAAGGGGAGAGCTACCGCGGAGAAGTTCACTTCACCGCGAAGTTTAGTCTGGTTCATGTGGTCGTTCGTAATCCGCGCATTGAGGACGGCCCGACCGGAAAGATTATTACGGCAGAGGTCTCGCAGGGCTACGATGTCGGTCCGGATGAGATGGAGCGTATGCCCATAGCCGCTGTTGTCAACAGTGATGGCGATCAGCTGATCACGACCATCGGCACTATCTCGCAGTTCCGGTAGTCCCTCCGGTCATCATGGCCGCCAATTGTTGTCCACCTGGCACTTCGTTCAAAGTAAGCCGTCATACCTTGCGGGTTCTTGTGGGGTTGTAACCACTGCCGTATTGGAATCACTACATTAGATAGAGGCGCTTACCAGCGATGAGGAGGAACGTGGGACGGCATAGTCGGGCAGAAGGACCGGTGTCACAGGATGGGGCATCGTCACAGGTTGCGGAGTCGCAACGTGCTGTTGCGGAGTCTCCGTCGCGGGCCTCGCGAAAAATATGGGTTCGCAAACCCAATCAGGTCCCTGCGCTGACGCAATCGCCTGTGATGAGCTGGCCTCTTATGCTGGTCTCGCTGCTCGGTGGTCTTGCCTCGCTGCTGGCCTGGAATGGCCGCACCCAGCCGGACGATTGGGCGTCGCTCTGGGTGGGCGGGCTACTGATGGACAGGGGACTTGAGTCCCATCTCTATGATGCCGATCCAATCGATTTCACCGCCATGAGTGGAGAGGTCTGGCCACGCCTGGCGCAGGAAGTGTCTGCGCCATTTACGCATCCCTTTGTGCAAAACCCTTTGTTTGCAAAGGCTCTGGGAGCGATATCCCACGTCATGAGCTTTGAAACCTCGGTTGCTTGGTTGCTGTTTCTTTCCGGAATGGCCGTCGTGGTCCTGGTCGCAGCTTCCTACCACCTGTGGTTTCGGTCGACCATGCCCTGGGGTATCGCAGCGCTGGTTACCGCATGCGTATTCGCCCTGCCGACCACTCTTAATTCGTTCTGGATTGGTCAGACGACACCGCTGATTGTCGCGGGCGTCGCCTATGGGCTTGCCGCCTCGCGCACTCGTCCTTGGCTCGCGGGCATCGTCCTCGGCATCGTCGCATCCATTAAATTGACTCCGTATGCGCTTATCGCCGTGATGCTCTTTTTCGCTTATCGACGGCGCGCAGCCCTCTGGTCGCTGGCCACCACGGCGGTACTGGCGATCTGGATGCTTATCCGCATTGACATGCCGGTTATTTCGGACTGGATTGACCGAATCGACGACATTGGTGCGTCGGTCTTGGTCGGTGGTGCGAATCAGTCGTTGGCGTCGACTTTAGCCACAGACCTGGGCAATCCTGATTTATTAGTAACAGTGGTGCGTGATTATCCGAGTCACGTGAAAACGATTCCACTGTGTATTGCGCTTGGCGTGGTGTTGATGGTCACCGCAGTTGCGTGGTTGAACCCGGTCTACCGGTTTGAGTTTCTAATCACCGGCGCGTGGCTTATTGCAGCCACATTCTCATCGATTCTTTGGACCCACTACATGTTGATGCTGGTCACGCCTGTGTTCGGTTTGGCCGCCATGGCGCGGACCCGATTGACCAGACAGTGGCCGTATATCGGTATTGCGTTGCTAGTGGTCCTGCTGACGTTCCCTGTGACAAACCCGATTGCTGCTACGCCGTATACCGGCGGATTTGTGTACTCGGGGATTACTGCGATGCTCTTGACGCTGGCATTGATGCTAGTTGTTGGTGGCTGCCACGCGTTTGCGGTACATCGGTACGGCGATCGTGATGCAGGCGAGGTTGGAGCTGGTTTTGGCAGTGAATTAGCTGCCGCGGAGACGTTGAAATTTCCTCAGCCAGAGCCAATGGTCTTATTCGACTTGAGGAAGCGCTAAATTTAGCGGCTCAGCATAGAGACGATGTCACGGGCGGACATGTCGCTGTAGATCTCGTTTCGGGCGCTCTTAACCTGGTGTCCGAAGTGGACTGCGTTAGCGTCACTGCTGGTGTCGCGGGTAAGAGCCTCGCGCAGCGGCTGAGAGAAAAAGGCGCGCTTGGTAGTGAAAGAGCGGGGGAACAGGTTTTCAAGGCTCACGGTATAAACCCTTTCTGTGGTCGGGATCCGGTCGGGACTCCGGTTTGAGAGGTTCTGTATTCAAATGGTTTTCTTTGATGCGGTTGCCACTATATGTCTGAATATGCCCGATATCGAGTTAAAACGGGCAAAAGTGACTAAGTGGATACCGTTCCCAACATGAAAGCTGCATCACACTGTGGACCGGCTTAATGCTCGGTCACGGTCAGTTGTGGGCTCCAATACAATGAAATCCGGAATCAAATGTGAAGTAGGAGTTTGGTTATGGCTATTTCTTCGGCACCCACCCCTGAGTCCCCGGATTCAGCGGATACCTCGGACGCGGCATCGCGCAGCGTTCCGGCGGCAGCGCTCAGTCACGTTGAGGATTTAATAGATTTTGTGGCTGCGTCGCCAAGCTCATTTCATGCGGCACAACAGGTCGTTGACCGTCTGAGTGCAGCCGGTGCCACGGTCATCGATGAGCACGAACAGTGGCCAAGTAAACCCGGTGCCTACGTCCTGCGTCGCGATGGCGCTGCCGTTGCTTGGATCGTCCCGGAGACGCCGGCTGCCGATTTCACCGGTTTCCGTATTGTGGGTTCCCACACGGATTCGCCCGGTTTTCGTGTGAAGCCCAACGCGCGCACCTCCGCCGCAGGCTATGCGCAGGTCGCCGTTGAAGTCTACGGCGGCGCGTTGTTGGGAAGCTGGACCGACCGCGAAATTGAGTTCGCCGGTCGGGTAATTGATAAAAGCGGCAATGAGCACCTTGCTCGCACTGGCCCGGTTGCGCGTATTCCGCAGTTGGCTATCCACCTCAATCGTGCGGTTAACGAAGAGGGGTTGAAGCTCCACAAGCAGAATCACACTGCACCAATCATCGGACTGGATACTTTCGGCACCGATGTGTACCAGGTCATCGCCAATGCTGCGGGCCTGTCTATCGACGACATCGTCGCCTGGGACCTCATTTCCTTCGACACTCAGCAGCCGCGCACCTTCGGTGCTCACGATGAGTTCCTGGCTTCTGGCCGACTCGACAACCTGCTCAGTGTCCACTCCTCCCTGGTTGCCTTCGAGACCTTGCTCCGCCAAAACTGGAGCACGTCAACCACCATCCCCGTCATGGTCGCTTTCGACCACGAGGAAGTCGGGTCCGCCTCCACTACGGGCGCTGCAGGGCCACTGCTTGCCGACGTTCTGTCCCGCATCGCAGCGGCCACAGGCGCTGACCTGGAACGCACCCAGCAGCTCTACCGCGGTTCCATCTGTCTCTCGGCCGACGGCGCACACGGTGTGCATCCGAACTATGCAGGTGAACACGAGCCGGGGCACCAGCCGGAACTCAATGCTGGCCCAGTGGTAAAGATCAATGCCAACCAGCGCTACGCCACGACGGCGGTTGGTCAGGCCGAGGTTGTCCGAATCGCAGCGGAAACCTCCAAGCGCATTGGCCAGGAAGTGCCGGTGCAGTATTTTGTCTCTGCGAACCACAAGCCATGCGGCTCCACTATCGGCCCGATCACTGCAACGCGACTGGGTATCGACACCATCGATATCGGAGCTGCGATGGTCTCCATGCACTCGGCGCGTGAGATGTGCGGCACGATTGATCCATGGTGGTTGGCCGAACTCACCGTGGATTTCTGGGGTGCCGGACACTAGCAGCTCGCTGGCAGCGCTGAAGTCGCCTCTAGCAGGGGAGATGTCGGGGCGCTGTGGCCGTCGTGAAGCGAAAATGGGTGAGGGAATTTCCGTAGCTGCTCGTCGTGGAGCCTATTTTCTGTCATGCTATGAACCATGACTGATGCTAACGACACCCTGCCGTCGCACCGCCTTGAAGTACCTATCGAAGAGGCGGTGGCATGGCGTCGCCAACTGCACCAGAATCCGGAGCTGAGCTTCCGGGAGTACAGGACCTCGGACATGATTGAGGATCTGCTCAATCAATGGGACATCCCGACGTACCGGTTGACTCCGACGTCCGTAATTGGTGTCATCGAGGGCACAGCGGGCGACCCCAGCACTGGCCGTGTGATTGGCTACCGCGCGGATATTGACGCCCTGCCGATTCAGGAGGAAACGGGACTGCCGTATGCCTCGCGCACGCCGGGTGTGATGCACGCCTGTGGTCATGATGTGCACACGGCGATGCTGCTGGGCACGGCGAAGGTGCTCTCTGGAATGCGCGATCAGCTGCACGGCAAGGTGCTGTGCATCTTCCAGCACGCCGAAGAAATGCTGCCGGGCGGTGCTCGTGAGCTGGTCGACAAGGGTGCCGCCGATGACTTGGATGAGGTCTACGCCTTCCACGTCGCGCCGCATCCGGTGGGACATGTGGGAATCTGCGCTGGGCGAGTGACAACCATGTCGGGCATTGTCTCCATCGCGATTCGTGGCCGTGGCGGACACTCTTCGAACCCGCAGCTGTCGATTGACCCGGTGCTCATCGCCAGCGAGGTGACTCTCATGCTGAACACGATTGTCTCCCGCGATGTGGATCCGAAGCACATGAATATCGTCAACGTCGGCTCACTGCATTCAGGTGAGGCCGGCAACGTGATTCCGGATACGGCCAACCTGGAAGTGTCCATCCGCTCGGTGGATGAGGCCGACTGGGAGATTGTCTGCCAGCGTATCGAGGCCGTCGTCAACGGCGTCTGCCAAGCTCACGGCGCACAGGCGACTTTCGACTGGCAGATTCCGTACCCGATGGTGGTCAACGCCGACATTGCAGTCAATCGTGCCTGGCATGCGGCGACGAAGGCAGTTGGCAACTCCAAGGTGTTCGCCGCCGATCCGTGGGCTCCTTCGGATGACTTCTCCTATTTTTCTCGTGAAGCGCCGGGCTGTTACATGTTCCTCGGCACCGGTGGCCCGGAAGCGGGTAATCCCTTCTTTCTCCACAATTCCAAGTTTAAAATTGTGGAGAGAGCCATGGTCAATGGCATGCGCACGGAAATCCAAATCGCGCTCGACGCACTGAACCCGTCGAAGAATCATCCGCCGGAGCGACCTGCCACATCTCCGACCATGCCCGCAGCAGGTTCCGTGCCTCCACGGCCGCGGAAGGCAGGCCTTGGCACGCCACAGTCGCATGCGGGCCAGGCGCGGGCGTCGTCAAGCGAATCGGCGGGGGAGACCTCACCGAGTCCTGAGGCGGCGGCATCAGATAATTCCAATCAGCCTCAGGCACCTAGAGAGGATGCATAGGACAATGTCCACGACCCCCAACGCCCCTAATAAGACGCTCGCTGCCGCACCTGAGTGGTCGAAGTGGGCGATTGGATGGCACGTCTATCCACTGGGGTTTGTGGGAGCGCCCATCCGTGAGAAGGATCGAGGCGCCGCGCCGGTCAATCGAATTCGCAAACTGATTGACTGGCTTCCGTACGTCCAGGAGCTCGGGCTCAACGTCCTGCAGCTGGCTCCAGTATTCGAGTCGACTAGCCACGGCTACGATACCGAGGACTACTACCGCAGTGACTCGCGCCTGGGTACCGAAGAGGACATGAAGGCTGTCATCGAAGCTGCCCATGAGCGCGGCATCAAAGTGCTTTTCGACGGCGTCTTCAACCACATCGGGGCAGAGGCACCCGCGTTGAAGACCGCGAAGGAAAACCCTGACTCTGAAGAAGCACAGCTCTTTGCGTTTACTCACTCAGATGGCGACATGACCGCGCCGGTGTTTGAGGGCCATGAGAGTTTGGTCGAATTCGATCACACCAGTGACGCGACTGTTGATTTTGTCGTCAACGTGATGAATTACTGGCTGGCGCGGGGGATTGATGGCTGGCGACTGGATGCGGCCTACGCAGTGGACCCACAGTTCTGGCACAAGGTTTTGCCGCGAGTGCGTGCTGAGCACCCGCACGCCTTTATCTACGGCGAGGTCATCCACGGTGACTATGCGGAGATTGTGTCGGTGTCCGGCATGGACTCGGTGACGGAATACGAGCTGTGGAAAGCGACCTGGTCTGCGCTGAAGGAGGAAAACTTCTTCGAGCTGGACTGGACTCTGAAGCGCCATAACACCTTCGCGGAGTCTTTTGTGCCGGTGACGTTTGTGGGCAACCACGATGTTTCACGCATTGCGACGCAGGTAGGGGCCGACAAGGCCGTGCTGGCGGCGACGGTGCTGTTTACCGTGGCCGGTGTGCCGCTGGTCTACTACGGCGACGAACAGGGTTATACCGGTCTCAAAGAGGAACGCATCGGCGGTGACGACCAGATCCGTCCAGTGTTCCCGGATAGCCCGGAGGAACTCTCTGCGCTTGGCGCAGATCTCTACCGCGCTTACCAGCAGCTCGTTGCAGTGCGACGCCGCTTCCCATGGCTGCACTCCGCTCGCGTGGAGACTGATGAATTGCGCAATGGTTTTCTTCGCTACCGCGTGACCGCAACCGACGCGGCGCTCGTGGACGATGCTGCCGGAGCCTCGGGTGAGGCTGGAGCTTCCGGCGAGATGCCCTCGCTCGTTGTCGAGCTGAACCTGGAAAACGGCGCAACCAGCGCGGTGATCCGTGATGGTGACCACGTGGAATTTGAGTTTTCCTAGGCTCTCTAGGCGGCTCTAGGCTGCCCCGGAGAACCAAAACCGCCCGGACACAATGTCCAGGCGGTAATTCTTTCGTGCCCCATCGATGAGTGGGCACAAGGGGTAGTGACTGCGTTTATGTTTGCTGGCTACCCCTGTTTTCGCAGATGCAGTGATTACATCTCTGCGGTCTCAGCAGGGGTCATCTCGTCGGAGGATGCCGGAGTGGTGGCCTTCTGCTCGAAGGTCTCCGACGGGTTGGCCTGGTCGCCGACCTTCACGTCCGAGTCAACCTGATTCGGGGGAGAGCAAGCGACCAGGGCTGCTGCGGCAATGGCGGATGCGGCGATAGCGCCGGCGATGCGGTTACGCATGGATGTGGCTCCTCTGTCGGAAAAACAATAGCTACAAGGGGCTAATAAACTTTTCTCACATTATCTTAAAGCAATATCTTAGAGGATTCTTAACGGCTTGCGGGAACCAAGGGGCCAATCGCCCCCGCGCCGATGCATAGGGTTGCCCCCGGAGTCGCCTTTTCCACATCGACATGGAGAGTATTTCCGCCACCGTTGAGGTACACATAGCGCGGTCGCAGATCGTTGTTCATCTTCACGACTGTGGAACCACCGCGGGTTTGCTCTTCAGCCTCGAAAGGATTGGGGAGCGACAGGCGCACATCCATGTCCTCGGAGGCGGTGGCCGGGAACTCAAGCACCCAGTCACCGAGCTTGATGATGTTCTCCAACTTGATGTCCTCCGACGCGGTGCCGTCCTCGCCAACTGTGATGCGATGGCCACACTGCTCGACAGGGCCGTCAGTGACACGGGTGACCTCGGAGACCTTGGCGTCGATAAGCGAACCGTCTGTATTGAACATGCGCGGGTGACCGGTGACGCGCTCAAACGGCGGGCGATCGGAGACCGCATCAAACACCCGCGAGTACATGTTCATCGGAGCGGCGACGGGCACGAGAACTTCGAAGGGGACGGGCTGGTCGATGAGATTGTAGTCGATCGCCTTGTCGGGGCCAGCGGCATCGGCTTCCTCGCGCAGCGCGGACAGCGACGCCTTGGTGTTGCCGATCCACTCCATTGCGATGTCATCAGACCAGGCATTGCGGTAAGTGACCACGGAAATCGTGGAGGTGACAGCCAGCGCGATGCCCAGCGACCAAATCAGAATGTGCGTACGAGCCGGTAGCAGCGCTGGCGCCTCGTCCTTCGGTGGGAGTCCAGCCAGGGAGATCGCGACGCAGATTACGATCACGAGCGCGACATCAGAGTAGTAGTGCAAAGTGTGCGCCAGCACGCCAGAGGTGTTCTCTCCCGAGCGGAACAGGGTGATGGCGAACAAGGTGGTGAACATGTACGCCACCGATAGCGTCCACGGAGCCCAGCCACGGTAATCGCGGCCGATGAGGGTGGCAGACAGAATCAACAGGATAATGCCGCCGAGAGTAATCAGCTGAGACGAAGCGGAGGCAAACGGCTGTCCCGGAGCCCAGCGTTCCCAGCTTGTTGGACCGCCGATGATGCCGGCAAAAATCTGGCCGAGGCCGTTGAAGAACAGTTCGGGCTGTAGCTTGTCGGAAATGAAGCCGGTGGTTTCGGCGGGGCCGAAGTAGTACCACAGTGCCCAGGCGCCGGTCAGCAGCATCGATGGGATCCAGATGACGAGGCCACGGCGGAGAACCTGCAGGATATTTCTGCGCTCCATGTAAGCCAAAGTGACGACAACCAGCATGGAGATCGGTGCGATAGCCAGGGACTTCTCAAAGAATCCCAGCGCCACTGCCAGCAGCACGAACAGGCCTACGGCTTCCCACGGGCGGGGGCCGAAGGAACGACGCATAGTGGTGCGAATGGCGACAATCATGAAAACCACGAATGCTAGGTGGAACGGCTGGGAATTGGCCGCGGCCGACCACCAGGTGTCGCCCGGAAGCATCAGCGGAGTCCAGGCGACGACCGTGATGAGGAAGAGCGATACCAGCGTGCGGCCGGTGAGAAGCTCAAAGAGTTTAGCTGTGGCGTATGTCAGCACTACCGACATCACGGCCATGGTGATAGCCGGTAGCCACCAGTTCCACGGCGCGATGAGGTGATAGAGGCCTTGCACCAAGAAGGCCAGTGGTGCAAGGTGCCCGTCGTGATCCTGAAGCAGGTAGTCCTTGCTCAGCAGTGGGGTGTCGTAAAGGTGGCCAACAATGATGAAGTCATCCCAGTAAAAACCATGGCTAGTCAGCACCAGAATGCGAGCGACAAGCTGTATCGCAATAACAACTCCGATGAGAGGCCACCATTGCTTCGCAGACAGGTCAAGTCTCTCGCCCCACGTCAATGTGGGCATGTAGTATGGGCGAGAACTTTCCTGCTCAGCGGTGTTGTCAGCACCAGGGGCCTCGGCAGTTTTCACTGCGGAATCCGCGACTGTCCCCTCATCGCCCACTGTCGGCGTATGAGGGGTTTGGGCAGTTGGGGTATCTCCTGTAGATGACCGCTCGGCTTTAGTCATGGTTCCTTATGTTATCTAGGCCATCTGCTGGGCGCGGTAGGGTAGGCAAAAGTTAGTGCTTAGGGCGTGTCGACACAGGCTTCATACGCCGCTAATGAATACATCAATAATGTTTGAGCAATACCGCTCGAGTTAAAGAAAAATAGGAGCAAGTGGGATGACGCAATCGGCGAGTGCAGCGCGCGCTAACTTCTCGTGGCGCAATATTGACATCATCATTGCAGCTGTTATCGGCGTGGCCGTTGGCCTGATTTTTGTTATCTGGAACATCATCGGCGGTGCGGGCTATGAAGCAGTCAACGCGCTTACTCCTGGTCTTGGCGGTTTGGTCGCTGGTATGTGGTTCCTCGGTGGTCCGCTCGGCGCGTACATCATTCGCAAGCCGGGTGCCGCTATCTTCGTCGAGGTAATCGCAGCGACGGTTTCAGCACTGATCGGTAACCAGTGGGGTATCTCCACCCTGTACTCAGGTTTGGCGCAGGGGCTCGGCGCGGAGCTGGTGTTCCTCATTTTGGCGTATAAGAGCTACAACCTGGTCACCGTGGTTATCTCGGGTCTCATGGCAGGTGTCGGCGCGTGGACTTTTGAGCTTTTCACCGGCAACCTGGCCAAGACTTTCGAATTCAACGTCATCTACCTGATCTCCACGGCGCTGTCGGGTGCCGTCCTCGCCGGTCTGCTGGCTTACTTCCTGGCTAAGGCACTGGCGGCAACTGGAGCGCTGGATCGTTTTGCCATCGGGCGAGAGCGGCACGACGACGTCTAGGAAAATCGATGACAGATGAGGCGTTGACGCGGGGGCCGTCGTCAAGCGGAAATGTCCCTGCGGTGAGCGCGCGGGGGTTCGGATATCGGCACGCGGGGCGCAAAGCTGCGGTACTGAACGACATCACGCTGGACATCGAGCGCGGTGAAAAGGTGCTGTTGCTCGGCGCGTCGGGGATGGGGAAGTCGACGCTGCTCGCCGCTATTGCTGGCGTGCTTGGCGACGACTCCGATGGCGAAGCCACCGGAAAGCTCCTGATTGAAGGTCGTACTCCTGCTTCCGCACGGGGTTCGGTGGGCTTGGTGCTGCAAGACCCTGACTCGCAGACGATTAGTGCTCGCGTTGGCGACGATGTTGCCTTTGGTGCGGAAAACCTGGGCGTTGCCCCAGCTGAGATTGGCAACCGAGTGCGCGCCAGCCTGGATTTGGTGGGGCTGGATTTGCCGCTGGATCATCCCACGCACAGACTTTCGGGTGGGCAGAAGCAGCGCCTCGCATTGGCAGGTGTGCTGGCAATGGGCGCACGGGTCATTTGTTTGGACGAGCCGACGGCCAACATCGACCCGGCCGGTGTGCCGGTACTACGCGATGCTGCGATTACCGCGGCGGAGAGGACCGGTGCGGCACTGATTGTGGTCGAGCATCGAGTGGATGCGTGGGTCGATGTGGTCGACCGCATCATCGTGCTGGGCCGCGGAGGTGTGATTGCCGATGGTGCACCGCATCGGGTCTTGGAAGACCACGGGCAAGCTCTGACGGATGCTGGGGTGTGGATTCCGGGAGCTCCGCCTGCGCTGCCGGACGCGCGTTCAGTTGCCCGCGACCAGGACGGGCACCCTAGCGGTGACATCGCGATCGAAACCCGTGGGCTGGACATCGGCTATGGCGCGAAGAAGTCGTGGTTCCGCGGTGGCGAAAATGTTGATCCGATTGCTCGCGATGTATCCGTTTCTATTCCATCTGAAGCTTCCACCTGCATTGTTGGTCACAATGGCAGCGGGAAGTCCACGTTAGCGCTGACGCTCGGCGGCCTGCTTGAGCCGATGGCGGGCACGGTCCAAGTGGCCGGCAGCGGTAGTGCGCCGTGGAAATGGCCGTCGAAGAAGTTGGCTACTCGGATTGGCACGGTGTTCCAGGACCCCGAGCATCAATTTGTCACTGGCACAGTGCTGGAAGAGTTGCAGCTTGGCCCCAAGCTTGTCGGTGTCAACGCTGATCAGCGCATCGAGGAATTACTTGAGCGGCTGCGGCTAACGGCTCTGACCAAGGCGAATCCGTTCTCGCTGTCCGGCGGTGAGAAGCGACGTCTGTCGGTGGCGACAATGCTGGCGACAGCGCCGGATATTGTGCTTCTCGACGAACCGACGTTCGGCCAAGACCGCCGGACATTCACCGAGCTGCTCACTTTGCTTCGCCAGCTTGCTGACGACGGCCGAACTGTTATCTCGATTACCCACGATCCATTGGTGGTACAAGCGATGGGGGACTACGTCATCGACATGGATTCGTTTCATCCGGAGCGGTCAGGCCGTGCGGCGCCGGGACAGCGTGGTTCAGGGGAGCAGGCCGGTCCGAGCCGCACTAGCGGTGCGCGCGGCCAGGGCGAAGCAGGAGGGAAATCGTGACTGAAGTCGGTTCCGCCGGTACGGCTGAAGGTACGCAGAGCGCCATTTCGAGTAAGCAGCCTTTCCTCGCGACGGTCAACCCGGTGGCGAGAGTACTGGGCCTATTCTTGCTCACCACACCGCTGCTGATTTCCATCGACTGGGTCTCCGCAGTGGTTGCGCTTGTCTGCACGCTTTTCTTGGTGCCGCTGTCGGGTTTGGGTTTTCGTCGTTTTCTAGGACGCAGCCTGCCACTTCTTATCGCCGCGCCCATCTCGGGCATCTCGATGGCGCTCTACGGCAACCCGGAGGGCAAAGAGTATTTCTCCTTCCTGCTTGCGCATGTGACGGATAATTCCATTTCCCTGGCCATCGCGATCATGTTGCGTGTGCTGGCTATCGGTACTCCAGTTGTCGTGTTGACAGCCAATATCGACCCCACCGATCTGGGCAATGGGCTGGCGCAGATTCTCAAGCTGCCCAGCCGGTTTGTGCTGGCAACGGTGGCGAGTTTGCGGCTCGTCGGCCTATTCATCAGCGATTGGCAGGCGCTGACCCGAGCCCGTCGAGCACGCGGTTTGGGTGACCACGGCGCAATCCGCCGCACTATTTCTCAGGTGTTCGCTCTGCTGGTGTTCGCGCTGCGCCGCGGCACCAAACTGGCTACAGCCATGGAAGCCCGCGGCTTTGGCGCACCGATTAAGCGTACGTGGTGGCACACCTCGACATTGGCCGCGCGTGACTATGTCACCATGGCCGCCTGCCTTGCCATCGCCGTCGCAGCAATCGGTATTTCCGTGTGGGCCGGGGAGTTCCGCTTCCTGGGTGTGGCGTAGCAAAGGCGTTTCGATCACGATGATTCTGCTTATCGATGGCCGTTCCGGCAGTGGCAAAACCACCTTTTCGGCAAAGTTGCACAGTATCCTCGGTTGGCCAGTTATCCACTTGGAGGATGTATATCCGGGCTGGTCCGGTCTGCAGAAAGCATCGGCCGCAGTTGCGGAGACCATTTTGAACCCCGCTCTACCGGCCGATGAGCGCGGGTATCGCCGGTGGGACTGGTACGCCAGTGAATTCGCCGAGTGGGTCCCCACGCCACCGGACTCCTCGCTCATCGTCGAAGGCTGCGGCGCTGTCACTGAAGCTAACCTTGCCGCTGCCCGCGCCATCGGCGACGGCAACGCCTGGGGAGTCTGGGTAGAGCTGGACACACAGACTCGATTTGCCCGTGCCATGGCTCGCGACGACCACTTCGAGGAACACTGGGACATGTGGGCCGAGCAGGAATCCCAGCATATGGCGAAGCACAATCCGCAACAGCTCGTCGACTGGACCATCAACGTCCCAGAACAGTTAACGTGGAAGCTCTGATGAGAAAAACACTCGCGTGCCTCGGTGCAGGCTTCGGTTCCATGCTCCTCGTCGGCGGACTACGCGTCGCCGCTAATTCGGAGCTACGCCCACCACGCCTGCCCAATCGCAGACCTCCGCGGTGGGTTCTTCCCACAGTAGGTGCCGCGTGGACACTGGCCAGCTGCCGCGCCTACTACGCTCGCGCATCGCATCGCTTGACGACGCCCCTGCTCGCCGGCC
Source organism: Corynebacterium sp. MSK035 (assembly GCF_030232615.1). NCBI lineage: Bacteria > Bacillati > Actinomycetota > Actinomycetes > Mycobacteriales > Corynebacteriaceae > Corynebacterium > Corynebacterium sp. MSK035. The sequence goes on from NZ_JASPJP010000007.1 coordinate 120,990, forward strand.
TCGCAGTACCAGGAGCCGCAGCGATCGTTTTCGAGGCCGTTCGCCTTCGATGTGCAGCCCAAAAACCAACTCTGCCGCCACACACCGTGGTTGTACTGGGATGCGGATTGAAGAACAATCGGCCCTCGGCCCTGCTGGCCAGAAGATTACAGCGAGCAGTCTCAGCGTGTGATGAGCGTACCGAGCGAATCATCTGCTCCGGTGGGGTCGGCAGTGAAGCGGTGACAGATGCCACCTGCTCCGAAGCGGACGCCATGGTGGAGTGGTTGGAGGCGAACGCTGGGGACGTCGTAAAGCGCGGCGACATCGAGTTGATCCCCGAGGACCAATCGACGAATACGTCGGAAAACATTGACTATGCGTGCGAATTGATGCGCGGCATGGACGGTGCGTTGAGCGCTGGAACGGTTGTTGTGACCAGTGATTTTCATGCGCCACGGGTAGCGAAGCTCATGCGCGAACGGGGGCTGGAATCCTGGTGTGTCGTCGGGGCCTATACGCCGTTGAGGTACTGGGCGACATCGCTGCTGCGGGAATTCCTCGCGCAGTTTATTCTGTGGGCGCCGAGCGGCAACGCGAGAATTTTACGAATTTCGCGGGTAGAGCGAAGCGTTAGCCACTAGTATCGAACGAAGATAAATACGTCGTGCGGTGATAGTGCTGCGTAGAAATGCGTAGAGCGCGATATCGAACACGACATCGGAATCATTAAATCGGGAGGAACACCCACATGGCTTTGACCCCAGGATTCGACCTGTTCCAGCTGCCAGAGGAGCACCAGGAGCTCCGCGCCGTTATCCGTGATCTGGCGGAGAAGCAGATTGCTCCGTATGCAGCGGACGTCGATGAGAACGAGCGTTTCCCGGAGGAGGCCCTGAAGGCTCTCAACGAGGCTGGATTCAACGCCGTCCACGTGCCGGAGCAGTTCGGTGGTCAGGGTGCGGACTCGGTTGCGGCCTGCATTGTCATTGAGGAAGTTGCTCGTGTCTGTGGCTCGGCTTCTCTTATCCCGGCTGTGAACAAGCTGGGCACCATGGGCTTGATCCTCAAGGGCTCCGACGAGCTGAAGAGCAAGGTCCTGCCGGACATCGCCAACGGTGAAATGGCTTCCTACGCACTGACTGAGCGTGAGGCCGGTTCGGATGCCGGTTCCATGAAGACCCGCGCGGTCCGTGAGGGCGATGAGTGGGTCCTCAACGGCTCCAAGTGCTTCATCACTAACGGTGGCCGCTCCACCTGGTACACCGTCATGGCTGTTACCGACCCGGAGAAGGGTGCCAACGGCATCTCTGCATTCATGGTCCACAAGGACGACGAGGGCTTCCGCGTCGGTGGCCTGGAGCACAAGCTGGGTATCAAGGGTTCCCCGACTGCGGAGCTGTACTTCGAAAACTGCCGTATCCCGGCTGACCGCATCATCGGCGAAGAGGGCACCGGTTTCAAGACTGCCCTGGAGACCCTGGACCACACCCGCCCGACTATTGGTGCACAGGCACTGGGCATCGCGCAGGGTGCATACGACTACGCTGTTGGTTACGTGCAGGAGCGCCAGCAGTTCGGCAAGCCGATTGCTGCTTTCCAGAACACCCAGTTCATGCTGGCTGACATGCGTATGAAGATTGACGCTGCTCGTCTCATGGTCTACACCGCAGCCGCTAACGCTGAGCGTGGCACCGCTGAGGGCGGCGCTCGCCTGGGTCTGATGGCCGCAAACGCCAAGACCTTCGCCTCTGACGTTGCTATGCAGGTCACCACCGATGCCGTGCAGCTGCTCGGCGGTTACGGCTTCACCCGTGACTTCCCGGTTGAGCGCATGATGCGTGACGCCAAGATCACCCAGATCTACGAGGGCACCAACCAGATTTGCCGCATGGTCGCAGGTCGCCAGATTCTCGCAGACGCACAGAAGCGCTAATCACCAGCGTAAACGCTAAGCCCTCGCTACCAAGGCGGGGGCTTTTTCATGCCACCGCATCACTCAGGATTTGTCGCTTAACCCCAATGCGAGTTACTGACTGCATTTATGACCAGCGGCGGTGGGGCGATGCGAGTTACTGACTGCGTTTATGACAGAAATGGCCCGAAAAACGGCTTCAAAGTGTCATAAACTCATACAGTTTCACATTTGCAGCCCGTAAGTTTTTGGGTTAAGTAGCAAGAAGCATGTCCGGTCGGCGTGCGCCGGGGCCTACTTTTTCGCTTAACCCCCGGTTTTTCGGCCGTCCGGCACTCCAGCCCCGCACGAGTCCGGCACTACACCATCCACCAGCTCGCCAGCAGCCGCACACATCAGCCTCGCTAATCACACCCTCATTTCGCCAACCAAGCACAGGCAGCTACAACGATTGCCTCTGCTCCCCGGTCAAGAGTGGGTTGGAGGTCAGGGGCGAAAGCTGGGTTGTGGTTGCCAACGGCGCTGCTCTCATCCGCGAAACCGCCGAGCCCCCAGTACGTATATGGCACTCCAAGCGCATCGGGGATGATTGAGAAATCTTCAGAGGCGGCCACTGCGTCCAAGTCGGAGACTTCTTCACCGAAGTACGCGTCGAATGCCTCACGCACAGTATTCGTGGCATCCCCGTCATTATTCGTGAGGGGATAGCGGTCGTAGTAAGTGAACTCCGGGTCTTGAGGGCAGCGGGCAGCAACACATTCTGCTCGTACAATGCGCTCGATTGCCTCTTTGAGGTGTTCGGTCACGGCGCTGTTGTAGGCACGAGTGTTGATGAGCAGCTCTGCGGAGTCAGGGATGATGTTGGACTTAGTTCCCGCCTGAATCGCGCCAACGGTCACCACTGCGGTCTCGGTGGCCGCTACCTCACGCGAGACAATGGTCTGAAGGCGCATCACAATGGTGGAAGCCAAGACAACGGGATCGACACTGAGCTCCGGCATGGATCCATGGGAGCCATTACCGTGCACAGTGACCTTGACCGAGAATGCAGAGGAGAGAACAGGCCCGCGGCGAGTTCCCACATAACCGCCGGGCAAGCTAGCTAGTACGTGTTGACCGAGATAAACATCGGGACGCGGAATAGCCTTCTCCAAATCTGCCGCCAGCATTGCGCGTGCACCTTCGGCGGTTTCTTCAGCGGGTTGGAAGATACCGATGAATGTGCCAGACCACTGATCAAGGTTTTCGTTGAAAGCCTGCAGCGCTGTGAGCAAAGACATCAGGTGGAAGTCGTGCCCACAAGCGTGGGCGACGGGGACCTCTGTGCCGGTCTTTTCATCAATCTGCGTTGCCGTGGAGGCGTAGTCTTTGCCGGAAGTCTCCTTCACCGGTAGCGCATCAATGTCTGCGCGCATAGCTACAATCGGCCCGGCACCGTTCTCAATAATGGCAACGATGCCGGTGTCTCCGACGCGATTTGTGGAAATACCTGAAGATTCGAGCTCCTGAATAATCCGGTCTGCAGTGCTGTGCTCCTGCATGGAAAGCTCAGGGTGCCGGTGGAAATATTTGTACAGTTCCTCGCGCTGGGATTGGGTGGACGCGAGACCATTCAGAATCTTTCTGGCGCTCTCAGTATTAGTGGGCATACCTAAAATGTACGCCGACCTAAAGCGGACGGTGGAGGCCCTGGAAGGCATCCCCGTCCCGCCCCAAACCTCTAAGAGCTGCCTACGTCGTCACAAAGAACTTCTGGTTACGCTCGCCGCGGTAGGACTGGGCGGTTGCAGTTGCGGCGATGATAGAGGCAACAATCAGCAGGCCAGCTGTAATCAAACCGAGGGCCGACGAGTCTCCGGAGCGTACCTGGGAAATCGTTCCGACCAGCGTCATTGATGCATTAATGACAAAAACTGCCGCCGCCACGGACAGCACCGTGCGCGCTGCAGTCGATCCTTCAAGGAGTTTGCCAGCAAGCCACCAGCACGCAATCGCCGTTGCCGTCTGCGCGAGAATCGCAAACGCGAAGCTCACGGCCAAGCTGGTCTGTGCAGCAGAAACCTCGATGTTGTTGGCTTTTGTCGCTTCCGTAACAGTCGCATCCCATTTCAATAGGGAACTGACCACGGTGAGGATTAGCGCTGGGACGTAAACATATACCGCCAGCCGCCACCACCGAAAGGACTGCGCCGCATGGAAAGGAACGTCTTTAGCCGAATTGACTGTCATAACTCCACACTCTAAACCACGCTATCGCGGCGCGAAACGTCACTGCTAGGTTGCACTTATCGCTTGCCGACGAGCAGATAACCGGCAACCACTACAAAAGCTAACTTCTATACAGCGCTGGTGCGGTGCGGGTCGGTGAAGTCGACACCTTGGGTTTCCCACACGCGACGCAGTTCGTCAACGCCCTTAGCCCGAGCAAGGGCAAATTCGTTGGTCGTGGCCGGGACCGGCTGGAAGATTGTGACTTCGGTTTCCTCCACCGCGACCGGCGGGATTTCTGCCTTGAGCAGCACAAAACCGGTGAAGCGCGACTGATCCCACAGTGGCTGGCCGAAGTCAATAAGTGCCCCCTCGGTCAGGACGAGGCCTTCGATGCTTGGGGAAGCGGCAAGAATACCCAGCGGGCGGATGACTTCGTCCAGTCCACCACGAATAGGCAAGATGAGTTCGGCACGCGGGCCAGAGTTGGTGTCCACCACCATTGCGGACGGATCTTGCATCGCCTCGGCACTGCAACCCAGTGTTGCATAGGTGACAATCCGGTCTGTGTCAGGTCCGAAGCGCAGCATCTTCAGTGGCGCAGAGCCAAGGAAGGTCAGCTGGGCTTCGCCGGGGTTGGACTCTTCAAAGTAGGAGGTAAATGCTGCTCGGACTGCTTTGATAATCGCATTTCTATCAGGGCCGGCGGGAGGAATGGGGCCGGTTAAGTTATCGAACACGGGCGGTACTCCTTGTTGAGGTGGTCGTTCTAGGCTGCGGGCGAAAGCTCAACAGCATCAGCCCACGTCGCATCGAGGTTCAAAGTCTGCATCCACGCATCAATGTTGTCACCGTGTGCAGCGATTGCGGCGCGTGCAGTCAGCGTGGTCTCGATAGCGAATTCGGTGAGTTCATCGCTAATCAGCCCTTGAGTGTGGGCCGCGACGAGCTCGTCGACATCTTCAACTCGAATCTGTGTGGCCGCATCGACGGGTAGGGGAGCTATGGCCTCAGGGTCGGTCGGTGCCTGCAGGATGTCGAGATACAAATCGGTCATACGCCAGCACTGCGGATCAGTGCGGTCGATGCTGACAATATCGACGTAGCGTTGGTGTTCCACCTTCACGCCCGGGCGGAAGTGATAAATGCTGATGCGCAACCCTTCGTCGGCAAGCAGGAATGACTCTAGATATCCAAACTTTGGATGATCCATCCCACGGCGCATATAAAGGCGGCTGGGTGTGAGAGTTCGGAACTCATCGACATTGCGCTGAAAGCCCTTGGGGTCGGTGTTGACCATTTCACGTAGGTCAAAGGTCTCGACTTTCGGAGGATGTGTGTCCTGACTCGAGCGAATTGGGGAGAGTGCAGGAGCTGCCGCGGTCGAAGCCGAAGTGGCCGGTGAAGTGGACATGCGAATACCTTAACGTGTGGGGGCTGCCTTTTTGGGCATAGAAAAGCCCTTTCTGCATACGTGATGCAAAAAGGGCTAGAGGGAGAACTAGAAAAACTTAGTTCAGTCCGACCGGGAAGACGCCGGCGGTCGGGGTGTAGTTGCAGTTGGTCGCGCCAGACTCTTCCTGAGTGGTGATACCGCCCTGCATGACAGCGATGACCACGCCCTTGCCCGTGTCAGCGGTGCCGTTGACAGCGCCCGGGCCCTTCTCGGCGTTGATGCCGTTGTTCTCCAGGGTGGTCTTGCCGTACTTGCCGTTAGCAACGTTGACCCAGTAGACATTCATCTCTGTGTCCTGCTGCTTAGCCAGCTGCTTGGTGCCCAGGCCAGTGAAAATGAAGCCAAGCTGGTTTTCTGGAACACCTGGCAGAGGCAGGTCTGCCGGGCCCGGAACGGTAGTGGCCAGGCCGAAGGAACGACCTTCGCCGCCGATGCACTTGTCGGCAACAGTAGGCAGCAGGAACTGGTTGGTCTTCGGGGCACCTTCCGGAACCTTGAAGCCCGGCTCGCCCTCGCCCTCACCAGTCAGGAAGTCAATTCCCTTGTTCAGTGCGCTGGAAATTTCCTCAGGAACGCCTGGGGAGTTAATGATGTCGCGCGCGTTGCCGTAGAGATTCGGCGAAGCGATGTTCAGGGAGTCCAGCGACGGGGAAGCAGAAGCGGCGGGAGTCATGCCCGCAGTGAGAATTGCAGCTGCACCCAAGGTCGCTGCGGCACGGCGCAGGAAGGAGCGTCCAGTCGAAACCACGGTGAAGAACCTCTCATTCGTGGGCTATTGGAGTCGGAATCAAATTTTCGGAATCGTTGCTCATCTTAGAACGACTCCAACGTGAATTGGAAAGATTTGAAAAAGAAATGTTCAGAATCTTCTCAGGAGATTAACGCACGGATTCCCGCGTGTCGCAAGTTAATTAGAGTGATTTTTGGTGTAGGACGAGACGATTGTGAAAATTGGGACTTCATGTATGCGCGTGGGGTTAATGGTGTTTCGCAGCGTGTAAGTGGGTGAAGTCAAGTCTCATCCCGTGGGGTTACAACTATGGCATTTGGTCACATGTGTCACATGGCGGGCTGAGAGATTGCCGTCGTGAAGCGTTGTGGCGTTGGCGGATGTGCCATTATGGCTGTCGATAAAGCGGGGGTATAGCAAGGGGGTAATTTGTGCCGAAGGGTGGTGCGGCAATGCCACTTTGTATGACGGATAGGTGCTCGGGGTTGTGAGAATCTCTGCCAGATGTGCAGGGCCATTAAGAAGGAGTACACTGTAGAACGCTTTATTACGCGTTGATGCGGGGCGTTAAAGGCAGTCGTAAAGACAGTTCTTTAGAGCAAGGCCGTATCTTTTTTCTTTTAGTCCTCTTAGCTTGTTAGGAGCTATCCGCCTGTGAGCGATACCGAGTTCCGTAATGTCGCCATTGTCGCACACGTCGACCATGGCAAGACCACTCTCGTGAACGCCATGCTGGAGCAGTCCGGCGTTTTCAGCGACCACGAAGAAGTTGCAGACCGAGTGATGGACTCTGGTGACCTTGAAAAGGAAAAGGGCATCACCATCTTGGCGAAGAACACCGCTATTCGCCGAAAAGGTGAGGGCAAGAACGGCGAAGACCTCATCATCAACGTCATTGACACCCCTGGTCACGCCGACTTTGGTGGCGAGGTGGAGCGCGCACTGTCCATGGTTGACGGCGTCGTGCTGTTGATCGACTCCTCTGAAGGTCCGCTGCCGCAGACCCGCTTCGTCCTGGGCAAGGCGCTTGCTGCCTGCATGCCGGTGATCATTGTGGTCAATAAGACTGACCGCCCAGATGCACGTATCGACGAGGTTGTCGAGGAAGCACAGGATCTGCTGCTCGAGCTAGCCTCCACCCTGGAAGACCCGGAAGCTGCAGAGGTCGCTGAGCGCAACCTTGAGCTGCCGGTTCTCTATGCCTCTGGTCGTGCCGGTAAGGCTTCGACCGAGAACCCGGGTAACGGCAACCTGCCGGAGTCCGAGAACCTGCAGCCGCTGTTCGACGTCATCACCGAGGTGCTCCCGGAGCCGTCCGCTGAGATCGATGCCCCGCTGCAGGCGCAGGTGACCAACCTGGACTCCAGCTCCTTCCTTGGTCGAATTGGTCTGATTCGTATCCACAAGGGCCGTATCCGCAAGGGACAGCAGATTTCGTGGATTCACTACGATTCCGAGGGCAATGAGCATGTCAAGAATGCGAAGGTCGCGGAGCTGCTGCGTACCGTCGGCGTGACCCGCGTACCTGCTGAAGAGGCCATTGCTGGTGACATCGCCGCTATCTCCGGTATCGACGAGGTCATGATCGGTGACTCTCTCTGTGATGCCGAGCATCCGGACCCGCTGCCGCGCATCCTGGTCGATGAGCCGGCTATTTCTATGACGATCGGCGTGAACACCTCGCCACTGGCAGGCCAGGGTGGTGGCGATAAGCTGACCGCTCGTATGGTCAAGGCCCGCCTGGACCAGGAGTTGATTGGTAACGTCTCGCTGCGCGTGCTGCCGACCGAGCGCCCGGATGCCTGGGAGGTGCAGGGCCGTGGTGAAATGGCGCTGTCCGTTCTGGTTGAAACTATGCGTCGTGAGGGCTTTGAGCTGACCGTCGGTAAGCCGCAGGTTGTTACCAAGACCGTCGACGGCAAGGTTCAGGAGCCGTACGAGCACCTGACCATTGATGTTCCTGAAGAGCACCTGGGTGCTGTCACTCAGCTGATGGCGGCTCGTAAGGGGCGCATGGAGCAGATGGGTAACCAGGGCACCGGTTGGGTGCGCATGGAGTTCCTCATTCCGTCCCGCGGTCTGATTGGCTTCCGCACTACTTTCATGACGGAGACCAAGGGCACCGGTATCGCCAATCACTACTCGGCCGGTTACGGCGAGTGGGCTGGTGAGATTAAGGACCGTCCGACAGGATCGTTGGTGGCTGACCGTACCGGCCAGATCACCGCTTACGCACTGATTCAGCTTTCTGACCGCGGCACCTTCTTCGTCGAGCCGGGTGACCAGGCTTACGAGGGCATGGTCGTTGGCCAGAATCCGCGTGATGAGGACATGGACATCAACATCACCAAGGAAAAGAAGCTGACCAATATGCGCGCAGCCTCGGCTGATGCGACCGTGACTCTGGAGAAGGCGCACAAGCTTTCCCTCGATGAGGCTATGGAGTTCTGTGGTGCTGACGAGTGCGTTGAGGTCACCCCGGAGGGCATTCGCGTACGCAAGCAGATCCTCAGCGCCACCGATCGCGCTCGCGCTCGTTCCCGCGCGAAGGCCATGAATAAGAAGTAATTCGGGTTGCTAGGGGACTGGGCCACCTGAAAACCAGTCTCGGGGTAACTGACTCGGTCAGGTGTCGAGTAATCTCGTGGATATGTTTATTCGCAGCCGTCGTCACGCAGCTTCTCGTCGATTTTTCGTAGCATCGACACTCTGCGTGACGGCGGCTTTGGCGTCTTCGTGCATGGCTCGCCCCTCGGACGCTCCGACTGTGCCCGGGCAGCAGGAAGCGCCGGTGCAGCAGGAAGACACCGCTGACCAGGCCAAAAAGATGCGTGAAGTCACGGTCGGTGTCGACGAGTTTGTCGAAGGCTTCAATCCGCATTTGCTTGCCGACGTCTCCCCGGTGACCAGCCTGGTAGCGCGACTGACACTGCCTAGTGTTTTCACCCCTGCGCCGGTAGAGGGCGAGGCTGGTGACGCTAGTGCCGCCGCGCAAGCTCCCGGAGTGGTGGATAACGCTGCCAATGCTCGCTCGGCAGGAGCTCCCCAATGGCTTCTCAACTCCGACTTGCTGGATTCCGTGCAGGTCATCGAGAGTGATGACAGCAAAGACGGTGACGCCAGAAACGGAGCTGGAAACGGGAAAGCGGCCGGTGTTGACATCACGGATCCGACGGTAGCGGCAGAGCATGTCCGCTACCGCATTCGAAAAGGGGCGCAGTGGAGCGATGGCACGCCAATCAGTGGCGAGGACTTCCGCTACCTATTTTCCCAAGTCACGTCCACGCCAGGATCGCTGGATACGGCGACTTATGAGCTGATTAAATCCATTGATGTCTCCGACGGTGGCCGTCAGATTGATGTGACGTTCACTCAGCCGATTACGCATTGGCAGCGCCTGTTTGCACATCTCTTGCCAGCGCATTTGATGCGGTCGAACACTGATGGTTTTTCCGAAGGGCTGGCCAGCCGTTTCCCGGCCTCCGGTGGGCAGTACACCGTCGAGTCGATGGATGTCGGCCGCAACATCATTCGACTGGTTCGAAATGACCGCTACTGGGGTGAGCAGCCAGCAGCCTCGGAGGTTATTACGCTGCGTGCCATGCGTAGTGCCATCGATGGTGCGGAGCAACTGCGGTCGAAGCAGATCCAGGCCGTGCAGGTCCGTCCGACGGAGACGTCTGAGCTGACGTACGGTCTGATCCCCGGTGTTGCTGAGTTCTTCCATGAGCCCAACCGGGAACTGGTTTTCAGTACCAACCTCGCGTCGAGCAGGCTTGCCGACGAATCCGTCCGCCGGGCCATTCTGAACACCATCAACGTTGCACAGGTCTCAGAGGTGGCCACCGGGCGCCGAATCGCAGGTGGCTCTGGTGACGGTCGTGACCAGGAGAAAACCGAGGCGCCACAGGCCGGTTTTACTGAGGACAATCCGCTACGAATCGGCATCATTAGCGACGGTATAGCGGCACGCGCTGCGGCTTTTGCGGTCGCTGACCAGTTGACTGCAGCTGGTATCCCCGCCACCGTTGTTTCGTATTCACCGGCGGACATGCTGCGTTCTTCGTTGCCCTACGGAACCGTCGATGCCGTGGTGGCATGGGCAGAGCAGCCCAATTCCGTCCAGGCGGCCCGGGAACGCTATGCGTGTACGGAAGGCTCGATCAGTTCGCTACCGCCGAAGGACTTGGATGAAGCAGGCGCAGAGTCGGCTACCGAGTCTGAGTCAGAATCCGAGTCTGAGTCTGAGGGCGTTGACAGTTCGACAAAACCTGCACCAAGTGAAGACCGGGGAAAGAGCGCTGAAGAGCAGAGCTCGCTGGACGGGACAACATCGTCTGAGCAGTCCACATCTTCTACCTCAGCAGAGCCGGCTGACCTCAGCGGAGTATCTGTCGCTCCGAAATCGGCTGCTCGGAGCGAGAATCTTTCCGGCCTTTGTGACCCGCAGGTTGATGAGCTGCTCGCTCCCGACAGTTCTGCGTTGCCCGCTGAACTCGCCGATATCATTGCTGGCCACAGTATCGAGCTGACCTTGGTGAAAGACGGCTTGCTGACGGTCGTCAGCCCGGAAATTACAATTACTGGGCGGAAGGACTCTTCGCAGTGGACCGATGACCCAGTGTTGGGCCGCCTCGGTGTTCTGGGCGAGGTTCGCCGAGTCGCGACGCAAAGCGGGACTCGAGAATCGTCTGAGAATTCTCAACCGGGAGATAGTCCGCGCGAAGATACTGAGCAGGACGGTTCGGGTCAGAACCAAGAAGTCCGCGATAACGCCGACCAGGAGAACAAGGGGAAGTAAGAAAGCCCGTGAAGTTACTTTTTGTTCACGCACATCCAGATGACGAGTCCATTTGGACAGGTGGTTTGATTGCGGCTGCCGCGCGCTCCGGAGCGTCGGTAAGCGTAGTGACCTGCACGATGGGCGAGCTGGGAGAGGTCATCGGCGCGCCGTACCAGGGGCTAGTTGCTGATGAAGCTGACCAGTTGGGCGGTTTCCGCGTCGCCGAGTTGCGCTCGGCGCTGCGTGCGCTGGGGGCCAATAGCCCAGACAATGCGCCACGTTTCCTCGGTGGTGCCGGGCGTTGGCGTGATTCCGGTATGGCAGGGGACAAGGGTAATGAGCATCCCCGTGCGTTCATGAACTCAGGTGATGAGGCGGTAGCCCAGCTTCGCACCATCCTCGATGAGCTGCAGCCAGACCTGGTCATTACCTACGATGCCGATGGTGGCTATGGGCACCCGGACCACATTCGCGCACACGATATCACTGTCGCGGCGTGCGGAAATCGCTTTCCGACGCTGTGGGCGGTCACCGATCGTGAGGCAATGGTGGCGGGGCTGGATGCCATTACCGTGGTGCCGGAGAGCTGGCAGGCATGCGATGTCGACGACTTCGCTACCGTGACCGGCCGTTTCGAGGTTCAGCTGGATGATGCCGCTGTGGCTGCCAAGGTTGAGGCCATGCGCGCGCATGCGACACAAGTGTGGTTCGCCGATGGTTCCGTTAGCGAGGTCAATCCTGATGCTGTCTATGGGCAGACCGACGGCTCTGGTCGTGCGCGAGCCGTCTGGGCGTTTTCCAATTTGCTGTGTCAGCCGGTGACACCGACTGAGGCATACCGTTTTGGTACGGCGACCGCTGCGTCCCTGGAAGAGCTGGGGGAGCTGGTGAATATCCAATTACTGCCAGAGCCGGTAGCGAGCGTCGACTCTGTACCGAGCGTGGATCTGGAAGCGGAGGGGAGTGCGGACGATGAGTAACCCTCAGCCTCACGAAAGCGAAGACTTGATTAACGCTGCTGGCGGAAAGTTGAAGAACGAGCGCTTGAGTATTGAAAAGCGCACATTCGGGGATGAGCGCTATTGGGGTGACCCGGAACGTTCGCAGCCACGCGAGAACTTCCATCAGGGGGAGGTCACAGTAGCGCTAGTCTGGCTGTCGCTGGCTGCGTTGGCAGCGTTGGTGATTGAAGTAGTTTTCCTCGGAGCGTGGATTACCATCGGCTCGGTTGCTATTCCGTTGCCGTGGACCATTCCGCTGGCCTATATTGCCAATCTGATTATCACCAACACAGCGTTGCTGTGGACACGCGATCGCTCCAAAGCTGCAATTCCGACTGTCATCTGGGTGCTGGGCTTTGCAGGCATTCTGCTGTGGGCAGTGCTGCCCTTCGGTGGGGACTTGGCAATGGGGCAGTGGTTGCGAACAGTGCTGCTGCTTGTTTGCGGTGTGCTGGGCGGTGCCTGGCCACTGCGCCATCTGCGGGCACTCTAGCGAAAACCGCAGCGGATACTGCAGGAGACGGTGAGGAATTGATACAGGGCAGGCCCGCATCAATGTGGCTCTTTCTGGAGCCAGTTGAAAACAACACCCACGTTGGGTGTAGACTCCAATCTGAATATACCGCTCTGTCTATTTTGCTCTGTTTCTCGTCGGAACGGCATAATCGACAGATAGCGAAAGCCTCATCCCATATCTTGTGAGAAAGGTTCTTAAACCTAAAACCATGACTTACATCATTGCCCAGCCATGTGTTGACGTCCTCGACCGTGCCTGTGTTGAAGAGTGCCCGGTTGACTGCATTTACGAGGGCAAGCGCATGCTTTACATTCACCCTGATGAGTGCGTGGACTGCGGCGCTTGTGAACCGGTCTGCCCAGTCGAGGCCATCTTCTACGAGGACGATGTTCCGGATGAGTGGGTTGAATTCATCGATGCCAATGTCGACTGGTTCGATGAGCTGGGTTCCCCGGGCGGTGCCGCCAAGCTCGGCCCCCAGGACTTCGATGTGCCATTCGTGGCAGCTCTGCCGCCGCAGGCAGAAGACTAAAACCACAGAGGACTAAAGCTATTTCTTTCCCGGGAAGGACTTCATCACCGCCCATGTCAGCTGCCCGCAAGCGCGTAACTCCCGGTTCTCTTTTACCTCAGTTTCCGTGGGATTCTCTCACGCAGGCGAAAGCCACTGCGGCTGCGCATGAAGAGGGCATGGTCAATCTCTCGGTCGGCACACCGGTCGATGAAGTCGCTCCGATAATTCGGAAGGGCCTTACCGAAGGTGCTGCCGCACCGGGTTACCCTCAGACCGTCGGCACGCCTGAGCTACGTGCTGCGATTGTTGCAGCGATGGCGCGGCGCTACGGCGTGACGGGACTGGAGTCAGCGGTCAATGGCGGCAATGTGCTTCCGGTCATCGGCACCAAGGAAGCGATTGGCTGGCTTCCCTTCCTCCTCGGCGTAGGCGCGGGGCACACCGTCGTCATCCCCGAGCTGGCATATCCCACCTACGAGGTCGGCGTTCGCATCGCAGGCGCTGAGCTGCTGCGTGCGGACTCGCTGACGCAAATCGGCCCCGCCTCGCCGACGCTGATGTTCATCAATTCCCCGGGCAACCCCAACGGCAAGGTCCTCGGTGTTGAACACCTGCGCAAGGTGGTTGAGTGGGCGCGTGCTCGGGACGTCGTTGTCGCCTCTGACGAGTGCTACCTGGGGCTCGGTTGGACTGAACAGCCAGTCAGTATTCTCGACCCGCGAGTGTGCGACGGTGATTTCACCAACCTGCTGGCTATTCACTCGCTGTCCAAGACGTCGAACATGGCGTCGTACCGCACCGGCTGGTTCGCTGGCGACGCGGACCTCATCGCCGAGCTGGTTTCCGTGCGCCGTCACATGGGGCTGATGATGCCGGGACCCATCCAGCACGCCACGATCGCCGCGCTTAACGACGACTCCCACGAGGCCGAACAAAAGCAGCGATACTGTGACCGCCGTGAGATTCTGCATGATGCACTGGTAGCCGCAGGTTTTCGTATCGATGACTCCGAGGGCGGGCTCTATCTGTGGGCTACGCGCGGGGAAGACTGCTGGCAGACCGTTGATTGGCTGGCCGAACACGGCATTTTGGTCGCGCCGGGTAGCTTCTACGGCCCCAAGGGTGCGCAGCACGTGCGGGTGGGGCTCACAGCAACGCTCAACGACATCGAAGTGGCGGCGGCGCGTATTCGCGGCTAGCCCCGGCCAGATGTGCTGGCCCGCGTAGGCCGAATGCTGCAAACGGTGCCGACATCGGCATAGACCAAATCATGAAAAAGGGAGTGTGCCGTGGGACGTGCCGCAGGCAATCGAGATGCGTGGTGGGGCCTTGAGAAGAACCGTCAGGCAGCGCAAGTCGATGCCGCCGCTCACGAGCGCGAGGAGTACATCCCCTTTGAGCCGGCAATCGTGGCCGACACCGATGAGTTTCTGGTCGTAGACAAGCCACCTTTTCTGCCGGCGACTCCCAATGGCCGCATCGTGGCCAATACCGTGCAGGAGCGACTGCGACGTAGTCTCGGGGAACCGGAGATAGTGGCCGTTCACCGCCTGGATCTTCTGACCAGTGGGCTGCTGTTGCTTTCCCGGAATCCGGCTACCCGTGCGCGCTACCAGCAGCTTTTCCAAAACCAGGAAATCACCAAAGAATACGAATGCCTCACCGTGATGCCCGATGATTGGCATGTGGGGGAAACCAGGGATGTCACGCTTCTGCTCGATCCCAACCCGGCGGGGCGCGGAGTAAAAGTCGTGGAGACCGACGATTTCGCTCGCGCTGCCGCGAAGAATCCCAAGTTCAAGCTCGCACGCACAACCGTGACCTTCCTCGGCCGAGTAGCCGCGGACATCGGCGATGTGCTGGCGAACAGCCATGGCGGTGGTGCGACCAGCACCAGCATTCCGCTGCACGCAGTCGGCTGTGGTTGTGGGCATTGCGGGAGTCGCATGCAGGTGGGGCGCTGGCGGCTACAGCCCCATACGGGCCGCACGCATCAGCTGCGGGCGACGATGGACTGGCTAGGCTATCCCATTCTCGGTGAGGACACCTATGGCCGGAAAGCGGGGGCGCAGGGGCCGTCGGCAAGCGCGGGCAGCGCGCCAAAGTACACGCCGCAGCTGCGATTGACGGCAACCGCGCTGGCCTTTGTCGACCCCGTCACTGGTGAGCGACGTACCTACCGGAGCGCGCGGAATATCGCGGCCCCGGCAGACGCGCCGAGCACCCTTAGTTAGCGTGCAGCTCCGCGCTGAGCTTCACCTTTTCGGCAGCCCACGGCACAACCTCGACTGCACCAGAGAGCGAGTTGCGGCGGAAGAGCATATTCGATCCGCCCGAGAGCTCGCGGGCCTTGAGCGTCTTCTTCACGCCGTCCAGGGCAACGTGGCACTTGGTGCCGGCAGTGATGTAGAGCCCGGCTTCGAGTACGCAGTCATCGCCGAGCGAGATTCCGAGTCCAGCGTTCGCACCGAGTAGGCATCGCTTGCCGACGGACACAACTTCCTTACCTCCACCGGATAGTGTGCCCATGATGGACGCACCACCGCCGATATCGGAGCCGTCGTCGACGACGACCCCCTGAGAGATACGGCCTTCCACCATGGAGTGTCCAAGCGTGCCTGCGTTGAAGTTGACGAAGCCCTCGTGCATGACTGTGGTGCCCTCTGCGAGATGGGCTCCAAGGCGCACGCGGTCAGCGTCACCGATGCGAACTCCGGTGGGAGTGACGTAGTCGACCATGCGGGGGAATTTATCGATGGAGTAGACGGTGACAGGCCCGCGGCGTGACAGCTTGGCTCGGGTTACCTCGAAGCCTTCGACAGCACAGGGGCCAAAATTCGTCCACACCACATTGTTGAGCTTGCCGAAGATGCCGTCCAGGTTGATGCTGTTGGGGGTGGCCAGGCGGTGGGACAGCAGATGGAGGCGCAGGTAGGCATCGATGGTGTCGACTGGTGCGTCATCGAGTGAAGCGATGGTAGCTGTGACCAGACGGCGGGTGGTGCCGCGGTCCGCATCGGCTACGGCCAGATCTGCGAGGTAGGTGAAATCTTCGGGCAGTGCGTCGGCGTCGATGGTTCCGGTCGTGGTGGAGGTTGCTGTGCCCTCCTCGATGAGCTTGGGGGCGGGGAACCAGACGTCGAGAACAGTATCGTTGTTAAAAGTGGCAATGCCGGTAGCTTGTGCTCCAAATTTCATGGAAAACAGGCTACCGGCATATCCCTATCTATGAAAAGTGTTCCGCAAATGTGTAGCAAGGAAATGTTCGGATAGGGGTAGCAGGGTGGTTAGGCCCTGCAGTCAGTTGCTAACGGCTAGTTGCTATCGCTGGACTCGAGAGCCTCGCGGGCCGCGGTGCGGCTCTTCTTAGTCAGTGCAGCGAGCACCGCGAGGAACGCAGTGACACACACAACGGCGATAACCTGCTGGCGAGCACCAGGATCGGTGAGCATGCCAACAGCGAGGCCCAGGATCAGGATGACCGCTACCCAGGACAGTGCCGGGTAGGCCCACATGCGAACGGAAAGCTCGTTGTTGGCCTCCATCTGCGGGCGCAGCTTAATCTCGGACAGGGCGATAACCAGCCAGATCACCAGCAAGCAGCCGCCGACAGCGTTCAGCAGGAAGACCAGGACACTCGAGCCGTCGAAGACAACCTGCAGGCCAACGGAGACGAAGGCGAAGACCATCGACATGATGACCGCACGGTTCGGAACTGCGCCCTCATTGGTGTGGGCGAAGAAGCGCGGTGCCTCACCGCGGGTGGACATCGAGTAGACCAGGCGAGAGGTTGCGTAAATCTGAGCGTTGAACGCGGACAGCAGCGCCAGAACGATAATGGCCTCCATGAAGCCAACGGCACCCGGAATGTTCGCCTGCTTCAGAACCTGGGTGAACGGCGACTCAGCTGCGGAGTCAGCGCCGTCAATCTGGGAGTACGGCAACAGCAGGATGATGACGGTCACGCAGCCCAGGTAGAACACAGAGATGCGGAAGATTACCGAGCGGACAGCAGCAGCGATGGAGCGCTGCGGATCTTCAGCCTCAGCAGCGGCAATTGTGACAATCTCGATACCGCCGAAGGCGAAGGCCACGGCCAACAGACCAGCGGCAATGCCGGACACGCCATTCGGGAGGAATCCGGACTCGGCAATATGCGTCGTACCGACGAAGCTGGTGCCTGGCAGCAGACCGAAGAAAAGAAGAACGCCAATGACCAGGAACGCGATAATCACCGCGACCTTGATGAACGCGAACCAGAACTCGAACTCGCCGAAACCGCGCACATTCGCCAAATTCACTACAGCGAAGAAGACAACACAGATCAGGCCTGGAATCCAGCCCGGAATACCGAACCACGCACCCATGATGGCACCGGCGCCGGTGATCTCAGCACCGAGCACCATGATGAGCATGAACCAGTAGAGCCAGCCGAGGACAAAGCCAGCCGAGGAACCAAAGGCCATCTCGGCATAGGTGGAGAAGCTACCCGGTGTCGGGCGGGCAGCGGCCATCTCGCCGAGCATCTGCATGACGAGGACGACAATGAAGCCAGCGATGACATAGGAAACTAGAACACCCGGGCCAGCTGCCTTAATGCCGACGCCCGTACCAAGGAAAAGACCGGCACCGATTGCGGAGCCAAGACCCATCATGGTCAGGTGTCGAACCTGCAGCCCCTTGCCCAGCTGAGCTGTCTCGCCGGAGGTGGAGGTAATTTGCGATTCGGTCATGCCGCAAACATTACCTCGCTGATAACAGGGGCAATAACCGTATTACGGGTTTACCCCCATTCACCGTTTTGGGGTCAACTAATGTGCCTTCACGAGCACCGAAAGTAGGTTATCCGGCCAGCTCATCCGGCACGTCGGCAAGCTGAGCGAAAGCAGCGGCACCTTCGTCATTGCCCGGGCGTTCCGTGCGGCGGACGCACACCGCCGAGTGGTCCGGGTGATGGTAGAAGTGCATGTTGTCGCGGCCCGAAATTTCCCATGCCTGAATACGGCGGTTCTCCGCGGGGACATCGATGGGCGTATCGGGGGCAATGAGGATGCTTCGGTCAATAATGCAGTCATTACCGAGGCTGACGCCGACGGTGCCGGCCGCGATATCGATGTGGCAGCGCTCGCCAACCGTGAGCGGCTTACGCTGACCGGAATCGTCATGAGCGGCAATGATGGAGGCCGACAGTCCCACCTTCGTGTGCGCGCCAATGACGACACCGGAGGATAGACGTCCCTCAATCTTGCATGGGCCCAGAGTGCCCGAGTTCAGCGAGACAAATCCCTCGCGCAGTACGGACGTACCCGGTGCCAAGTAAGCGCCCAACCGCACGCGCTCGGCCTCTGCAATGCGCACACCGGCGGGCAGCACATAATCGACCATGCGCGGCATGCGGTCGATGGCGTAGACGTGAATCAGACCGCGGACGCGCAAGTGGGTGCGCAGTTGCTCGAAGTTGTCCGGCAGACATGGCCCCTTGTTGGTCCACGCCACCACATGGAGTAGCTCGTAGAGCCCCTTGGTGTTTAGCTGGTGCGGCTTGACCAGGCGGTGGGAGAGCAAATGCAGGCGCAGGTAGGCATCGTGCGGGTCGACAGCAGGCTTGGACAAATCCTCAATGGACGTGCGCACTGCCACCTGCTCCACGCGGCGATCCTCGTCCAAAATCACCTGACGAAGCAACTGTGGGGTCAGATCAGCGGCGCCGAGCCGGTGAGTGCTCGATTCTACGACCTCATCGCTTAACTGAGGTGCGGGAAACCAAGTATCGAGAACTGTACCGTCCATTGCGATATTGGCGATTCCCGTAGCGACAGCACCAGATGTAATCATGATTCTTAATATTAGTATCCCTTAGAGGAATCTTCGCGGAAGGATGAACTATGCCCCTAGCTGGCCTTGAAAGCACACAGAAAATGAAGCAGTGGTTCTTAGTTAGCCTCATCATTGCTGTTAGTGTGCTCGGACTCGGCTTCGTCCTGGCCGTGCCGGTGGTCTTCTATGTCGGATTCGCACTGCTGAGTGCTTGGATTCTTGCCGTAGCCAGCTTCTTTGGTTTCGTTTTGCCACCGCGAGCAATGCCAATTGGGGCAGTCGGCGTGGTGATTGCCGCAGTGGTTGCGCTCATCGCGCCGAACCGTCTTGTGCTGGTTATCGCAGTTGCCATCGCAGTGGGGCTCGGTGGTGGCATGATCGCCCGTCTTCTGCTGGAGCGCAAGAACCGCGATCAGCAGGCACGCATCGACGCTCTGCCGATGTGGGAGCGCGATGAGCTGGGCGATGTCGCCGAAACGCTTCGTCCTGCTTATCGACGAGACATCGATCCCACTCCAGTGCAGCTGCCACATGCAACGGCCAAGATTGTCGCGGCCGTCTGCAAGCCGTTGGCCGGTTCTACGGTGATCGTCAGCACGAATGAGCTGCGTCCGGTGATTGCGGTCTATGGCTCCCGTGTGGCTGTGGTCTATGGACCCGGCGCGGGCGTTGTCGAGGAAGAAAGCGGCAACGGAGAGGTGACCGATAATGCGGGGGAGGAGCGGGCGCTGGGGTCGTCGGCAAGCGAAACTCCGGAGGAAATCATTGCTCAAACTCTCCCGGAAGGAGCGAAAACCCTGGTCTTTGAGGTGGCTGATGGGCTTAAGCGTCCGGCGGAGGGGAGAATTGGTGTGACCTCCGCCGAACCGCATGAGCTGGCGCTGTTCCTCGGCGGTGGCGCGCCTGCCAATGGGGATGCGATCAATGGTCGTGCGGCGCATATTCATCATAAAATTCTGGTTTCGCTGGCGCACAACGGTTTGTACGCTTAATTGATGTGAAATCGAAGTTAAATCTGCTCCAAGATCCTGTAGACCTCACGGCGGCACTGGTCGACATCGAATCGGTGTCCCACAATGAGACCGCGATTGCGGATGCCGTCGAGGTGGCATTGCGTGAGGTAGCGCAGGCAGATAAGTCGATTGAGGTCCTGCGCATCGATAACAACGTGATTGCACGGACTCATCGTGGATTGCCGCAGCGTGTGATTCTGGCCGGGCACCTGGATACGGTGCCGACTGCGGACAATGTGCCTTCGACGCGTGGGGTAGACGCGCAGGGAAGAGACACGCTCTTTGGCTGCGGAACTGTGGATATGAAAAGCGGGGACGCGGTCTATCTGCATGCTTTTGCGACGCTAGCGGCAAGCCAGGAGCTGCAGCGCGACCTGACGCTCATCATGTACGAATGCGAAGAAATCGCCGCGGAGTTCAACGGGGTGCGGCACTTGAGTGAGTCGCATCCGGAGCTTCTGACTGGCGATGTCGCTCTGCTGGGCGAGCCCAGCGGCAATGTCATCGAAGCCGGTTGTCAGGGCTCTATTCGCCTGCGTTTGACCGCTCACGGCACACGTGCGCACTCGGCTCGGGCGTGGCTCGGCGACAATGCCGTGCACAAGTTAGCGCCGGTGCTGTCACGCATTGCCGCCTATGAACCGCAGACTGTGGACATTGACGGCTTGGCCTACCGCGAAGGGCTCAACGTCGTCTGGCTGGAGGCCGGGGTTGCTACCAATACGCTTCCCGACGAGGCGGTGCTGCGAGTCAACTTCCGATTCGCGCCCAACCGCAGCGCCGATGAGGCTATGGCACACTTCCGCGAGGTGCTGGGGCTCGACGAGTTCGCGGCCGAGGACCTCACCGTCGATGTCGAGGATGTGAGCCCTGGGGCGCTGCCTGGACTGCATGCGGCTGCTGCGAAGGAGTTGGTTGCGGTCGCAGGCGACGTCGTAAAGCCCAAGTTTGGGTGGACCGATGTGGCGCGTTTTTCGGCGCTCGGCATTCCCGCGGTGAACTTTGGCCCGGGTGACCCGGCGTACTGCCACAAGAAGGATGAGCAGATTCCGGTCGAGTGCATAGCGGCACTGTGGGAGGATTTGCGGCGGTACTTGACCACCGCGCCGGTGGCTGAGTGAGCCTAGAATCACACCCCGCCCTCGCCGAGCGGGTGCGCGTATGTCATTGCTGGCATACATTGTGAGGTTATGAAACCTGTACGTACTCCGTCCCCAGCTAAGCGCCGTGCACTCCGCGGCCCAATCGCGATCCGACAGGCGGGCGAACCGCAGGCGTCTACGACCGACCGCAGGCTGTTGTCACACAATCCGAACACGGACTGGCTGCACAACGATACCTGGCGTGTGCTGCGCATTCAGTCGGAGTTCGTTGACGGCTTTGGTGCGTTGGCGGAAATCCCGCCGGCGGTGACGGTATATGGTTCGGCACGTCTGCCAGAGGACAGCCCTTACTACCAGTGGGGCTTCGACCTGGGCAAGGCGCTGGCGGAGGCGGGTTACGCGACCATCACTGGTGGCGGCCCGGGCATCATGGAAGCCGCCAACCGCGGCTGCTACGACGCCGACGGCCTGTCCATTGGGTTGGGCATTGAGCTGCCGCACGAGCAGCACTTGAATGACTGGGTCGACCTGGGCATGAACTTCCGCTACTTCTTCGTGCGGAAGACCATGTTCCTGAAGTATTCGCAGGCGTTTATTTGCCTGCCGGGTGGTTTCGGCACGCTCGATGAACTTTTTGAGTCACTGGTGATGGTGCAGACCGAGAAGGTGGAAAATCACCCAATCGTGCTGCTCGGCACTGAGTTCTGGTCGGGGCTGGTTGATTGGATGCGTGAGAAACTGGTGGCCATGGAGCTGATTTCTCCGACAGATATGAACCTTTTTCTGGTCACCGACTCCATTGAAGAAGCAGTCGAGTACATCGAGGCCGCGCACGAAAAATTGATGGAAGAGTGTGAGCCAACCTCTGACGTTCTCGAAAAGCTCCGCCGAGTCCGTCGCTTCAGCGAGAGGTAAGACGCTGTGCAGAGTTTTTATCAGGGCTCCGCGGTGCCGACGGTGATGGCCATCGTCAATCGCACCCCGGATTCCTTCTATGACCGTGGCGCAACGGCTGCGGAGGAGGCCGCGCTCGCTCGCGTCGACGAAGTTGTTGCGGCAGGCGCGGGCATTGTTGACATCGGCGGCGTCAAGGCCGGTATCGGTGCGGAAGTAACTGTTGCTGAGGAAATTGAGCGCGTGGTGCCGACCATCGCGAAGGTCCGCGAACGCTATCCTGACCTGCACATAAGCGTCGACACCTGGCGCGCCGAAGTCGGGGAAGCCGCCATCAAAGCTGGCGCCAACCTCATCAACGACACTTGGGCAGGCCATGACCCGGAGCTGCTGGAAGTCGCTGGCGCCCACGGGATGGGTTACGTCTGCTCGCACACCGGTGGAGCACTGCCACGCACCAATCCGGTTCGCGTGCGTTACGACGACGTCGTGGACGATGTCATCTCAGAAACCGGCAAGCTCGCCCAGAGGGCAGTGGACGCTGGCGTGCCGGAGGACCGCATCCTCATCGATCCCACCCACGACTTTGGCAAGAACACCTACCACGGCCTCGAGCTTCTGCGGCGCTGCAATGAGCTCGTGGCTACAGGCTGGCCGGTGCTCATGGCGCTGTCGAATAAGGACTTCGTCGGTGAGACTTTGGACCGCCCGGTCGAGCAGCGTGTGCCCGGCACCTTGGCTGCGACCGCCCATGCGGCAGCTGCCGGCGTGGCGGTGTTCCGTTCGCATCAGGTGTCCGAAACTCTTGATGTTTGCCGTATGACTCTGGCTATTTCCGGTGATTTTGCACCACTGCATCCGGTGCGTGGGCTGGTGTAAGGGGCGTAGTTTGAGGCGCTTCACCCATGCCGCTGCGTGAAACAAAGGACTATGATGAAGAGAAGTAGTCGAAAATGCCGACAGGGATTCTAAACCGGGATCTTGAGCCGGGGTCGTAGACCGAGGTCTTGAACCGGGATTGTCAATCTCCTGGCTACCACAGCCGAGCTGGGGTGGCTGGTCGTCTCCTGCATCGACATTGTCTTAGAACGAAGGAGTTCACATGGCAGCAATGAAGCCGCGTACCGGTGATGGTCCGCTGGAGGCAGTTAAAGAGGGCAAGAAGATTGTAATGCGCGTCCCCGCAGATGGTGGTGGGCGCCTGGTGGTGGAACTGTCCCCGGAGGAAGCCAAGGAGCTCGGTGCAGAG
Organism: Corynebacterium sp. MSK035; assembly: GCF_030232615.1. Lineage (NCBI taxonomy): Bacteria > Bacillati > Actinomycetota > Actinomycetes > Mycobacteriales > Corynebacteriaceae > Corynebacterium > Corynebacterium sp. MSK035. Next base: position 144,169 of record NZ_JASPJP010000007.1, read on the forward strand.
CTTGTAGCAGTAGTGGAGTAGCAGAGTAGTGGGGTAGTGGCCGGGTCTGACCGGTCTTGACCCAGCGGCGACCTACACAGGTGGTGTAGGTCGCCTTTTCTTCTTCAGGTGATAACGGCTCGAATGAGGGTTTAGGGTTAAGTAGCAAAAAGTGTGTCTGACTTTCAGCATTACTGCTGATTAGGCTGGGTAAATCGGGCGGATATAAGCA
>NZ_JASPJP010000008.1:0-113997 GCF_030232615.1 Corynebacterium sp. MSK035
TCAATCGGCATCCAGAAAGGCCAAATCTAACCCCCGCGCGACACGCCGAGCCAGACACACATTTTGTCGTTTAACCCGGTTTTTAGGTATGAAAAAAAGGCGCATCCAATGATGGATGCGCCTGAGGAGTGCGGTGTATTAGAGCTGACTAACGCCAACCCATAGTCATCAGCAGACCAACAATGAAAAGACCAAAGCCGATGACGTAGTTCCATGCGTTCAAAGTCACCATGAACGGAATATGCGGACCCGCGATGTAGTTGACCAGCAGCCAGCCCAAACCAATCAGCATGAACCCGAACATCAGCACCTTGTACCACACCGGCGTCTGAGTGCTATTGATCTTGACCGGGGTACGGCTGACAGAGGAGCCACCGGATTGTGGTGAATTAGTGCTTTCAATCTTTGCCTTAGGCATAGCGCTTTAAACTCCTTAGGTTGTGGTCAGCAGGTTGCGATCAGCGCGGTATCTACACTCCCGCGGTATATGCATAATTGTAAACTTTGCATCCGAACTTACCAGTGAAGTTCGCAGGCAGTAGAATTCCCAGTTATGCAGATTCTCGTCGTCGATAACTATGACAGCTTCGTATTCAATCTGGTCCAGTACATAGGCCAGCTCGGCGAAACGGTTACTGTCTGGCGCAATGATGATGCGCGTCTCCGCGATGTTGACGACGTCGTAAAGCAATTTGATGCAATCCTACTGTCGCCCGGTCCCGGTGAGCCGTCTAATGCGGGGTGGACAGAGGACATTATTCGCGCGGTGAGCAGGCAGGACGAGCCGACACCGGTGTTGGGTGTGTGCTTGGGTCACCAGGCGATTGGTGAGGTTTTTGGTGCGCAGGTTGTGCGTGCCGACGAGTTGTTGCACGGCAAGACCTCCCCGGTCACTCATGACGGCACGGGTGTTCTGGCCGATGTGCCCAGTCCTTTTATTGCCACGCGCTACCACTCGTTGACGGTGGATCCGAAGACGTTGCCGGAGGAACTCATTGCCACGGCATTCACCGATTCGGGCATGCTGATGGCGATGCGCCACCGCGACCTGCCGATTCACGGCGTGCAGTACCACCCGGAGTCGGTACTCACCCAGTACGGGCACCGCATGCTGGTCAACTGGCTGCGACTGGCCGGCGGCGAGTACACCGAGGAACTCCTGGCGGAGTTGGAAGAGCAGCAGGCCGTGTACCAGCGCGCCTTCTCAGACGTGCTGGCACACTAGCCGCTAGTTAGGCAGCAGATCCGGCAGCCTTATGGGAGGTTCAGGAGCAGGCCGTTCCTCTGAAGAGCTCTCCGGGGCGACCCCCAGCCGGTAGACGCGTAGGGTGACCTCGCCGTCCTTGTTGAGCTTGGATCCGGCCGACGGGTTGGCTTTCTCCACGTGGTCGACCTTGGACAGGTCCAGCGTGGTGACTTCCTCGGTGCGGATAGTTCCCTCGAAGCCGGCATCGGTGAGTGCCTTCTCCGCATCGCTGAGAGTCTGGCCCTCAACTCGTGGCATCTTAATTTGGTTGCCGCGCGAAACGTGCAGCTCGACAGTCGTTCCGACGGTGAGCTCCGTGCCCTTCTGGGGAACCTCAACAACGGTTCCCTGTTCCTCAGTGGAGTCAACCTCCACCACCTCGACAACGAAACCAGCGGACTCGAGGGTCGTGCGGGCGGAATCCAACCTCTGACCAGTGACATCCGGAACAGTCTTGGTCTCGATACCGGAGGAGACAGTCAAAGTTACGCGGGTTCCCTTCGACACCTGAGAACCGGCAGCTGGAGACTGCTCGATGACATTGCCGCGCGGAACGTCCTCACTCGGTTCCTCTTGCAGCTTTGGATTGACGACAAGCCCCGCCTCCTCGAGCAGGCGGCGAGCTTCCTCGGCCTGTTTGTCGCGTACATCCGGCACATTGGTCAACTCCGGGCCCGAAGATACGCGCAGCTTGATGCGAGATCCCTGCGGCAACCCCGATCCGACACCCGGTTCGGTGGCAATCACCGTGTCTCGGGGCACATCTGGGTTCGGCTCGTCGACGCGGTTGACCACGAAACCAGCCTGCTCGAGAACCTGCGTTGCCTCATTGACATTAAGACCCTCGACCTGCGGAATGGCAACGGTCTCGACCTCGGTGGACGAGTTGAAAAGCTGGTAGGCACCGTAGCCGACACCGCCGAGAGCGACCAGCGCAGCAGCCGCCAGTGCGACAGTCTTTCCTGCGCCACCCTTCTTTTTCTCAGGCTCGTCAGTGTTAGCGATCTGAGCAGGGGCTTCCGGCTGGGCAGCTGCTTCTTTCGGTTCCGGAGCCGGAGCCGGAGCAGGGACAGCGGCCGGAGTTGCCTGCTGTGCAGGGGTCACCCGGGTCTCAGCATCCGATGGAGCTGCCGGAAGGAATTCGGTGGTCTTCGCGTCGTCGTCATGCGCGCCGTGGTGCGCCAGCGCCAACGGATCCTCGCCGCGTGCAAGACGACGCAAATCCTGGGCGAAGTCCTCTGCGGAGTCGTAGCGCTCCATCGGGTCCTTGGCCATCGCGGTCAACAACACCGCGTCGAGGGCCTGAGCCGTGTTCGGGTCGGTGTTGAGCTTCCCCGAAGGTCGCGGCGGCTGGTCCTGAACGTGCTGGTAAGCGACAGAAAGAGGGGTTTCACCGGTGAATGGCGGGGCGCCCGTGACGGCCTCGAAAAGTACGCAGCCGACAGCGTAAATATCGGAACGGGCATCGGCGGTCTTACCGCGCGCCTGCTCCGGCGAGAGGTATTGCGCGGTACCCAGCACCGCCGCAGTCTGCGTCATCGTGGTGGAATCACCGAGCGCGCGAGCGATGCCGAAGTCCATCACCTTCACCTTGCCGGTGTTGGTCAGCATGATGTTCGCTGGCTTGATGTCACGGTGAATAATGCCCGCATGGTGGGATGCCGTCAGCGCATCACACACCGATGCCATGATCGATGCGGCCTTCTTCGGGTCGAGCCGCCCCTCACGACGAACAAGATCACGCAGGGTCTCGCCCTGAATCAGCTCCATGACAATGAAAGGCACGCGCCCCATCGGGCTATCCGTCTCGCCGGTGTCGTACACCGACACGATCGACGGGTGATTCAGCAGCGCTGAATTTTTCGCTTCACGACGGAACCTTGCGAGGAAGTTCTCATCCCTGGCAAGGTCGGCCCTCATCATCTTGACCGCGACAGAGCGACCGAGAACAGTATCTTCAGCGCGGTAGACATCGGACATGCCGCCAACGCCAATGAGCTCGCCGAGCCGATAACGGCCGGAGAGGAGATCGTCATTGCCAGACATTGTTCGTCAGTCCCTTCGGAAGGATTTCCACCAAAACATCTTGTACCTGAATATTACTGTGCATCTGGAGTCCCCAAGGTATTACCGGAGTCATTTCCCAGGGGCAACTGAATACCGGGCAGACCACCGCCACTGGAGTCGTCGCCACTGTCGTTGCCATTGTCGTTGCCCGAATCCTGAGTCGGTTCGGACGTATCCGGGGCGGTCTCGCTGGTGTCCTGCTCAGTGGAGCTGTCAGAAGCACCGTCATTGTTGCCGCCGTAGTTTTCCCCAGAGTTGCCGCCGTCGTTATTTCCCCAGTTACCGGAATTGTCACCCGACCAACCGTAACCAGAACCGTCGTTGGGGTCGGTGTTTTCCTCTGTGGTTTGCTGCTGTGACTGGTTCGGAATGTACTGCTCCAAGTTCGGAATGGTTGGCAGTGAACCGGTAGTCGACAGCGAATAGACGACCGCGATAGCACCGGCCAGCAACACTAGCAGCACCAACAGCACAATGCTGCCGCAGCCACAACCGCAGCCACTGCGCTTCTTTGCCGGCTTACGCTGTCGGGCGGGTTGCTGCGGTGGCCGCTGCGGTTGCTGCTGTGGCTGCTGCGGTGGCTGCGACACCGGCATGGGCGGTCGCGTCATGGCACCGAGTTCGGTGGTCGCCGGGTTGGCAGCGTTGGATTGACGGTGCACCGTTGGGGTCACACCACGCGGCTGCGGTGGGCGGTGCCCCGCGCGCACTCGCAAAACAGCCTGTGCCAGCTCACGGCCATCGGCATAGCGACGCTGCGGATCCTTGCGCAGCATAATGCCGATAAGTTCGCGGATATGCGGATTGACCGTCGGCGCCAACGCAGGTGGTGCCTCGTTGATGTGTGCCACGGCAACCGCGACGGTGGAGTCGCCCTGGAAGGGCCGGGCGCCGGCCACCATTTCGTAGGCGACACAGCCAAGCGAGTAGATGTCTGTCGCCGGACTCACCTGTTTGCCCTGCGCCTGCTCCGGTGAGACATACTGCGCGGTGCCGACGACCATGCCGGTACGTGTCAGAGGCACCGCTTCAGCGGCTTTGGCAATGCCAAAGTCGGTAATTTTCACGGTGCCCTCCGGCGTCACCAGGAGGTTGCCTGGCTTAATGTCGCGGTGGACAAGGTTCGCAGCGTGAATTGCCGACAGGCCGTGTGCAGTCTGCTCCAGAACGTCGAGCATCAGGTGCTCTGGCAGGGTGCGACGTCGCTGCAGCACCTGCGACAGAGATTCGCCACGGATGTACTCCATGACGATGTAACACGCGCCGTGGCTGCCGATGTCGCCTTCCTCGTAGGTGACAATCTTCACCACGTTTGGGCTGTTGACGCTGCGCGCAGCGGCGGCTTCGTTCTGGAAGCGCTGCCGGAACTCGTAGTTGTCCGAGTATTCCTGGTTCAGAAGTTTGATTGCAACCAGTTCGCCGCTGGTGGCGTCGTCGGCAAGCCAGACGGTGGACATGCCGCCACGGCCGAGCAGACGGCGGACGTGATATCGGTCGCCAACGATGTCTTGAACTTGGTGGGCATCCATGCTTATCGACCCGCCTGTTCGACCGCGTTAATGAGTGCACGGCCAATCGGGGCAGCAACGGAGGCGCCGGTAGCGCCCTGGCCCTGGCCGCCACCGTTTTCCACGACGACAGCCACGGCGACATCGGAGTCCGGCGCGAAGGCGATGTACCAGACGTGCGGTGCGTACTCGCCGCGGACAGCACCGTGTTCCGCGGTACCGGTCTTGGAGGCAATACGCGAACCGTTACCGCCCGAGTGCGACTCGGAGCCGCGCATCAGCTCAGTTACGGTCTCCGCGACCTCCGGCGAAATCGCCTCGCCGGCTTCAATCGGCTTAAAGGACTTGATTTCGGAGAGGTCGGCACCGCGCACCGATTTGATGATCTGGGGTTCCATGCGCACGCCGCCGTTGGCAATCGTGGCGGCGATGATGGCGTTGTCCAGCGGCGTGAAGGACACGTCGCGCTGACCAATGGAGGTCTGACCCAGCGAGGACTGATCCGGAATATCACCGACAGCGGAGGGCTGAATCGGCAGGCCCGCGTCATCGTGGGTCTCACCGATGCCGAATCGCTTAGCGACGTCCTTGAGCGCATCGGCCCCGTACTGCATACCGAGCTCAGCGAATGCCGTATTACAGGACTGCGCGAAAGCCTGGCGGAGAGTTGTAGTAGCCCCACCACAGGTCGAGCCACCGTAGTTCTCCAACGTAGTGGTGGTATCCGGCAGCGTAATCTGCGGTGCGCCAGTGACTGAGGTGTCCGGGGAAGCGCCTTGCTCCAGTGCCGTGACCGTGGTCAACACCTTGAAAGTGGAACCCGGCGGCAGCGGACGCTGAGTGGCGTGGTTGAGCAGCGGTGCGCCCTCATTGTTATTGAGGGACTGCCAGGTACTCTCGTCGCCGGCAGCGATGTCATTCGGGTTGAACGACGGTGTGGAGGCCATCGCGAGAATTTCACCCGTCGATGGGCGAATGGCGACGGCGGAGCCGACGTAGCCGCGTTCAGCGAGTTGTTGGTACGCAGTCCGCTGAGCGTTCGGCAACAGCGTCAGCTCCGTGGAGGCCCCAGAAGGTTCCTTGCCCGTGACCATGTCGAGGGCGCGGGAGGTAAACAGCGAAGGGTCGCTGCCGTTCAAGATCTCGTTCTGAGAGCGTTCGATACCGGCGGAGCCGTAGATGTCCGACAGGTATCCGACCACCGCGGCATATGCCTCCGGGTCGGTGTCGTAGCTGCGGTCATAGAAGCCGCTCTCGCCCTTGACCGAGTGGGCCAGAATGTCGCCGTCAGTGGTGATTTGGCCGCGAGGTTTGGACTTTTCCTCCAGGAACTGGCGGCTATTCAGCGGATTGTGGGCGTACTTATCCTGCTGGAAGCCCTGGATGTAGGTCAGGTTCGCCAGTAGAAGAACGAAGAGTCCGAGAACGACAACAAAGATTTGGCGAATGGTTTTATTCATCTACTGGTTCACCTCCTGAGATGCGGTGGCATTGTCGTTGAGGCCCGAAGGGTTGCTTGGAATACCCCAGGGGCGGTTGGCCTCGTCAGAGACGCGCAACACGATGGCCAACATGATGTAGCTGGCCAGCAGTGAGGAACCACCGGCTGACATGAACGGAGTAGTCAGACCGGTCAGCGGCATCAGCTTGGAAACACCGGCTGCAACCACGAACAGCTGAATGGCCATCGAGAATGCGACACCGGCCGCCAGCAGCTTGCCAAAGGAATCACGTACCGCCAAGCTCGCCGAAATACCGCGGGAAATCAGAATCGCGAACAGCAGGATGATGGCACTCAGGCCGGTAAAACCGAGCTCCTCACCAAAGGCCGAGAGGATGAAGTCAGAGTGTGCCACCGGAATGTTCTGTGGGTAGCCCTGGCCCAGACCGGTACCACCGATGCCACCCCAGCTCATGCCGAACAGACCCTGGGAGAGCTGATAGCCGCCCTCGTCGTAGGAGCCCAACGGATCCAGGAAATGCGTGACTCGCGCCTGAATCTTGTCCGAAACCATGTAGACACCGATAACGCCGACGGTCACCAGCACCATGCCGATGATCAGCCAGGAACCACGACCGGTGGCAGCGTAGAGCATTGCCAGCACAGTGCCGAAGAGCACCAGCGCCGGTCCAAAGTCATTCTGCAGAGCCATGATGACGGTAGCGATGCCCCAGATCAGCAGAATCGGACCCAGGTCGCGAACACGCGGGAAATCAATGCCCAGGAAACGCTTGCCCGCCACATTGAACAGCGAGCGCTTATTCACCAGCAGCTGAGCAAAGAAGATCAGCAGCATGACCTTGGCAAACTCACCCGGCTGCATGGAGAACGGGCCGATGGAAATCCAGATGCGGGCATCAGCATTAATCGACGACGGCCACACCAGCGGTAGCGCCAACAGAATCAAGCCGCCGAGACCCAGCAGATACGAGTACTGCGACAGCGAGTGGTGGTTGCGCAGCAGGACAATCACGCCGATAAACAGTGCGACACTGAGTACGGTCCACATGATCTGATTGCGCACTAACGAGGTGTCGTTGGCCAGGTCGAGGCGGTGAATCATCACCAGCCCCAAGGCATTGAGCGTTGCTGCAACCGGCAGCATCACCTGATCGGCGTTGGGCGCCACAAAGGTCAGCGCGATATGCGCCACTGCAAAGATCACAAAGAATCCGCCAATGATGTAAAAGACATCTGCGGTCAGAGAGTTGCCCTGAGCCAGTTCCAGCGAAATTAGTGCCAAAAGCAACAATCCTGCCGACAGCAGCAGCAGGAGCATTTCCTTCATCCGAAGCTGTCGCTTCGTGGTAGTTTCACTCATTTTCGCACCTGCCTACAGTTGACTCCTGGCTTCGAGCCCAGCTTTTCATCCTTCTTGTCATCGTCGGAAACGGACAGACATACCGGCAGTGCCGACTCCGCCAAACGTCCAATCTGGTCGCTGACACCGTCGTAGGAATCAGCCGGCAGACCTTCCAGCGAATTGCGTGCCGCCGGCGAGAGATCTTCCGGCGTCATGATGTGGCAGTCGACCTTCTCCTTCGCCGTCCCAGCCGGAGGAAGCTGAACTTTGTTGTCATCGGTCAAACAGATGAACTGATGTGGTTCTTGCAGATCGAAGCCCAGCAAACTACCGGGCACGCCGTGCATCAGCTGCACCTGCCCGTCGACCACCGCGAGATGGTACATCGACTCCTTCTTCTGCCAGCCCCAAATACCAAGGCCGACCAACCCGGCCACCAGCACCAGCACCACAGAAATAACGAGCCACTTGCCCTTGGAAGCTTTCTTCTCCGGCGCCGAAGTCACTGCAATTTCCTGCGACTTCCGCGGGCGGAGTGCCGCCGCGCGTCCCGCTGACGTATTGGGGCGGGGGAGTTCCTCCTCCGCACTCTGCAGGGCACCGGCCAGGGCGGGCTCGTAAGGCGTGCGTGCCGACGAATCGACAACATCGGCAACCACCACGGTGATGTTATCCGGACCACCGGACTTCAACGCGTAGTCAATGAGCTTGGTAGCGGCCTCGTCCGGAGTGCCCTCCGAGAGCACATCCTTGATGGTGTCCGCGGACACTGGATCGGATAGACCATCCGAGCACAGCAGGTAGCGATCGCCCTCGTGAACATCGCGATAAGACAAAGTAGGCTCCACCGGGCGACCGGTGAGAGCCTTCAAAATCAGTGAGCGCTGAGGGTGAATTGCCGCTTCTTCTTCGGTGAGATTGCCCTCATCCACCAGGGACTGCACATAGGTGTCATCCCGGGTAATGCGGATGAGCTCCCCGTCGCGCAGCAGATAGCCACGCGAGTCACCGACATGGCACATGCCCAGGCGGGTGCCGTCGAAAAGCAGAGCAGTCAGCGTAGTGCCCATGCCTTGCGTAGAGGGGTTCTGCTCAATTTCATCCGCGATGGAGTTATTGCCCTCCATGCAGGCGCTGCGCAGGGACTCGAGCAAATCGGGGCCGGGCTGATCATTGTCCAGCCGAGAGACGGCCGCAATCATCAGCTGAGATGCGATTTCTCCGGCGGCGTGGCCACCCATGCCGTCGGCAAGCGCGAGCAGACGCGAACCCGCATAGGCGGAGTCCTCGTTGTTCTGTCGGATGAGGCCGCGGTCAGAGCGGGCCGTGTAATTCAGAGCAAGACTCATGGTTGCAACCTCAAAGTTGTACGGCCAATACGAAATTCCATACCCGAAGCCAGGCGTTCCGGCTGTTCCACGCGCTGGCCATTGAGGAATGTGCCATTGCGGGAGTCCAGGTCTTCCAGGTACCAGATGCCGTCGCGGTTGATGACGCGAGCGTGCTGGCCCGAGGCGAAGTCATCGTTGAGGACGAAGGCATTCGACTCTGAACGGCCAATAGTGATGTCGCGTTGGTTGTTTAGGTTCATGCGCGAACCCGCCAGCGGCCCGGAGGTGACAAGGAGCTGATGTGGAGTCTGCGAGCGCTGGAAACGCTTGGCCGGAGCACTGCTGGCCTGCCGAAGTGGGCGCAGCGGAGCCGAGCCTGTTGTTTCTGTACGCAGGGTGCGAAGCGTCATCCAAATGAAAAACCACAGGACGACCAGCACGCCGATGCGCGAAAGCAGAAAAACGATAGCTTCCACGTCCGAGGAACCTCCTTATGTAGAGCTGGTGGGTCCGCAAACCGAACACACGGACGTAATTATTCCAGGAATGTGTCGGCAAACCTAGGGCAGTGGCATGTGAACCTGGTGAACCTCACTACTTAGCGGATCTGAATCAGCGGATTTAACTAGCGGATCTGAACTTCGAGAACAGAATGCCCCAGCGAGATTTCGTCGCCGTCAGCCAGCAGCCAGTTCTCAATGGGTTCGCCATTGACAATGGTGCCGTTGGTCGAATGCAAATCGACGAGCACAGCGTCCTGGCCGTCCCACGTGATCTCGGCATGCTGGCGGGAAACACCAGTATCCGGGAGACGGAAGTCGGAAGCGGTGCCGCGGCCGATGATGTTCGAACCATGGCGCACCTCAAATACGCGCGAGGAGCCGTCCTGCAACAGCAGGGTGACGGTCTTTTCCTGGGACTGGTCTTCGCCCACGGTCGCGCTGCTCAGCTCAGTTGCAGCCTCTGGGTCGACCGCGGGGATGGGGCGGGAAGCGGTGGGGAACTGCTCAGCTTCAGGCTGCGGGTGGTAGGCGGCAGAGGTCTCTGCAGCTTGGGGTTCATCATCGCTTTGCGACGGGGCTGCGTCAGTGTTGGCATCATCGGCACTGTCCTCGAATGGGGCGAACTCCGAGGTGCCCACGGTGTCCTCGGTGAAAGTGCTGGCCGTCTTCAACTGGCCGGTGTGGAGAGACTCCACTGCCTGCAGGTGGACGCTAATGGAACCGGTGAAGCCCCAGCCGTTGTTACGGCAGTAGCGCGTCATGCGGTCAGCCAACTGATTCGGCAGGTTGGGCTCGGACGCAGAAAGGTTCTTGTAGTCGGCAGCGCTGATGCCAATGCGGAAATCATTGGGTGCCAAGTACTGACCGTTGGCGTCCTGCATCAGGAAGTCTTCAATTTCCTGCTTCAGGCATTCTTCTAACTCATTCGGGACAACCTTGCCGCCGAACACGCGCGCAAAGCTGTTATCGAGCCCGCGCTGAAGCGAGCTATCGAGCTTGCGGATGCGTCCTAGGAAATCCATCTGACTAAAGAAATTCGCCTTCTCCCGCCAACCCGCGGCGGGTTACGTGAAAAAAATGTGCACAAAAATTATCGATACTTAAGCAACAGTATAGAGCCCTACACCTTCAGTTAAGGGCTAGGAACTGCTGAGGTTTATCAAATAGTGACGACGGTTGTGGGGGAAGTTGCTATTGCTAAGTGCTGAAAAGTGGTGAAAAACGTGCGATGGCCTGGGGATTTGGTGGTGTATTAGCGCGGGGTGTTATAGTTCTATTCGTTCCCACGGGCGAGTGGCGGAATGGCAGACGCGCTGGCTTCAGGTGCCAGTGTCCTTTACGGACGTGGGGGTTCAAGTCCCCCTTCGCCCACAGCGAAGATCCTCGGAAGTGTAAAAGCTTCCGAGGATTTTTTGTTTCTGGGGTTGGGGTTTGGGGTGGGGCTTGGGTTGAAGCAGAGTCGGATGCTGAGCTGAGGTTGTTGGCTTGTCCTTTAACTCTCCTTTAACCCTGTCCGGCACTTATGGCCAGGTTTCGGGGACTTGTCGATGGATTCTCCTGACTTATCGATGGTTTTTCGGCACTTATGCGCACGCTGTGGGCCAGGCTCTCTCACTTGTCGATGCGCTATTCACTTGTGGACACGCTGTAGCGCATCGATAGGTGAATAGCGTGGCCATAAGTCGTCGGATGCGTGGGCCAGCGAGCATTGCAGCCAGCTCGCGAGAAGAAATGTAGAAATCTCAAAACTCATTTTGTATTGAAAGTAGAAGAAAACTTGAATAGTTTTGAGATGAGCATGAGGGCGGTCGGCCCCCATCTGCGACATTGGTATAGCGGTGTTCAGTCATGAATTTGGCTCACGGCCATATTTTAACGATTGTTTGGTACCTGTTTATATCGTGAAAAATCAACTCAAGAATGTGTAAGAAATATTAAGAGAGAGCTTGCATGGTGAGGAATCTTCTTCCGAGGAAAGCCTGTCAATTCATAGTCGGAATGTAGGCATGAAAATTATATTTAGAGCAATTCTGGTTACCGCAATTATTCTTGAAGCAGTTCTTTTCCTTCTTATGAATGTGGTATCTGGTTTGCCGGGTTGGGTATTCCTGTTACCACTTGCCGTGGTGGTTGCGGCTTTTCTCTTACTGTTTGGAGGTATGTGGCAAGACTATCTCAGAAATGGCAGGTCATGGGCTGCTTCGCTGTCCGAGACGTCAAAGAAATTTGGCGTACCTCGAAAAATACTAGCGTTACTCGTTTCGGAAGTTGGTTCGCTGCTAGCTGCTTTCACCTTTTTTAAGCCTCAGAGAAATGTCGACAGTGAAGTCAGATCCTTCACTGTACATAGAAACCTTCGAACTGTTGTTTTTATGATACTGGCGCTGAGCGTTGCAGAAATAAGCATAGTGCATTTTGCTATTTCTAATGCATTTTGGCGATATTTATTTCTGGTAATTAGTGTTTATGCCGTAGTTCTTTTATCTGGATTTTACGTAACTGTTCGGGACCATCCCCATCTAATAACACCGCAAGGACTCGTACTGCGAAATGGGCGAAGGCTTATTTGTGAAATTCCGTGGTCACACTTACGTCATGCGAGCTCCGTAACGGCAGGTGAAGGAGGGGACGTAGCAATTGACGAGCACGGCAATCTCAGGGTGCCTGTTTTGAGTGAAGTGAACGTCAGGTTAGAAGTCGATTCGCAGGTCGTGGCAGAAGATCTTTACAAGGGACCAATGATGGTTTCCTCGATTGAGATTTACTGCGACGACAAAGACACATTCCTGCGCGATCTCGCTGAGAAAAGGAATGCTCATTAAGTGCTTGGTAGCTTCCAGGGCTGGTAATCGACCCCGACCTATCGCCAAAACTTGGTCATCCCGCGCTTGTCCTCGATGTTGAACTCAATCATCTTGGCCAGCAGGTCCAGCGGCATGGACTCGGCTTTGCCATCTTTTGGCCAGGGGAAACGGACCATCATTTTGCCATAGGAGAGGCCGCGGTCATCGAACTCGTCGGAGAACTTCACAATGCCGTCGCGCTCTGGGGCGATGGACATGTGTTTCTTGGCGTAGGAAAAACCGATGATAAAAGTGCCATCGAGCGTGAACATCGGCTGATTCCAGGCAATGCGAACGCCGAGTTCCGGGTACTTTTCATGAACCCATTCCAACACCTCGAGAGCGACAGCGCGCTGCGTGTCATCATCTACCCGCGAGAGGTGATTGGCGAAGAACTCGGCGATGGTTTCATCGGTCATATGCTGAACAGCCATAGCCTGGATTTTACTGTGCCATCAACTAACACCCGAGCCATCAACTAACATAACTCCGAGTGGCTACAGATTTGAATACTCAGTTTGATCCCAAAAAGGCGTGGCCAGCGCTATGGACCGTGTTACTCGGCTTCTTCATGATCCTGGTCGACGCCACCATTGTCACCGTTGGTATCAACACCATCCAGCATGAACTGGGCGGTGAGCTCAACCAGGTCATGTGGGTGACCAGTGGTTATCTGCTGGCCTATGCCGTGCCGTTGCTCATTACTGGCAGGCTCGGTGACCTCTGGGGAGTCAAGCACACCTATGTAGCGGGCCTGGTTATCTTCGTGTTGGCGTCGCTGGCGTGTGGGTTGGCGCCGTCGTTAAGCATGCTGATCATTGCCCGCGTGGTGCAGGGACTGGGGGCCGCGCTGCTGACGCCGCAGACGATGGCGCTGATTACGCAGATGTTTCCGCCGGCGCATCGCGGTGCGGCGATGGGCCTGTGGGGTGCGGCGGCCGGAATTGCCTCGCTGACAGGGCCGCTGGCCGGTGGCGTGTTGATTGAGCTGCTGAGTTGGCGCTGGATTTTCCTCATTAATGTGCCGATTGGGCTGATCGGGCTCGTTTTTGCGTTCCGCTATCTGCCGACCTTTGAGACGCACCGCAACAAGATTGATTATCTCGGTGTTGTACTCAGCGCGATTGGTATGTTCCTGCTGGTCTTCGGCATTCAGGAGGGGGAGAGTGCCGGCTGGTCCGGTTGGATCTGGGCACTGATTGCCGGTGGCGTGGTGGTTCTTGGACTATTCACCGCGTGGGAGGCCAAGACGACGGCCGAACCGCTGATGCCGCTGTCCCTTTTTAAGGATCGCAACTTCACCATCTCCTCGCTGGCCATTGCCGTGATGGGCGCGCTGGTGGTCGCGGTTGGTTTCCCGATCATCCTCTTCGCCCAGAATGCCCGCGACCTATCGACCATCCAGGCCTCACTACTGCTCGTGCCGCAGGCGCTCATTTCCGGTGTCATGGCGCCATGGACTGGGCGAATGCTGGACCGGCTGAAGTTCCGCGAGTTCGCGCTGATCGGTTTTGGGTCCTCGCTGGTGGGCATGCTCGGGTTCCACTACCTCATCCACGAGGACCTCTCCGTGCTGTGGCTGCTACTGCCGGGCGCCGCATTCGGTGTGGCAAACGCGTTTATTTGGGGCACGCTGTCGACGGCTGCTACTCGCAACATCGACCCGTCCCTCGCCGGTGCCGCCTCCGGTGTGTACAACACCATCCGCCAGATTGGCAGTGTGCTGGGCAGCGCGCTGATTGCTACCGTCATGGCCGCAGCTCTCAGCAGCAACCGTGGCGACTTCACCACCGCCATGAGTGACGCGATGTGGTTGCCGGTGGCACTGTCGGCCCTGGGTGTCGTGGCGGCGCTGGGGCTTAAGAATCCGAAGTAAAACGCTCCACCATGTAGTCCGCGATGCCGACGGGATCGGCTAGGAAATCCCTGGTTGCCCGTACCGCGAGGGTGTCTTCGAAGTGGGTGGTGTCAGCGTCGTCAAGCGAAATGATTGTTGCTTCCGGTGCGGCGAGCAGGATGGGGGAATGCGTCGCCATGATGATCTGTGCGCCGGCTTCCGCGAGCGCGCCGAGGCGGCCGAGGAGCTCCAGTTGGCGTAGGACCGACAGTCCGGCCTCGGGTTCGTCGAGGAAGATCAGTGATTCGGGGCTGAGGCGGCGTTTGGCCAGCGCCATGATGGATTGGCCATGGCTCATTTGGGTGAGGTCTGCCATTTCTCTGCCACCTGGTAGCTGCCCAAGCGACTCGTAATAGCGCGCGAGGTTCAGGTGCGCGTCGCCGCGAAAGAAAAACGTATCCGGGGGATTGCGCCTGGTCAGCGCCAGTGGGACCGGGGAGGTGCGCTCTTGCGTCTTGTATCGCGAGCCGCCGTCTGTATCGACCCCCATCGCCGATGCCAACGCCTCCAGCACCGTCGACTTTCCCTTGCCGTTTTCGCCGGTCAGGATGGTAATCGGCGTGGTGAAGGTCATGGGGAAGGGCAGCGCGAGCTTTACGACGTACGCCGGGAGCTCGGCATCATCGTGAATACGGGCATGACGGAGATAGATCATGGTTGCGGCAGCTGGTCAATCTGTTTGAGCAGTCCATAGCCGTCGGCGCCCTCGATGAACGGGACCTCCTTGTTCTCCAACTTTTCAATTGGCACCGCCGTGCCGTGAGAGAGCACGTGCTCGCTGGGAGTGAGGTTGCGGATTGCGATTGCCGCGACCTTGTCGGGATGCTCCGCCGCGGCCGTGCCGTAGATGAGCGGGTCGTACTGGCCATCATCGCCGACGAGGATCCAGTTGATCTCGGGGAAGTCAATAAACAGGTCCCGCAGCCGCACCTTCTTGTGTTCCTTGCCGGAGCGGAACAGGCCGGTGGGCGTTGGCCCCCAATCGGTGAGAAGCAGTGGGCCCTTCGGCAAGTTGTTGCGGTGCAGGAACTTTTTTAGTGTGCTGAAGGTGTTCCACGCTCCGGTGGAAAGGTAGATGACGGGGACGTCCGTGTCCTCGTCCGTTTTGCTCGCGTAACGACGGCGAAGTTGCGCATAGAACTCGCCGAAGCCAGCGACGGCCTTGCGCTCGTCTGTCTCCTTGACCCAGGAGTTGTAGGCGGCGATGAGGGCGCGCGGCAGCATGGTGACCA
This sequence comes from Corynebacterium sp. MSK035, assembly GCF_030232615.1. Lineage (NCBI taxonomy): Bacteria > Bacillati > Actinomycetota > Actinomycetes > Mycobacteriales > Corynebacteriaceae > Corynebacterium > Corynebacterium sp. MSK035. The sequence continues at coordinate 15,432 of NZ_JASPJP010000008.1, forward strand.
ACACGGTGTCATCAATATCGGAGACGATGCCGTATTTGGTCTCCGGGGAGAGGATGAGGACCTCTGCAGGAGTGTCGTTGATGGTGATTTCGTGCCAGCCGGGTTCGAGGCCGTGATTCCTGATTAGTACCTCGATATAGCCGTTGCTATCCGTGGTGGTTTCCACCGTGCGGTCGCCGGCAGTGATGGTGACGGGAAAGTCCGCGAGTTCGACGGTAAAGAACTGCCAAAATCCGCGTTTTTTGTTTCGTTCTTCGTCTCGTTTTTTGGCCGGATCCTTCAGGAGGACACGGCCGAATACGCGCACGCGCTCTGCATTTCCGTACCCGGTGAAACCGATGATTTCCGGTTCCCAACCAGCGTTTTTGGAACGCTTGGCGGCCAGCGCGTTGATCCTTCTCTCGGTCTTGCGGACGACATCTGCCACGGACATGCTTTCCAGGATACGGGTTGACAGGACGGGGGAGGGTGCGCGTAGGTTGGTCGCCCAAGAGAAAAGTCAACCCTTTAGGAGTGTTCTCTTTTTATGCGTTTTTCCGGTAAGTTCATCGCATCCGCCGCTGTGGCAGCAGGCATGATTGCTGCCCCGACCGCGGCCGCTAACGCTGCATCAGTTAGTGCCTGGGATCAGGTTGCGGCTTGTGAGTCCGGCGGAAATTGGCAGACCAATACCGGTAACGGCTACTACGGCGGACTGCAGTTCTCGCAGCAGACCTGGAGTGGCCACGGCGGTGACCAGTACGCACCGACAGCTGACCAGGCCACTAAGGAGCAGCAGATTGAGATTGGCGAGCGCGTGCTTGCCTCCCAGGGTGCTGGCGCATGGCCGAACTGCGGTGGTCCGCTGGGTTAATCCTCCCCATCATCAAAGACCAGATCTGGCACAGCCGCGAATGACAGCCACCACTTCATGTAGTGGTCATGGCGTGCTTTCGTCTTCTGAGTAGCGCGTTTGTCAAAAGTCTGTCGGCCGAACCCGGCTAATGGTCCGGCCGGGACGGTCGCCGCGGTAACGCCGTCGGCAGAGGACCACACCTCTGAGCCGTCCTCATAAGCGGTGATATTCCAGAGCTTGTGGGTTTTCAGGTTGTGGTGCTTCCTGCATAGGCAGTGCAGATTCTGTGTGTCGGTGGGGCCACCGGCTTCGGGGTCTTCCTGGTTGTACGGCGCGATATGGTCAATATCGCACTTGTACGCTGGGACTTCGCAGCCGGGGAAGCGACATGTTCCATCGCGACCGTGGACGCGGGCGACCTGCGCTGGAGTTGGGCGGTAACCATTGGTGGCGCTGTCTGCTGAGAGGCGGACATGCGTCACCTTTTGCATCCACTCCTCCGTGACCAGCGCGCCTAGCCAGCCGGCACCGTCCAGCCAGGCGTCATCACTGTGGGGCTCGCGGAAAACATTGAGCACAACTTCCGCATTGGTGCGCTGGTGGATGAGTTCCACAAATGCATCCGCCTGCGTCATTTCCTCATTCGCGCGGAAAACCGTTTCAATCGCGCACATGGCAAAATAGGCGCGGTCCGGCCGCAGGGTGAGAATGATTTGAGAGTAGCTGTCGGGACGTTCCACCAGAGTCACCGATTCCGTATCGGTGATGGTGGGAATTGTGCCGTCGGCACGAGCGCGGTCATCCAAATCCGCAGCAATATCACCAATTTTGGTGGTGAGCGTGCGAGGACCAATCATTGCTTGACGACGCTTCCGTGGCGTAACCAATGCCAGAATCTTCTTCTCTGCATCGGGTATTTGATCAGGCTCGATGCCGACTACGCCATGTGCAATGATGCCGAGTTGCCGCATGGATAATGCGCAGCTTTCCCGGGCGTATTCCGCCAACTGTGGCATTTTCTCCAGCAACAGGCCAATGTCACAGATACGCAGTGCTTCACTGCGGGTGATTCCCAGCCGAATGCTGATGCGAGCGGCATGGTTTTCAACGTCATCATCACCTGCAGGGCAGCAGGCTTCAATCAACTCAAGTTGGGCGCGGTTGGTAGCCCGCGCGAGTGCTGAGAGCTCATCTTCAGGATTTTCGTGAGCCCAATATGGTTCGGGTACTTGTTCGGACTTCATTGGATCCCCCTGGTGCTCCAATGGTTGTCGGTTTTCTTTCGAACTTACTTGCTATCATACGGGCATGTTTCTAGTTTGTAAAGAGAAATGAAAAGAAATATTGGGGAGTTTTCGAAGATGGTTAGCCGACTATAAAAGCACATGTTACCTGGGTGTTTGTGGGTTGTTCGCGGGGTAGCGTACCAAAATACAAATAAAACACCCGTTCGAAATTGAAAGCTTGGTAATCTCGCTTTCATAAAAGCGGAGTTGTAGAAAACAGCACAGAAACAGCGCAGACAGCGGGGAGTAAAACCATGATCATCCGACAGGCAACGCGGGAGGACGCCGCAGCAATCGCGGAGATCTACAACGAGGCCGTGATCAACACCGTCGCCATCTGGAACGATGACACCGTCAGCGCGGAGAATCGCATCGCATGGCTGGAGGCGCACTGGGACAAGGGCTACCCGGTTTTCGTCGCCACGCTTGACGACGAAGTCGCTGGATATGCCACCTTTAGCGATTTCCGTGACTTCGACGGGTTTCAGTACACGGTGGAAAACTCCATCTACGTGCATCCGAACTTTCAAGGCAGGGGAATTGGAGGCGCACTGTTAAGCGCGACCATCGATGCTGCTCGCGAGGCGGGAAAGCACGTCTTGGCTGCGGCGATAGAAGGCAGTAACGAGGGGTCGATTGCGCTGCACAAAAAGTATGGCTTTCAGCGTGTTGGGCTACTGCCGCAGGTGGGGACGAAGAACGGGCGATGGTTGGACATGCTGTTGATGCAGGTCATGCTGACAGACGGGCAGCCACCCGCTCGGCCGCGCGCTTAGCGAAGGGGCCAACGCCCATAATCGTGGCGGCACCGGGGCCAACCCAGTCGCCGTAGCCGACGAACTCGATGAGGTCAGAGTCGATGCTGCGGAAAGGGCCGAGCGCTGGGCGGAAACCGGTGCACCAGATGAGGTGGTCCGCGTGGACGTCGTCAAGCGAGGAGAACATGGGCGTCCAGGTGAGTGCGCCGGAGTCGCGGGCTTTGCGGACGGGCGGTAGGACGACGATGTCGCCGATGCTGTCGGTGGCGCCCTGGCGGTAGCGTTTGAACAGGACGCGGCCGTCGACGTCGTTGGGCATCCAGCGTGGTTCGTGGCGGGTGAACCAGGTGGTGTCGATGTTGGAAAGTACCAGTTCAGAGGCAATTTGTGCGCCGGAGTTCGCCGCGCCGACAACGGCAACGCGGGAGCTTTCGAATGGCTCGGGACCTGGGTAGTTGGCCGAATGCCACTGTTTTGCGGCGGTCGTGCCGGGGTAGTGCGGGACGAAGGGCCGGTTGCCGGTGGCGGCGATGAGCTGGCGGGATTCGAGGTCACCGGCATCGCTGGTGAGGTGGAAGGTGCCGTCATGGGAGACGTGCGTGACGGCGACCGGGCGCTGAACGCGCAGTTCGTAGCGCTTTTCGTAGGAGCTGAGGTAGTCAATCACGTGGGAAGCGGGCGGGAAACCGTCATAATTGGGCATCTGGATGCCCGGAAGGTTGGAAAAGTCCGGGGTGGAAAAGAGCGTCAGTGAGGGCCAGACATTGCGCCAGGAGCCGCCGGGAGCGGGCTGATTGTCCAGAATGAGCGGATCAATGCCGTGTTTGTGCAAGTAATAGGCGGTAGCGAGGGCAGCTTGGCCGCCACCGACGATGATGACATCCTCAAGCATGCTCCCAGCTTAACGACGAGTGCCGCACCTCGAGCTGTACTACCGTGGAGCACCATGAGCTCGCTGTTTGATCTTTCGGACAAGCCCATCGACGAACTACCCGGTTACCAGCGTACATTCGCGCCGGGCCGACTCACGGTAGGGCTGAGTCTGCCCATCGAGCAGGACGCCGAAGCCGAGCCCAAGGACGCGCTGAGCAACCAGATTCGGCTGATTCAGAAAGTCGAACGCGCAGGCATCGCGGCGGTGTGGGCACGCGACATCCCGCTGCGCGTGGAAACATTCGGCGACGTCGGCCAGGTCTACGACCCCTGGATGTACCTCAGTTACATCGCCGCACACACCACCGATATCGCGCTCGGCACCGGCGCAGTCGTCGTGCCCTTCCAGCATCCGCTGGTGATGGCCAAGCGCGCTGCCACCCTGGACAGGCTTTCCGACGGCCGTTTCCTCTTTGGCGTTGCCACCGGCGACCGACCCGAGGAGTTCCCCGCCTTTAACCAGGACAAAGGCAAGCGCGGTGAGCGCTTCCGCGAGCATATCGAGGTCTATGAAAAGGCCCTCAGCACTAGCTACCGGCCCATCCGCTGGTCCGAGGGCAAGATGGGCGGATCCGATGTGGTGCCCAAGCCGCTGGCCCGCCGAGTTCCGCTGTTGGCCACCGGCTCCTGTCAGCAGAGCCTGGAGTGGAAGGCCGCGCATACCGACGGTTGGTTCATGTACCACAAGGGCCTGGAGATGCAGAAGAAAAACATCGCCAACTGGCAGGAAGCGGTGGCGCAGGAGTGTGGCGAGGGCGTGTTCAAGCCATTCCTGGAATCACTGTGGATTGACCTGCATGAAGACCCCGATGCACCCGCACAGGGCGGCCACTTTGGGTACCGACTTGGACGCAACAAGCTCATTGAACTGCTGCAATCCCAGCGACAGCTCGGCATCAACCACGTCAGCATCAACTTCCGCACCTCCAAACGGGATGCGGAAGAGCAGATTGATGAGCTGATTGAATATGTGCTGCCGGCGCTCGATGAGCTCCCTACACAGACTCCGTAGCGCCCTGCCACTGATTAATCCCGCGGTCGACGGCCCACTTGTCGATCTCCGCGAGTTCTTCATCGCTAAACGGCGCAGCCTCCAGGGCGCCGAGGCTGTTCTTCAGCTGCTCCACCGAGGATGCGCCGATCAGGGCGGAGGTCACTTCGTCACGGCGGAGAACCCACGAGATGGCCATCTGTGCCAGAGACTGGCCTCGTCGTAAAGCAATGGCGTTGAGCTCACGGATGGCGGTGAGCGTGTCGTCGTTGAGGAACCCCGAGTTCATCTTGTGCGCCCCGAGACGCGAGGACTCCGGCACACCATCCAAGTAGCGGTCGGTGAGAAGCCCTTGCGCAAGCGCGGAAAAGGCGATGACGCCCATGCCTTCGTCGGCGCAGGTTGCCAGCAGTTCGTCCTCGATCCAACGGTTGAACATGGAGTAGCTCGGCTGGTGAATAGTCAGCGGAGTGCCCAGCTCACGGGCGATTTTCTGCGCGCGGCGAGTGAGCTCAGGGGAGTAGGAGCTCACGCCGACGTAGAGCGCGCGACCCGACCGGACGAGGAAATCGAGGGCGGCGACGGTTTCCTCGATAGGCGTATCCGGGTCGGGGCGGTGGTGGTAGAAAATGTCCACATAATCCAGCCCCATGCGCTTCAGCGAGGCATCGCAACTGGCCACGAGGTACTTCCGCGAGCCGCCGAAGCCGTAGGGGCCATCCTGCATGTACCAACCGGCCTTGGAAGAAATGATCATTTCATCGCGGTAGGGAGCGAAATCCTTGGCCATGATGCGACCGAAATTCGCCTCCGCAGAGCCCTGCGGTGGGCCGTAATTGTTGGCGAGGTCGAAGTGCGTGACGCCGTGGTCGAACGCGGTGCGCAGAATCTCACGCTGCGTTTCCAGCGGCCGGTCATCACCAAAGTTATGCCAAAGTCCCAGCGTAATGGCTGGAAGCTTCAGCCCCGTGCTGCCGGAGCGGTTGTACGGCATCGTCTCATAGCGGTTGTCATCGGCGTGGTACACGTCTGGATAAGCCATGTCTACGAGGGTACGCGTGCTTAACGACGGGTAGTTGTGCACAAGGTGGCCGACAACGAGGTGCGTGGCCGAATGGCTACCCCTGGAAGTAATAAAAGTGAGCTTGCTGGGGAACAACTGAGGCAATTCGTCCGACTAATAAGGCATGACTTCAATAGCCACAGGCGATGCCGCTGGAACGCCAGCCGCAAACCCCGTCGCACAGACTCAGAAAAATGGTGGGCCACGAGCATTACTGCACCGAATCCATGTCGTTGCAGGCATCCTCGTTGCGCCACTACTTGTTATTGCAGCTATCACAGGCGTGGCGTATGCCCTCGCCCCGAGCATAGAAAAGGTGGTTTACCACGAAGAACTAACTGCAACATCGAGCCTTCCCGCACAACCACTGGAAAAGCAGGTTGAGGTCGCGCAGCGCGTGCACCCGAACCTGCCGGTAACCGCGGTGCAGGTCCCGGAAAAGCCGGGGCAGACAACGCGAGTCATGTTCAATGACGAGCAGCTGAAGTCGGAGTCCTACCGACATGCGGTGTTTGTCGACCCAGGTGACCTGAGCATCAAGGGTGACCTGGTGCAATACGGTTCCTCGGCGGCGCTGCCACTGCGGGCCTGGATTTCGGAAGGGCACCGCAGGCTCTGGATTGATAGCAACTTTGGTCGTCTCTACTCCGAGACGGCAGCATCCTGGATGGGCGCACTGGCTATCGGTGGCCTCTGGCTCTGGTGGGACCGTTCGCGTCGCAAGCGGACACAGGGAACAAGTAAGAGGGCGCATCATATGCGTCGTCACGCGAATGTTGGCGTGGCGGTTAGCGTTGGACTTCTGTTCCTGACCGTCACCGGCCTGACGTGGTCGTGGGTGGCTGGAACGGGCATCGCAAAGCTGCGCGAGACGATGGACTGGTACGCACCGAAACCAGCCATGACTGCGACTGCACCAGCGAATTATGACTGGTCAGAGGCAGATAGTGTTATGAACCTCGCACGTGCCGAGGGCCTGTCCGGGAAAGTCGAACTGACACCACCGGAGGCTGGCACGGTGTGGATGGCCAAGGAAGCCCGCGAGGAATGGCGGATGGGCATTGAGACCGTCACCGTTGACGGCTCGACCGGAGCGATGGTCGATCGGATTCACTTCGCGGATTGGCCGCTGCCGGCGAAGCTGACCGAATGGCTGATTAACGCGCACATGGGCATCCTGTTCGGTTGGGTGAATCAGCTGGTCCTGGCACTGATCGGTGTCGCTTTGTTGGCGATGATTGTGCGCGGGTACGCCATGTGGTTTGGGCGCGGTCGAGGTGGCCGCCCGGGCAGGCTCCCGGCGCCGACGCGCTGGCGGGACATTCGCCCGGGAGTTGCAGCGGCCGTTGTGGCGCTGCTGATTGCCTACTCGGTGGTTGCACCACTGTTCGGTGTGACTCTCGTTGGCTTCGTGATCGTTGATTGGGTCTGGCGGAAGCTGCGGAGAGGTTAGTGTAGGTTCTGTCGCCTTCGGGTTCCCTGTACCTAACGGCGTGGTAAGACCCATAAAAAACACTCAGGAGGGTAAACGCATGACAAGGTATTGGGATCACAGCGGCAGTATCTACAAAGACGACGGTCAGGAAGATTGGTGCGTTTACAATCCGTCTTTGCGTGATTGGGAGCGCACCCCGCGCGCTAAGGAAGCCTACGACAAGGCAGGACAAGACTCGTTCGACCCCATCACCGAGCAACAGGCACTCGCTGAGATTGCAGAGCAGCAGGAACAGCATGACGAAAGGGCGAAGAACAAAGTCAAGGAACTGCGCGCAAGAATGAAAGCTGTCGGCGCGCAGGCCAGGCAGACCACCGAACAGCCGTATCCAACCTTTTCTCAGCAATCCGCCGCATACCGTGAGGGCGCGCAGGCCTACAACGAGGGCAAATCTTGGCGCGATAACCCGCATGCCCCCGAGTCAGGTCTAGCCGCCCCGTGGCGCATGGGTTTCAATACCCGCAAGCAGCAGGTAGCGGAGATTAGGGCACAGCGAGCCGCCGCTGCGAGACAGGAAAACTAGGCCCTGGCCGCAAAAACGCTTAACCAAAGCTCTAAATTCCGTGCAAATTCCCGGTTCCAGCCCCGCGCAATCTGTTACACTTAGCAAAACGAAACTCAGGAGCTTGGTGTGCAGTACTTTTTCACGGTCCATGGCCGCAGAGATATCAACGCGTATGACTCTGATGAGGAAATGCACGCTGCCTTTGAACGGATTGGGCGCTTCAATCAGAAGCTTCAGGACGAAGGCCACTGGGTTATGTCCGGCGGGCTGGTACCGCCGGAGGATGCCATGACGGTGCTGCCGGATGGTTCACACAGCGATCTGCCGTACTACAACGCGATGACGTTCCCGTCAGCTTTTTGGATCGTCCAAGTCGCAGACGAGCAAGAGGCCATCAACCTAGCCCACGAAGCCGCGGAGGCGTGTGCGCAGGCCGTTGAAATGCGCGCCGTCGCCGATTAACTCACCGCAGCCCGTGCACCCGGCGCATGATGGTCAACATCGCTTGCGTCGGGATTCGGCGCATGAAGGGCACCGCAACGCTTGCCGACGACCCCCGCGCCACTAGAGCCAAAGGTCGCTCGGCAGCCACTTCGCGCATAACCACCTCAGCAATCTCAGAAGCGGGAATGCCACCTTTCTCATTGGCATTCAACTTCGTCAGCATGCGGTGGACATCAGCAGCGTAAACGGAGCCCTCATCGCCATACGTCGTCCGACGTGTAGAAATCCCCGTGTTGATGGCACCCGGCTCGACAACCGTCACCCCAATACCGAACTGCGCGACTTCACCGCGCAACGAAAGCCCGAAGCCGCGGATAGCGGCCTTCGTCGCCACGTAAGAAGAACGGTAGGACAGCGGCAACCCGCCGAGCATCGAGCCAACCAGCACAATTCGGCCACGACCGGCCTCGCGCATGCCGGGCAGCAGCTGCTGTAACAGCTCCACCTGTCCCAGAACATTGACTTGGAAGAGACGCTCAATCGCCTCGCGGGGTAGCTCCTCGAAAGCGCCCGACTGGCTCTCACCGGCGTTGGCGGCGACGACGTCGTAAGGCCCGTGGGCGACCACAGCAGCGATGTCGTCGGCGCTGGACATGTCGAGCGCCACCATCTGCACGCCCTCGGGGTGCGGCGCCTCGGCGCCCCTGCGGGACGTACCAACGACCTCGAAACCGGCCTCGGCCAGTGCCTCCGCGCATGCCCAGCCGATGCCGGAGGAAGCGCCGGTCACTAACGCACGGCCGCCACCTACACTCGGCAGTTTCGGTCCGCGGGTGAGATTCGCAAAAGCACCGGTCAGGCCGCCAATCATCGAGCCTGCACCGCCTCAATGGTCATGCCGCCCGCGCGGAGACGGCGGGACAGGGCGTCGCCAAGCGCGACAGTAGGAGTGAGCACGCCGGTAGCGTCCGGCAGATCGTCGTGGACGAGTGCGAGGGCGGCGCTGGAAATCATAATCGCGGTGCCTGCGTACCCCGGGTCTTCCTCGAGAGACACCTTGGAACGCCAGTGAATGCCGGAAGTATCGACAGTGTAGGCCTCGATGGTGAAGCGACCCTCGGCCTGTTCTTCAGCGCTCGGGCCCTCACCCGGCTTCGGCAGCTTCTTATCAATGAGCTTGGCCGTCGGCCCGAACGCCATCGCCGCCAGCGCCAACCTGCAGACAGCCGCAAAAATATTTGCGCGCACGAAAGCCCTCGGACCACGGCCGACATTGAGTAGCTCGCGGTAGCGGAAGGAATCACCGTAATCCGCCAGCATCGCCGAGCGCTGAACAATGCGGGTGTTGAACGGCGACATGAAGAAGGGCGCTCGCCAGTGGCGGCGGAAGCGCGCCGGGCGCAGGTCGACGCCAAACTTACCCTGGTCGGGACCCGGCTCAGCCAGGGCGTACTGATCCGCGATGATGCGACGCAGCTTGGGGTCCTTCTTGGCCTGTGCAAGCTGGACGCGGACCGAATCGATAGTGCCGCCGGAGACCCCGCCCTTGACGTGCTTGAACAGCAGGGTTGTCTCACCGAGCTTGGTGTGGGCCGCCTCGTGGAGCTCGCGGACAGCGACGTCGGAAGGAATCGAGTCGAAGCCGCAGGAGTGGACAATCTTCGCTCCGGTCTGCTGCGCCACCTCGTGGTTATTCGCGATGGAGTCGTGGACGAACAGCACCTCGCCACACAGGTCGACGTAGTGAGTACCGGCCTTGGCGCACTCGGCCACCAGGGTGCGACCGTACTTCGCGTACGGCCCCACAACGGTCAGCACCACCTTTGTACTGGCCGCAAGCTCAGCCACCGCCGGCTGGTCGGCGGCATCCGCAACAATGACCGGCCAGTCCGATACGCCTGCGTTCTCCGCGACGTCGGCAAGCTTCTGAGCGTTCCTGCCTGCAAGCGCCACCTTCGTCTGACCGGCGTGTTTAGCCAGATAGTCCACAATCAAGCGGCCCACGAAACCCGTGGCACCGTAGACGACGATGTCGTACTCGCGGTCGTGGTTGCGACTCTGTGGCTGTGCGGAAGAAGTAGTCATGCCTACGAAACTAATAAAACAAAAGCGATACCGCGGGCGAATTAAAAAGGTTTTCTGAATCCGTGTATTCAGCGAGGGGTTTGGAGGGAGGGCTAACCTAGGACAAGTGACTAGCGCTAACGAAAACCCCGAACAGATCGAAGGACTACGGCCAGAAGATCCCGGATTCCGTCGCGCGCTTATCGCTGTGCTTTTCGCCGGCCTGGCATCGTTCCAAGCGCTCTATGCAACGCAGGCGCTACTGCCCACGCTTTCCGACGAGCTATCGGTCGACCCCGCCACCGCCGCGCTGACGGTATCCGCCACCACCGGTGGCTTGGCCTGTGCGATTATCCCGGTGTCCATTTTGTCGGAACGCTTTGGACGCAGGCGCGTCATCGTCATCAGCGCATTTGTGGCAACGCTACTGGGGCTCGTGGTGTCAATCGCGCCGGGCATCGGTTCGATGATTGCGCTGCGCCTGTTGCAGGGCATTGTCATTGCCGGTGTGCCCGCAGTGGCTATGGCGTATGTCAGTGAGGAAGTCCACGCCGACCACGTCAGTCGCGTGATGGGGCTGTATATCTCGGGCACGACGGTCGGTGGCCTGCTCGGCCGTATCATTCCGTCCATTGTGCTGGAGTTCGCCTCCTGGCGGGTGGCGATTGCGGTCTCGGCGACGGTGGCGTTCATCTTCGCCATCCTGACCTGGTACTTTCTGCCGCAACAGCGCAGGTTTAAGCCGAAGAAACTGTCGTTTGCAGGGGAGGGGCAGGCCATTGCGCGACACTTGCGCGACCCGCGCATCCTGGCGCTGTGCGCCCTGGCGTTCCTGTTTATGGGAGCGTTTGTCTCCCTGTACAACTACCTGGGCTTCCGGCTGGGCGATAAGTTCGGACTCTCCCCGGCACTGGCAGGCTTCGTATTTATTCTCTACCTGTCGGGCACGTGGTCGTCGGCACGCGCGGGTGTGTGGGCGAAGACGGTGAGCCGCCGCCGCCTCATCGCCATTGCGACTCTGGCCGCGTGCGTGGGCCTGGGGCTGGCGCTGCTGCCGTGGCTGCCCGCGCTGATTGTGGGCGTGCTCGTGTTCACGGCATCGTTCTTCGTGGCGCACTCGCTGTCCTCGTCCGGCGTGGGCCTGGTGGCGCAGCGCGACCGCGCCGAGGCATCATCGATGTACCTGTTCAGCTACTACGCGGGTTCGTCCATTGTCGGTTGGGTATCCGGCATGGTGTTCAGTCGCTTCGAGTGGGCAGGGCTGATTCCATGGCTGGTGGCGCTGTCCTTCATCGCTGGTGCGTGTGCTGTGGCGGGGTTGAAGCCGCGGCGGTAGAAGATAAACCTACTTCTGGCCCACAATCAGCTCAGTGCCTTCGGCTGAAAGCGATGCCTGACCAGCGGGCTTACGCGACGGGCCAGAAACAACCTCACCAGTAGCAATATCAAAGTGGGAGTTGTGGTTCGGGCAAATCATCACACCATTGCTGACCTCGGTGATACGACCATTCTGGTGCGGGCAGGAACTGGAGAAAGCGGCGAACTTGCCTTCCTCCGGCTGCGTGACGACGTAATTGCCGATCACCACACCGCCACCAACCGGAATGTCGGCAGCGTCAACCTTCTCCACCGCAGACTTTGGTGCACAAGCGGCTACGAGTGCGCCAGCTGCAGTGGCGGCAGTTCCCAGGAGGAAACGACGACGGGAGCACGGGGAGACATCAGAACTCATGGCATTGAGATTACCTCTATTTCGCGACCTTTATTTCTGATAGGAGCGCTCACCGAAGATGGCGCGTCCCACACGGACGGTGGTCGCCCCCTCGGCGATGGCTTCGCGGTAGTCGCCGGACATACCCATTGACAGTTCGTTGAGGCTGACACCGTCCGGCAAATCCCCGAGCAGACTGTCCCGCAGCTCCCGCAGCTCCGCGAAGGTCTCGCGCACATTCGGATCATTCTGGGCCGCGATGGTCATAAACCCGCGCAGACGCAGGTTCGGGTATTCGCCATCGGGGCCAAACATGCGGACAAACTCCGCCGCGTGACTCGGCGCCAGACCCGACTTCTGCGGCTCGCGGGAGGCATTGACCTGAATCAACACATCGAGCTTGCGCTCGGAATCGGCCAAGCGACGCTGCAGCGCCCCGGCCACCTTCGGGCGATCCAGCGCCTGAAACTCATCAGCACAGCTGACTAAGTGGCCGGCCTTATTCGTCTGCAGTGGACCAATGATGGCCATATGCGGTGCCTTGTCGCCGAAGGCCTCCCGGAATGCCTCCGCCTTGGCCACCGCTTCCTGGACGCGGTTTTCCGCCAGGCCAGCGCAGCCGGCTGCTGCGAGCTCCGGCCAGGATTCCACCAGGGCGTCGACAGGCACAGTCTTGCTGACGGGCAGCAGGCGGACCTCGGAGGGCTGGCGCCCAGCTCGTCGGCAAGCGTCGTCGATCTCGGAGCGAACCTTGCGATAGTTTTCCACGAACATACCTCCCACTCTAAGGCCTGAGTAGGAAGAACTGTGCGGTAGTGTCGAATCATGCTCATGGACAGACTCTCGACGCTTTCCGTCATGCAGAGACGGATCTTGGCAATTGTATTTGGGCTGGTGTCGCTGGTCGTTGTCATCGACCTCATCTATCTTGCGGCAACTGCCTACATGATGGACCTCGAGGTCTTCCAAGACGCCGGCTGGGCACTACGACGAGACCAGGATCTCTACTCACCAGAGTTTCCCACCAGATCGGGTTTCCGCTTCATCTACCCACCGTTTGCGGCGCTGCTGTTTTACCCGCTGACCTGGGCGGGGCCGGTGACCCTGCAGATCATCTGGACGTTCGCCACGCTGGCGGCGGTGTGGGCGATGCTGTGGATGGTCTTCACTCGTCTCGGCTCTGAGCGTCCGAAGCTGATGGCTACCTGCGTGCTCGGTGTTGTGATGCTGCTCGACCCGCTGCGCGCCAACGTGCTCTTCGGGCAGATCAACGTCTTCCTCGCGCTGCTGGTGGTCTCCGATGTGCTGGGCTTTTTGCCCAAGAAACTGCGTGGACTGGGCGTGGGTATCGCGGCGGGCATTAAGATCACCCCCGCGGCATATGCGCTGGTGTTCCTCATGCGCCGCGACTTTGCGGCCGTGGCCAAGAGCTTCTGCTGGTTCCTGGTAACCGTCGCCATTGGTTTCGCCGTGCGCTTTAAGGAGTCCATCTACTTCTGGACCGATGAGTTCTTCGCCGGCAACCGCGGTGGCGCCCCGACCTATGAGGCCAACCAGGCGTTCAGTGGTCTGCTCGCCCGCGCCGGGGTGGAGGGTACCGCGCTCGATATTGGCATCTACGGTTTCTTCCTCATCGGTGCCATCGCCGCCGCCTTCGTGGCGTGGATCTACCACCGCAATGGTTATGATGTCGCAGCCCTTGGTTTCGCTGCGCTGGCGGTCAGCTTCGCCGGGCCATATGCGGTCAGTCACCACTGGTCGATCGTCATGGTCTTCGTGCCGCTGGTGCTCTTCGTCCGCGAGATTGGGCACATTATTGTCGGTGTCCTGTTCATGATTGCCAACTGGTGGGCACCGTACAAGGTGTTCGTGGGCAATGACTTCGGCCACGCTGCCAATGTGGGGCAGTGGTTCTACGGCAACATGCAGGGAATCATGGGCGGCGTGCTCTTCTTCACCTGCCTGGGCTACGCAATCTACCTCTGGCGCAAGCCCAGTCGCGTGCGGGCGCAGGCAGCTGCTTAACGACGGGCTTGCTTAACGACGACGCTTCGTTCTCGCAGTAGCCTGCTCCTCCCACGGGTTCTCCGGCCACGGGTGCTTGGGGTAACGGCCCCGCATCTCGGAGCGAACCTGTGCGTAGGCGCCATTCCAGAAACTTTCCAAGTCCTGAGTGACCGCGAGTGGTCGCTGAGCCGGTGACAGCAAATGCATTGTCACCGGCTTTTCCAATACCTGCGGGGTCTCCGCCAGGCCGAAGCACTCCTGCAACTTCACGGCCAGGACAATCTGCGCCTCAGGGTCCGTGGGGTCCTCCGGGTACTCCAGGCGAATCTTCGAACCGGAGGGGACCTCCAGGCGTTCGGGCACCAGCCGGTCGAAGTCCGAGGCCTCCGGCCAGGGCAGCAGGCGGCGGAGGTGCTCGGCATCTAGCTTGGGTGGGGTCGGACGGTCCAGCTCGCCGGCAAAAAGGAGCTCGGCCTGAGCCGCGAGCCCTGCGGGGGAGACATCCGGCCATGGGGCACCGCGATGAGTGTGGAGAAAGGCCATGCGGCGGCGGAGTTGTTCGGTGTCGCGGTCGAGGTTGGGGGCGGCGTCGGCAAGCGCGTCGGCAAGCCAGGCGGAGTTGGCAGCAATGCACTGCTCAGGTGTTGGGGAGACCTGGCGGGAGGACAGCTCGATGGCGCCGAGCAGGTCGCGCTCGCGGGCGCGAACGCGGCCCTGTTCGACGCGCGCCGTGGTCTCCGTGCGGGCGAGGTGCCCGGCGGCGAGCATGGCGATTTCCAGGTCAATCGCCTCGCCGTCGCGAATCAGCGCGCGCCCATGGGAGAGCCGCGAGATGTCGGCGGCCGCGATCCATTCGTGGCCGCGCAGGTCAGAACCACGGGCGAGTTCCGCAGCGGTGCCGCCGGTGAAGAGGTATTCGTCGGAGTTCGCACTGCGGCGTCGCCCGATGAAATCCGGCCACGCCAGGGCCGTGACCAGCGCGGGGATGTCCGAGGGCAGCAGGTTGGCGGGGGCCTCAGTATCCAGCTCAATGCGGCGCACCTGCTTGACCAAGCCGCGGGCATCGGTGAGTTTCTCCACTGCGCGTGCGACCGCGTCGGCGTGCTCCGGCATCATGGCCGTGGCGGTCAGCAGCGCGCGTCCCATGCGCGGATGCACCGGCAGGGTAGCCAGGGTGCGGCCGAGTTCCGTGATGTCACCGGTCTCATCAACAGCACCCAGGCCAGCGAGAATGCGGTTTGCGACCTCCGCGTGGTGGGGTGGTGGGGCGTCGAGAAGCATCAGTCCCTGCATCCCCGGTGTGCCCCACGCGGCGGCGTCGAGGAGCGCTTGGGTCAGGTCGGCGACCTCGATTTCCGGCGCGGGCCAGGCGGGAAAGGACGCGAATTCCGACTGGGAGACGCAGCGCACCACGATGCCCGGGCCCTCACGTCCCGCTCGGCCAGCGCGCTGGTTCGCGGAGGACTGCGCACACGAGCTGGTGACCAGGCCGGAGAAGCCACGCGCAATGTCGAGTCGCGGTCCGCGCGCGAGGCAGGCGTCGACAACGGCGCGCACGCCCGGCACAGTCACGGATGATTCCGCAATCGCGGTGGACACAATCACGCGCCTACCGTCCGCTTGCCGACGGAACACGCGGTCCTGCTCCTCGGAGCTCTGCTGGCCGTGCAGCGTCAGCACCGCCACCTCCGAGGAGTCCGCGATATAGCCTGCGCAGCGTTCCACCTCTCGGACGCCGGGGAGGAAAACCAGCACATCACCGGCGGCTTCTTCCGCGAGTGTGCTGGCCTGTGCAGCAACGTGCTGTAGGAAGTCGTCGGTCACACCGCGTGCATCCAGCCGCTGCGGAAAGGGCGCGTAGCGGATGTCCAACGGGTGGATTGCCGCCTCCGCAGCCACGATGGGAGCCGGGGCAGAGCCACCGAGCAGGGTCGCGAACTTCGGCGCGTCCACCGTTGCCGACATAGCGACAAGGCGCAGGTCATCGCGGATATCCCGCAAGTCGCGCACCATCGCCAGCACTAAATCGGTATCCAAGCCGCGCTCGTGCACCTCGTCGATGAGCACCGCGCTGGCATCCACGTCGCCGTCGCGCAGCAGTCGACGCAGCAGCACACCGGGAGTGACAAACTCCACGCGGGTGGCGCGGGAAACTTTTGTGTCGCCACGCACCGAGTAACCAACTTCCCCACCGAGCTTCGTGCCCGACAGCTGTGCCAACCGCCGCGCTGCCGAGCGCACCGCCACACGCCGGGGAGCCGTGACCACAATGCGGCCGCCCAGGGTGTTGGCTACTGCCGGCGGAACCAAAGTGGTCTTGCCGGTGCCCGGTGGGGCTTGGACTACTACGTCGTGGTCGCGCACGGCGTCGGCAAGCGAGGCGAGCTGCGACGCGAACGGCAGGCCTGCAGAAATGTTCTGCAAATTGAACTGGAAATCGGTGCTCATAGAACTGGTAGTAACTCCGGACAGGCGGGTAAAGTGCCCGCATATGCAGGACTTATCTCGTTTTGGTTGGCTTTCAGTGGGGGCGGCGGTCGTCACCATCGCGCTGAAGTTTTGGGGCTACACTCTGACCGGATCGGTGGGCCTGCTTTCCGACGCGACGGAGTCGATTGTCAATCTGGTTGCGGCAGTTTTCGCAATTATTGTGCTCAAGGTTATCGCGCGGCCCGCGGACCGCGACCATGAGTTCGGCCATTCCAAGGCAGAGTACTTCTCGGCCGGGCTGGAAGGTGCCATGATCTTCGTGGCGGCGGCGGCGATTATTTATGTCTCTATCGAGCGTTTGGTGCACCCGCAGCCGATTGAGCAGATCGGCCTGGGCCTCATCGTGACCGTGATTGCCTCGGTGGTTAATGGTGCGGTGGCGCTGATTCTGCTTAGGGCTGGGCGTCAGCATAACTCCCTGGCGCTGACCGCCGACGGCAAGCATCTTATGACCGATGTGTGGACCTCCGCCGGTGTTCTGGCGGGTGTGGCTCTGGTGTGGATTACTGGCCTGTGGTGGCTCGACCCGATTATCGCGCTGGCGGTGGCCGTAAACATCCTGGTCACCGGTTTCAAGCTGCTGCGCGATTCCGGTAACGGCCTGATGGACAAGGCCATGGAGGGCGAGGACCGCGTGGCGGTGGACGAGATTTTGGCCTCGCACCGCAATCGGAGTCGGGGCATTGACGTTCACGAGATTCGCACTCGTGTGTCGGGGCATCAGCAGTTCATTGAGTTCCATGTGCTGGTGCCGGGCGCGTGGAGCGTCGAGCGCGGCCACGATGTGCTCACTGCGATGGAGGATGAGCTGCGGGAGCGCTTCCCGGGTGTGCATATTTCCTCGCATCTGGAGCCGATCGAGGACGAACGCGCCTATGGGGATGTGCAGTTGTAACGCGTGTGAGGCAAATTCCACGAAAGCGCTGAAAGTGATGAGCCTTACACTTTAAGATTGTGAATACAAAATCATGCACTGTTTAAGTCCACTCGAAGGAACTGCATAAATGACCTCCGAAGCCTCAACCACTTCCACTGGGGATAGCCGTTTTTCCGCGAAGAGCCCGAAGTTGCCGGAGCCGTGCCCTCGGCAGGACATCATTATTCCGGCAAATGACCGCGTCCTGCTGCGCGGAACCATGTTCCGCCCGAAGGAGAACCCAGAGAACATTCCCAACGGCATCATCACCGTTCACTCCGGTACCGGTGTGCCGCAGGGTTTCTACCACCGTTTCGCTGAGACCGTGGCAGAAAAGGGCTACGGCGTTATCACCTATGACTACCGCGGAATTGGCCAGTCCGCTCTGAAGACTGACCAGAACAATGAAGACATCCGGATGTCGGACTGGATCACCAAGGATATTCCGGGTGTGATTGAGTGGGCCAAGGAGACCTACCCGGACGTGCCGCACTTCGCTGTCGGTCACGCGGTTGGTGGTCACGGCATCGTCTACGCCGGCTCCGAGGGCACCTATGACGCAGCGGCGTTGGTCAACTGCCGCGGTATGCGTATTTCCAAGGTGCCGTCCGTGGCGGGCAAGGTCCGCGCATTCTTCATCTTCAATATTCTCGGCCCGATTAGCGGTTTCATCACTGGCCACATTCCGGCGTCGGCGTGGCGTCTGGCTGTTGAGCCGCCGAACGGTGTCATGCGTCAGTGGGCTCGTTGGGCTCGCAAGGAAGGCTACTTCTTCGACGATTCCGAGTTCGACTTCGCTAACCGCTTCTCCAAGGCTCCGCAGCCGTTCCTGTCCATCCGCGTTCCAGATGATTACTGGACTGAGGAGTCCTCGGCAGACCTGATTACCAATGTGATGAGCTCTGCTGAAAAGATTGAAAAGCGCCAGGCTCAGCCGGCTGGTGGCAAGGGCGTGGGCTACGGTGGTTACTTCCGCTCCGGTCACGAGAAGGAGTGGGACGAGCTGTTGGCCTGGTTCCAGGCCAACAAGGGCTAAGTAGGAGGTTTTATGGCGATTTCCCAGGTAGAAACGCCTTTCGGCGTGCTTGGAATCGCCACCTCCGCTCGCGGGGTCGTCGAAGTCAATCTCTTAGGCCCCGTGCTTGACGACGACCCCAGCGCCGCCGACCCCGAAGCGCAAGCGGTGGCGGAACAGGCAGCGCAGCAGTTCCGCGAGTACTTTGCCGGGCAGCGCCGCGAGTTTGCGCTGCCGCTGGACTGCGACATATTCACCCAGGATTCTTTCCGCGCCCGTGCGCTGACCGCACTGCGCGACGTGCCGTATGGCCAGGTTGTGACCTACGGTGAGCTCGCTGAAATGGCCGGATCACCCCGTGCCGCCAGAGCTGCTGGCTCGGCCTGTGCCACCAATCCGCTGGGCATTCTGATTCCCTGTCACCGCGTGGTGCCCGCCAGTGGGGGAGCGGGGTCTTTCGGATCCTATGCCGGCGGCCGCGAAATGAAGCGCTGGCTGCTCGAACTCGAAGGTTGGCAAACAGTTATTCTTTAATGCATGACTTCGCATTCTCCGCGCGACCAGTTCGCCACCGAATTTGAGAACATCATCCGCAACCGCCGTGCCACGCGCGTCTACGCTGACGAACCGCTTGACGACGCTGACGTGCGCCGCCTCCTGGAGCTATCTCTGGAAGCTCCCAGCGCCTTTAACATTCAGTCTCGGGCTATCGTGCGCATCGAGGACCCTGAGGTGCGCCAGCAGGTAGTGGAAGCTGCCGGTGGTCAGAAGCAGGTTGCCAATGCGCCGCTGCTGCTCGCCTTCATTGGTGAGCCGACCGGCTGGAAGCGCGGTATTCCACGCCTGGTTGAGGCCAACAAGGCGACTGGCCTGTGGGACGAAGTTGCCGCTGCCGAGCGGGAAGCCTCGATGACCTCCTTCCATAAGGTCCGCGAGGAAAAGGGTCTCTCCCGCGAGTTCGCAATCCGCGACGCCATGATTGCCGCTTCTTTCGCTATGGTCACTGCCAGCGCCTTTGGTTGGGCTAGCTCCCCGATGACGGGCTTTAGTGAGCAGAAGGTCAAGGAAGCTATCGGTGCCGGTGACACCGATGTGGCGGTAGCGCTGTTGCTGGCCATCGGTGTCCCGGGTGAGTTCCCGGCTCACCCGGGCCGTTTCGAGTTCGAGCAGCGCGCCTACACCGACCGCTACGAGGCGTAGCAGCCCTAGCCCTACAGCGCGAGCGCTACCTCAACGGCCTGGCGGATGGCACGCTTTGCGTCCAGCTCAGCGGCCACGTCCGCGCCGCCGATGATGGTGACATTGGAGTTATCGCCGGTGACGCTCTCGCGATCCTTGCCGCCCAGGCAGTCCAGATTGGATATCTGACCAGTACAGACAATCACGTTGTCAACCGCGATGACCTGTTGCTTTTCATCGATGGTGATGTGCAGGCCCTCGTCATCGATACGGTTGTAGGTGACGCCGGTGTACTGCTTGACACCGGCCTTCTTGATCTCCGCACGGTGAACCCAACCAGTGGTCTTGCCCAGGCCCTTACCGATGCGGGAGGTCTTGCGCTGCAGCAGGTGCACCTCGCGCTCGACCTCAAACTCCTCAGCCGCGCCAGAGACCGTGCCCGGCTTGGTCAGACCCGCGCGGAACTCCGCAGGGTCACCGACGCCCCAGGCGTCCTTCCAGGCCTCGATGGTCTGGTTCGGCTTGCGCGTGAGGTACTCACACACGTCCACACCGATACCACCAGCACCGATGACGGCCACCTTGTTACCGGCCTGCTTCGCACCCGAGAGCAGTTCGTCGTAACGAATGACCTTCTCGTGGTCGATACCGTCAATGCCCGGGATACGCGGGGTAACACCCGTGGCCACAATCACGTGGTCGAACTTGGCCTTGAGCTCGTCGACGTCGGCACGCGTGTTTAGGTGAACCGGAACTTCGAGTACCTCCAGACGGCGGGAGAAGTACTTCAGCGTCTCGCCGTAGTCCTCCTTGCCCGGAATCTTTGCGGCGAGGTTGAACTGGCCACCAATCTGGTCGGCGGCCTCGAAAATCTCTGGGTGGTGACCGCGCTGAGCTGCGGCTTCCGCGAAAGCGAGTCCAGCCACACCAGCGCCGATGACGGCGATGCGCTTGGCCTTGTCCTTCGCAACCGGCACGGATACCAACTCGGTTTCGTAAGCAGCCTTCGGGTTGACCAAACAGGTGGAGCGCTTGGCCGCGAAGGTGTGGTCCAAGCAGGCCTGGTTACAGGCGATACAGGTGTTGATCTGGTCAGCTCGACCATCGCCCGCCTTGATGGCGAAGTCCGGGTCAGCCAGCAGTGGGCGGGCCATGGAAATCAGGTCCGCATTGCCGTCAGCGAGGATCTTCTCCGCAACCTCAGGGCGGTTGATTCGGTTGGAGGCTGCCACCGGGACGTCGACAAGCGAACGGAGACGACCAGTCAGATCCGTGAATGCGGCGCGCGGCACGGACGTAACGATGGTGGGGACGCGTGCTTCGTGCCAGCCGATACCGGTGTTGAAGACATCGACGCCAGCCTCGACCAGACGTTGCGCGAGTTCAGTGGTCTCGGACCAGGTCTGGCCGTCTTCCACCAGGTCAAGAAGCGAAATGCGGTACTGCAGTAAGAAGTCCTCGCCCACTTCGGCGCGAATGCGACGGACAATTTCGATGGGCAGGCGCATGCGAGCCTCGGCGCTGCCGCCCCAGTTGTCCGAGCGGTGGTTGGTGCGCTCGGCCAGGAACTGGTTGAGCAGGTAACCCTCGGAGCCCATAACCTCGATGCCGTCGTAACCAGCACGTTTCGCGAGCTTCGCGGCGCGGACGTAGGCGCCAATGGTGCGCGAGACATCAAAGCCGGTGAGGCGGTGAGCCTTAAACGGGCTAATCGGCGACTGACCGGTATTGGCGGAGCGAGCCAGCGGGCTGTAGCTGTAACGACCGGCGTGCAGCACCTGCAGCACGATGTGGCTGCCGTGGGAGTGCACGAGGTCAGTAACGCGGCGGTGATTGTCCGCCATGCGCTTCGACGCCATCATCGAACCGGCCGGAGTCAGCCAACCTTCGATGTTGGGAGCATAACCGCCGGTGACGATGAGCCCCACGCCACCTTCGGCGCGTCGACCCAGGTAGGCAGCCAGCTTGGGGATATCACGGGTGCGATCTTCCAGGCCGGAGTGCATTGAGCCCATGATGATGCGATTGCGCAGAGTTAGAGGACCGACGTCGAGAGGGGAGAGAAGATGTGGGAAGTGAGGCTGGTCAGACATGCAACCAGTATCGCGGTTTTAGCGGCTGTGTATGAGGTGAATCGGAAAAATTCCGGCACAGTTTTATATACGTTTCACGTGGAACATCAGGTGTAAAGCACACGCAGTCTTCGGCGCAGGAGGGTGTCGTATGACTACAGTCGGGGATATTAGTAGACGCATGTAGCAAGGAGTTGAGCCCCCATGACCTCTGAAACTTCAACTAATGGCAAGAAAGTAGCTGTAGTTACCGGTGCTTCTTCCGGTATTGGTGCAGCCACTGCCAAGCAGTTCGCAGCTGAAGGTTTCCGCGTTGTGCTGGGAGCCCGCCGCGAGGACAAGCTGGAGGCTGTCGCGGAGGAGATTCGCGCTGCCGGTGGTGAAGCGACGGTCTACAAGGTTGACGTCACCTCTGACGCCGATGTGGCGGCGCTGGCTAAGGCCGAACCGCGCGTCGACGTGCTGGTTAACAACGCCGGTGGCGCCTGGGGCATGGAATCGGTTGAAGGCGCTGTCGAGGAAAAGTGGCGCTGGATGTACGAGGTCAACGTGCTGGGCACCCTGCGCGTCACCCGCGCGCTGCTGCCCGCATTGAAGTCCACTAGCGGCATTGTGCTCACCGTCGGCTCGATTGCCGGCCGTCAGGTCTACACCGGCGGCGCCGGTTACAACGCAGCCAAGCACGCTGAGCGCGCGCTGGTGGAAGTCCTGCGTCAAGAGGTTGCTGCCGATGGCGTGCGCGTCACCGAAATCGATCCGGGGCGCGTCCACACCGACTTCTCACTCGTGCGTTTCGACGGCGACGAGACCAAGGCCGCAGCGGTCTACGATGGCGTTGAGTCGCTGACCGCCGATGATGTTGCCGACATCATTGTGTTCGCGGCCACCCGTCCGAAGCGCGTCAACATTGACTTCCTGCAGGTGACCCCCATCGACCAGGTGGGCGGCGCGAAGCCGAAGAAGTAAACCGACTACATAGAGGAGCCGTACATGAGCATCGATATTGCCGCTGACACCAAGATTGCCCTGGTCACGGGTGCAAGCCGTGGTATTGGCCTGGCGGTCGCCAAGGATCTCTCCCGTGACCACCATGTCATTGTGGGCGCTACCAGTGCTGAGTCTGCCGAGAAGGTGGCGTCGCAGTTGCCGTCGGCAAGCGTATTCGTTGCTGATCTGGGTGATACCGACGCCGTAAACGCGGAAGTGGCAAAGCTGTTGGAGGCGCTCGGTGGGCGCGGGCTGGATGTGCTCGTGCACTCGGCGGGCGTGTACGTCGATGGGGACGTGGCGGAGGTTTCGCGTGCGGACTGGTCGCGAATTATGGACATCAACGTCGTCGCCGTCGCCGACCTGACACGCCAGCTGCTGCCAGCGCTGCGCAAGGCGGAGGGCACGCTGGTGACAATCAACTCGGGCTCGGGATTTCGCGCTTCAGCTGGTACTTCGCCGTATGCGGCGTCGAAGTTCGCGCTGCGGGCCTTCACCGATGCGCTGCGCGAGGAAGAGCGTGGCGCGGTACGAGTCAGCTCCGTGCACCCCGGGCGCGTCGATACCGATATGCAGGTTCAGCTGCAGTCGAATTGGCACCGCGATGATGCGGATTGGCGTTACGACGGCACGAAGTTCATGCGGCCTGAATCAATCGCAGCCGCGGTACGTCTGGCCGTTGATACCGGAGCGGATGCCAACGTGGATGAAATCCAGGTGCGCCCGCGCGGATAGCCGTGTAAAAGGTAGCGGAAATAAGCAAAAAGTGTGCCCACCAGGCGGATAGCCGGTGGGCACACTTTCGTGTACAGGCTTCTTACTGAGCGTCCAGATTCAGGCGCTCGTGCATTGCCTTGACCTCGCGCGGGACAACCTTGCCGATGGCGTTGCGCGGCAGGGAGTCGACGAAGAAGACGCGGTCCGGAGTGGAGTGCTCGGCCAGAGTTTCGCGGACGTACTCGCGCAGCATGTCCTCGGTGAGGTTCTTGCCGGCCTCATTGTCCTCGCGGACAACGTAGAGGAACAGGTCAGCGAAAATCTCGTCGTTTTCGTTGCTGCCGTGGCAGAAGACATCGGCGATACCCGGCACCGGGCCCAGAATTTCTTCGACCTCGCGTGGGAAGACGTTCTCGCCGCCCTTGATCACCATGTCGTCGGAGCGACCACAGATGTACAGGTAGCCGTCCTGGTCGATACGGCCGAGGTCACCAATCTGGAACAGGCCATCGACGGTGGTGAACTTGTCCTTCTTGTTCAGGTAACCGATGAAGGAGAGCTCCTGAGCGGTGTGGATCATGCCAACCTCACCCGGCTCGACTTCCTTGCCGTCGTCACCCAGGATGCGAACCTTGGCGCCAATTGCCGGGCGACCTGCGGAGTCCGGGCGGGCTGCGAGGTCCGCGCCGGATGCGATGGAGCACAGGCCGGCCTCGGTGGAGCCGTAGAAGTTACAGATAACCGGACCGAAGCGGTGAGTCAGCGCGGAGACGAGCCAGCCCGGGATGGCGTTACCAGAGGAGACAATGAAGCGGAACGGGCCAATCTTGCGGTTCGGCTCCTCATCCAGAACATCCTTGATCTGGCGCAGGAAGAAGGCCGCGGAAATCATGCCGTTACAGCCGTACTGTTCACACTGGTCAACAGCCTTCTTCGGGTCGAAGACACGCATGGTGACAATGGTGGAGCCGGTAGCCATGCCAATCAGCACATTTGCCCAGCCCCAGGCGTGGAACATGGATGCGGACTGGTGAATGACCATGTTGCGGCGCCACGGAATACGATCGGCGATTGCACCCACGGTTGCCGGTGTCTTGGGCTCATTGCGCAGGACACCCTTCGGGATGCCGGTGGTGCCGGAGGACATGATGATGATGCGTCCCTGCTCCGGCTTCGGATCTAGCTTGGCGTTCGATGTACGACCTTCTTCAATGAGGTCTTCCATGAACACGAAGTTCTTGCCCGCGTTCTTGCGGGTCTCCGGCTTGGTCACGGAGGTAATAACGACGGTGACATCGTCGAGGTCTTCTGGCAGGTTGCCCAGGAACTCGTCATCGACGAACAGGAACTTGGCCTTATTCTGGTCAACGACACCGCGAATCTGAGTCGGGCCGGAGCCGATGTTCATCAGCATAATTTCGGAGCCGATGAATCCCTTGATGGCCATCGGCAGGATGATGCCGCGGCCGTTGCGTGCGATAACGCCGAAGCTGGACTTCTGGGTCATGCCACGGTCCATCAAGGCGCGAGCCAGGGCGTGAGAGTTGTCAAGCAGCTGAGAATAGGTGAGTTCACCGTCATCGTCGACAAGGGCGAGGCGATCCGGGTAGCGCAGCGCACTCATGGAAATCAGGCTGGCGACGGAGAACTTCAGGCGACGCAGGTAATCGAGAATCTTCGGCGCCGTCTTCGGAGTCATGTACAGGGCACCAGTACGCAGGAGTGGTGGAATCGACTGGGCAAAAGCCTTGATTTGGAGCCCAAGTGGTACTTCCGGAGCCTTCATTTCAGCTGCCATGGGTGAGAATCCTCCAAGATGATGGACAAGCGATTAATAGCGCCAAGCGACTCTTTAGTCACACTGACACCATCAGTCACGGTAGTGCGATTTTGTAACAACCAGACTTTAACAAACCTGTGCCGCGTCAAAAAGTAGTTTCCACGAAGAAAAGTAAAAAATACGCAGTCGGCGTGCGCAATGCTTTACGACGGGTACCTTTTCGCGTACGGGCTAGAGGATACAGTGTTATCAAACAGTTATAAACCGACAGAAAGCAGTGAATATAACGAAATGATAACACTGCGGTAACGAATTCAATTCTGATATTGACGTATATAACTCTATGAACCCAGGGGTTTTCGGTTGGTTTGTTTGACGGGGCGGGCAGTAGCTGAATGGCGGTCGCCCCCAGAAATTAGGGGGCTAGGAATCTTCAGAAAAATAGAAATGTTCGCGACTAGGAGGGGCGGAGGTTGCGAACACGTAGCTAAATAGGTGGCATATTCGCCGGCTTGAGCCTCGGTGTGTGGCATCGGTGAGCGCCGGAGGAAGTTGCCCTAATTCAGGGTTAGGGCGGCAAGTGCGGGCTCATCCTCTGGTGTGCAGGTAGAGAGCCAACGGTCGATGGCATCGTACTCCGCCTGTGTGAGCCACAGGTGGTATTTCTGTTTTACTGCCACCTGGCGAGCGACATACTGGCAGCGAAATGGCTTATTGGCGGGTACCCAGGATGCGGCATCGCTATCCCGCTTCTGTTGATTGGCGGGGCCATCGACGGCCAAGAGGTTGAGGGGGTCATTGGCAAAGTCCTGCCGAACCTCGGGCGGGAGTTGCTGTGCCCCCTTTTGCCAGGCGTCGCTTAAGGCTACGACATGGTCGATTTGAACGGCAGAAGAGGTATCGCGGCCACGCTGGAACTCAATCATCGTGCCGGTATAGGGATCCAGTAATTGCCCTGAAAGCACGACGCAATCGTGGCTATTTGGTTTGTACTCCTTATTAATAAGGTCACGATTCAAAATATCGTTTCGCGTGTCACATCCGTTGTGCCCAAACTCGGCAGAGACGTCGTCACTCCAACGTTGTCCGAACTCATCGCGCGCATAGCCGGTTTTCGGTGCGCGCCCTTTTACCTCCAGCTGTTTGAGGGCGCTACGGATGCCGTCGATAGGCGATGTGCCGGGCGCTGGGGTGTCCGGGGCGGCGGGGGTGTGGGGCGCTTCGGGAATCTCGGGCGCGGGTTCCTCTGGCTCGGGCGTAAATGCGGGTGCCGGTGCCGGGCTGTATGACTGGCTCTCTGGAGTGGGGGCTGTGGGGGCCGTGCAGCCGCTGAGGATTGTCGCTGCGCCGATAAGGAGGGCGAGGCCCTGCAGTGGCGAGCGGAAACGACGGTTGGCGAGCATGGAGCTAACCATAGCGGTGGGGGCGGATTGGGTATGGAGGGAGGTTTGCTAAAGAATCGAACAATTGTGCGTAGTTAGCGGGGGTGGTAGCTCGATTAGGGGGTTATGGCGTTAAAGCGGGTAGTAAAAGCCCGGTTTTAGTCGAACGGGAAGGGTGTTCTAGCTCCTTCGGGGGTGGGTAAATATAGCAATTTCCCTAAATACGTATTGCAATACGCCTAGATGAATGTGCATTGTTAAAACAGTTGGAAATATAGATAACCCGTGTCCCCCAATTGGCACATTGCACCTACAAGGGGAAAACAGCCATGACAGCTAAGACAGCCATGACTCTGACCGAAACAGCGACCACATTGCCTCGTGGTCCTCAGAGGGAAGGTCTCTACCACCCGTCGAACGAACATGATGCGTGTGGCGTGGCCTTTGTTGCCGACATTTACGGTCGCCAGACCCATGACATTGTGGAAAAGGGCATCCAGGCACTGGTCAACCTCGACCACCGCGGTGCCGCCGGCGCTGAGAAGACCACCGGCGACGGTGCCGGCATTCTCATTCAGGTTCCGGATGCCTACTACCGTGCTGAGCTGAGCAAGGAAGGCGTCATTTTGCCGCCGGCTGGCACCTACGCCACCGGTATTGCGTTCCTGCCGCAGTCGCGCATGGCCACCCTTGATGCCATCCGGGCTATTGAAGACATCTGCGCCGAAGAGGGCATCGAGATCTTGGCATGGCGCGATGTGCCGATTAACGCTGACGGGCTTGGCCAGATGGCTCGCCAGGCTATGCCGGTGCTGCGTCAGCTCTTCGTTACCGCGAAGAACTACGAGGGTCGCCAGCTCAGCGATATCGATCTCGACCGCAAGATGTTCTTCCTGCGTAAGCGCTGCGAGCGTGAGCTGGGTGAACAGGGCGCTGGCGAGGGCTCTGGTGGCGACACCGTGTACTTCCCGTCGCTGTCCAGCCGCACGATCGTCTACAAGGGCATGCTGACTACTCCGCAGCTGAAGGATTTCTACCTTGACCTGCAGCAGAAGGAAGTCACTTCCGCGCTCGCCATCGTGCACTCACGCTTTTCCACGAACACTTTCCCGTCCTGGCCGCTGGCACACCCGTACCGCTACGTCGCTCACAATGGCGAAATCAACACCGTGCGCGGCAACGAGAACTGGATGCGCGCCCGCGAGTCGCTAATTCGCTCTGGCAAGCTGGGCAACATCGACCGCGCGCTGCCGGTGTGCGACCCCAACGGTTCTGACACTGCGCGTTTCGACGAGGCCCTGGAGTTACTGCATCTCGGTGGTCGTAGTCTCCCGCATGCGGTCATGATGATGGTTCCGCAGGCCTGGGAGCACGACGACAATCTCAGCCCGCAGGTTCGCGCGTTCTACGAGTACCACGCCTGCCTGATGGAGCCGTGGGACGGCCCCGCTGCCATCTGCTTTACCGACGGCCAGGTCATCGGTGCCACCCTGGATCGCAATGGTCTGCGCCCGGGGCGCATCTGGGTGACCGACGAGGGCCTGGTGGTGATGGCCTCCGAAGCTGGTGTCCTGGATATCCCGCCGGAGCAGATTGTGCAGCGCACGCGCGTGCAGCCGGGGCGCATGTTCCTGGTGGACATGAAGGCCGGTCGCATTATTGAGGACAAGGAGATTAAGTCCACGCTGGCCGCCACCGGGCCATACGAGGAATGGATCAAAGAGGGCCTGGTCGACATCACCGACCTGCCACGAGAGCGCTACCAGTACATGCCGCATGCCCGCGCGGTGTTACGACAGCGCGTCTTCGGCATCACCGAAGAAGACGTTGACCTCATCATCCGCCCGATGGCACTCACCGGCGCGGAGGGCCTGGGTTCGATGGGCTCAGACACGCCGATTGCGGCACTGTCCAACCGCCCTCGCATGCTGTTCGACTTCTTCTCGCAGCGGTTCGCGCAGGTTACCAACCCGCCGTTGGACTCGCTGCGCGAAAAGTCCATCACCAGCATGAATACGTTGCTGGGTGCAGAGACCAACATCCTGGAGCCCACCGCCGATGCCGCCCGTCGCATCCGGCTTGAGCATCCAATCCTGGACAACCACGACTTTGTCACCCTGTGCCAGGCGGGCAAGAACGAGGAGTACTCCGAGTTCCGTGCCGAGGTCATCTCTGGCCTGTACCCGGTCGCCCGCGGTGGCCGTGGCCTGCGCAACGCTATCCGTCGTGTTCGCCGTGAGGTCTCTGAGGCCATTGACCGTGGTGCCCGACTGATTGTGCTGTCTGACCGTGAGTCCAACGAGCGCTTTGCCCCCATCCCGTCGCTGCTGCTGACCTCCGCGGTCCACCACCACCTGGTGGAGGAGCGCACTCGCACGCGCGCCAGCCTCATCATTGAGGCTGGCGACGCCCGCGAGGTGCACCACATGGCCATGCTGCTGGGCTTTGGTGCCGATGCCATTAACCCATACATGACTTTCGAAACCATCGATGAGCTGCGCATGAAGGACCAGCTCGGAGCTCTGACGTTGGATCAGGCCTGCTCGAACTACTGCAAGGCTGCCTCCAAGGGCGTGCTGAAGGTCATGTCCAAGATGGGTATCGCCTCACTGCAGTCCTACCGTGGCGCTCAGCTGGCCGACACCGTCGGTCTGTCGCAGGAGTTCCTGGACGAGTACTTCACCGGCGCTGTTTCTCCGCTGGAAGGTATTGGTCTCGACGAGGTCGCAGAAGATGTTGCCGCCCGTCACCGCAGCGCATTCCTGCCGCGTCCGGAAGAGCAGGCACACCGTGAGCTGGATCTCGGCGGCGAGTACAAGTGGCGTCGCGAAGGCGAGTACCACCTATTCAACCCAGAGACAATCTACACGCTGCAGCATGCGACCCGCACTGGTCAGTACGCGGTCTTCCGCGACTACACCAACAAGGTTGATGAGCAGACCAAGCAGCTGGCAACTCTGCGCGGCATGCTCGAGTTCGCCTCAGATCGCGAGCCGATCGACATTGAAGAGGTCGAACCGGTCTCGAGCATCGTCAAGCGTTTCTCCACCGGCGCAATGAGCTATGGCTCCATCTCTGCGGAGGCACATGAGACGCTGGCCATCGCTATGAATCGCCTGGGCGCCATGTCCAACTCCGGCGAGGGCGGCGAGGACCCAGACCGTTTCGAAATGGAGGCCAACGGCGACTGGAAACGCTCTGCCATCAAGCAGGTCGCATCGGGCCGCTTCGGTGTGACCAGCCACTACCTGTCCAACTGCACCGACATCCAGATCAAGATGGCCCAGGGTGCAAAGCCCGGCGAGGGTGGCCAGTTGCCACCGAACAAGGTCTACCCGTGGATCGCGGAAGTCCGCATCACCACCCCGGGCGTGGGTCTGATCTCGCCGCCACCGCACCACGACATCTACTCAATCGAGGATCTGGCACAGCTCATCTACGACCTCAAGAACGCCAATCCGCGCGCCCGCATTCACGTCAAGCTCGTCTCCGAGCAGGGCGTGGGCACCGTCGCCGCTGGTGTCTCGAAGGCGCATGCCGACGTCGTGCTGATCTCCGGCCACGATGGCGGCACTGGTGCCTCGCCACTGACCAGTCTCAAGCACGCCGGCGGTCCGTGGGAGCTGGGGCTCGCTGAAACCCAGCAGACCCTGATGCTCAACGGGCTGCGCGACCGCATCCGCGTGCAGTGCGATGGCCAGCTCAAGACCGGTCGTGATGTCGTGGTCGCGATGTTGCTGGGTGCTGAGGAGTTTGGTTTTGCCACCGCTCCGCTGGTGGTTGAGGGCTGCGTCATGATGCGCGTCTGCCACCTGGACACCTGTCCAGTCGGTATTGCCACCCAGAATCCGAAGTTGCGGAGCAAGTTCACCGGCCGTGCCGAGCACGTGGTCAACTTCTTCACCTTTATTGCCCAGCAGGTCCGTGAATACCTCGCTGAGCTGGGTTTCCGCACCATCGATGAAGCGGTCGGACATGCCGAGTGCCTGCGTCCGCGCAAGGATCTGGGCAACCTTCCGCGCGTCGCAAAGCTTGACCTGGAGCGAATCCTGCACGTTGCCGAAAGCCCCTTCTTTGCGGACCAGGATTCCTACTGCACGAAGGCGCAGGACCACGGCCTTGAGGGCGCGTTGGACGAGCGCCTCATCGACGAAGCGCAGCCCGCGCTGCGTACGGCGCGCGCGAATGGGCTGGCGCCGACACCGGTATCGCTGCACCATGCCATCAGCAATGTGAACCGTTCCGTGGGCACGCGCCTGGGGTATGAAGTCACCAAAGTCGCAGGTAAGCAGGGGCTTGCCGACGACTCCATCGTCGTCAACCTGCTCGGTTCCGCCGGTAACTCGCTGGGTGCGTTCCTGCCGGCCGGTGTGACCATCAAGCTGGAGGGCGATGCCAACGACTTCGTCGGCAAGGGCCTGTGCGGTGGCAAGATTGTGGTTCGACCTTCACGTTCGGCCCCGCCGACCGCGGATGTGGCTACCGACACCATTGCCGGCAATGTCATTGGTTTTGGTGCCACCAGCGGTGAGATCTTCGTCCGCGGCACTGTCGGTGAGCGCTTCTGCGTGCGTAACTCCGGTGCTACGGCCGTGGTCGAGGGCATCGGTAACCACGGTTGCGAGTACATGACCGGTGGCCGCGTCGTAGTGGCGGGCCCGGTCGGTCACAACTTCGGCGCCGGTATGAGTGGCGGTATCGCTTACCTGCTGGATAACGAGGCGACGCGGGCGAACATCAACACCGAGCTGGTCGATATTGTGCCGCTCGATGATGAGGACATCAGCTGGTTGGAGGCCACGCTGTCGAAGCACCGCAAGCTCACGGGTTCTAAGACTCGGTTCCCGGCTGCACAGTTCATCAAAATCATGCCGCGTGATTACGCCCGAATTCTCGACGTAGTCGCGAAGGCAAAGGACAACGACGCTGACATCAACGAAGCAATCATGGAGGCAGTAACCAATGGCTGATCCGAAGGGTTTCATGAAATTCCAGCGCGAAGAGCCTGCTCATCGCCCGGTTCCGCTGCGTCTGATGGACTGGAAAGAGGTCTATGAGGAGGCTAGCAACGAGCAGGTGCAACAGCAGGCGACCCGCTGTATGGACTGTGGCGTGCCGTTTTGTCACTCGGCCTGCCCGCTGGGCAACATCATTCCGGAGTGGAATGACCTGGTTCGTCAGAACCGCTGGCACGAGGCTTTCGAGCGCTTGCACGCCACCAACAACTTCCCCGAGTGGACCGGTCGCCTGTGCCCGGCTCCGTGCGAGGGCGGTTGTGTGCTCGGCATCAACGACGATGCCGTGACCATTAAGAACATCGAGTTGGCTATCGTTGAACGCGGCTTCGATGAGGGCTGGGTGCAGCCGATTGTGCCGACTTTCGACACTGGCCAGCACATTGCTGTCATCGGCTCCGGTCCGGCGGGTCTTGCTGCAGCACAGCAGCTCACTCGCGCCGGGCATGATGTCACGGTTTTCGAGCGCGACGACAAGATTGGTGGTCTGATGCGCTACGGCGTTCCGGACTACAAGATGGAGCAGCGCTTCCTCGACCGCCGTCTTGAGCAGATGGAAATCGAGGGCACCGAGTTCCGCACCAACATCTCACCGACAGCAGCTGACCTGGCCGATTTCGATGCAGTGGTCCTAGCTACCGGCGCGTCGCTGGCTCGCGACCTGCCCGTCGATGGCCGTGATCTGGAGGGTATTCACCAGGCTATGGAGTACCTGCCGGGAGCCAACCGCGTTGCCGCAGGCGAGCTCGACATCCCGCCGATTGATGCCAAAGGTAAGAAGGTTGTCGTCATCGGTGGTGGCGACACCGGCATTGACTGCTTCGGTACCGCGCTGCGCCAGGGAGCGGCGTCCGTCACGCAGTTCGATATTCGCCCCCGTGCACCGAAGTCCCGTGCGGCGTCGACTCCGTGGCCGATGTACCCGCTGGTCTGGCGCGTGGCGACTGCTCACGAAGAAGGTGAGTACACCATCACCGGTTCCGAACCGCCAGAGGTTACCGAGGCGCTCGGCCTTAACGCTCGCGTCACCGGCGAGACCCTGGGCAAGCGCGTCTTCAACGTCAACACCGTCTCCTTCCACGGCGAGGACGGTCACGTGACCGGCCTGTCCGCCAACGAGGTCGAGGTCATCGATGGCAAGCGTGTGCCTATGGAGGATACGGATTTCGAACTCGATGCCGACCTAGTTCTCATCGCGCTGGGCTTCTCCGGTCCGGAGCGCGGTGGTCTGTCGCATGAGCTGGGGATTCAGTTCAACGATCGCGGTGTGATGATGCGTGACGACGACTACCTCGCCGTGCGCAGCGACATCGAGCAGAACTTCGACGGTCCCGTGTTCGTGGCCGGTGACAATGGCCGTGGTGCCAGTTTGATTGTGTGGGCTATCGCCGAAGGCCGCGCCTGCGCCGAGGCCGTGGACCAGTACCTGATGGGCGAGTCCAACTTGCCTCGCGCGGTGGAGCCAGAAGACGCTCCAATTAAGTTGTAAACCCTGGTTTAGTTCACCACTATGTTGCCGCGTGCCCCCATTTCGGCATGCACCATCTGGTGGTCAACAAAGCGGTACGTGCCTGGCTCCGGGAATTCGGCCTCAACATAACCGCCCTGCGCGGCACCGAGGTCAAGGGCTTGGGCACCGCCCACGCCGTCGTCAAGCAAAAGCGCGCCCTCCTTGTACACGCGATGGAACTGCGTGCCGACGATATGGAAGCTCGTGCCCTTGTTGGGGCCGGCGGCAAGTACCCAGAAACGTACCGTCTCACCTGCGCGAATGCGAATTGGGTGGGTGAGATACTGGTCGGGGTAGCCGTTGAACTTGTAGATATCGGGGTCCTCGGCCATGGTCTTGTCGGCGTCGGGGCCGTCCTCGCCCCAGTAGCTTTCCGACTGCACCAGAAGAACCTCGTGGTCAACATCAGTGAGATTCGGTGGGTCGATGATGACGGCACCGTGCATACCGGCAGCGATGTGCATGGACATGGGCATGGTTGCGCAGTGGTACATCCAGATGCCCGCGCGGTCAGCACGGAAGCGGTACTCAAGCTTCTCACCAGGGGCGATGTCGCGCATTGGCTCGTCCGGCGAAACAATGCCGGCGTGAAAGTCGATGGAGTGACTCATGGTGCCGTCATTAATGAGCGTGACGACGAACTCGTCGCCCACCTTGCCGCGCAAAGTTGGCCCCAGCGGTTTGCCGTTGAATACCCAATGCTGCTGCTCGACGCCAGGGGCAGCGTAGCCGGTGAACTCGCTGGCTCGCAGCGTGACGTGGTGAACCGTGGCGTCCTCGGCGGGCGTCAACATTGGATTGATGGTGGGGGAGTCCGGACCGGGCTGTTCGCCGACATTCCCGAGTGCGCCTGGCGTTGCGTGGTCGGAGTGGCCGCTGTTCCCGGTGCGGTGTGAATGATTCGAGCCACCTGCATTGACCGTGAGCGTCATGCCCATCTGGCGGTGGCCAGCAATGGTGCACCAGCCGTCAATGTCACCGGGAACAACCGGCACTTCAATGGTGGCGGAGTTGCCAGGGGCGACACGTCCGGTGTCCTCGCCGGTGGCCAAGCGCAGATCGTGGACCTGGGAATCAGCGTTGACCATGGTGATGACCAGTCGGTCGCCGGGGTTCGCCTCTATAACGTTCGGGGTATAGGTCATATCGTTGGCAGTAACCGTCACCTCGACGGTTTCTCCGGTGGGCGCAACATCGCTGGTGGTTTCAATGCTTCCCGTACCGCCACCGCCACCGCTCAGCGCAACGCCGACGGTTACTACCAGGCCCAATACAGCCAGAGCAGCGGTAGTTTGAGCACCGAGTCGACGTGCAGTTGCGTGCAGTTCGACCGGGTTCCGCGTTGCTTCCTTGTTGGCCCGTGCCTTCTGACTCTCTCTTAACGCACCAATCTGAGCCTTCGCGGCACGGCCGACAAGTGGCAGATAAGACACCAAGGCAAGGGAGACCAGCGCGGAGACCGCCACCTTGGTCCACGACGGCAGTGGTAGCAGCCACAGTGCCAGACCAATATTGATGGTCGACCAGCGGAATGCGCCCGCACGGTCAAGTTCCTTCATACCTGCTGAGACTGGACCAGCACCTCCGCCGATGGTTGCGGGCAGGAGTTGGCTCATCATGCCGATAAGCAACTGAGCGCCGAAACCGATTACCAGCGGCAGCGTGAGGGTTGAGATTACGAAGCCGTCGTCAAGCGCCTTGACTGTGGCGACTGCGAGTGTGCCGATTAGCCATACGATGGCGGCCGCGACAGACAGCGCCGGGTAGCTGAGACGGTCGCGCGGGTCTTTAGCGACAGTCATGACGTTGTGTGCCCACGGGATGGCGGCTATGACCCAGCCGATAGTGATAATGCCAAGGCCGACCGAGGCGATCCAGTTGAAGCTGGTCAGTGCACCGATCGCGGTAACTGCGATACCTATGAGCTGTACTGCTAGTGCCAGCTTCGGGCGGGAATGCGGCGACATCTGGGTTCGCCACAGCGCTGGGAACATGGTGATGAGCGTGCCGCAGGCCGCGAGCCCGAGGAAGCCAATGAGGTTGACGGCTTCGTGTGCCAATAGGAGGTCGTCGTGAAGCGCTTTGCCCTTCGGAGATGCGAGGATGGCGCCGAGTGCAGCGCCGATGGGCAGTAGGCATGCCGACGCGACGTAGTGCGCAACGGAGATGGCGAATGGCCGATCGCGCTTCGCTACCAGGTCGCGTCCGAGGGAAATCGCATGCCATGCGACGGCGACGCCGACGACCGTCGCGCCGGTGGTGGTCACTGGCCACCAGTCACCGAGCTTGCCGACGACCGTTGCGACAATACCTACGTTGAGCAGGTAAATATTTGCCAACTGAATCTTCCGATTGCCAACGGGCACGTCGATTTTCAGTAGCTTTTCGGTGAAGTGGCGGCCCCAGATGAGGATGGAGTTGGTGACGGCGCCGAGGGTAAAGAGATGCACCAACAGCCAACGGCCATCGGCGACGAAAGGGTGAATGAGTGCTGCCACAATGATGGAGGCGAACCACCAGCGCACTGGCATACCGGCCTTGCGATGCCAAGACATGCGGCGCTTCTTGCCAGGCTTAGTAGGCGGTTTGGTTGTGGGGGATTGGGGTTCTGGTGTGGCGTGCGACGACATATATCAATAATACGCATACTGGGTGCGCATTTAATATGGGCGCATGTAAGAGTGCTTTTATTTGGTCGGGTCTTCGCCGTTTTTGTGGGCCTGCCAGAACTGTGTGGTCTTCTGTGTCTGACCCATCCGGTTTTGAATCAGCATCAGGGTAGTAAGGAAGGGCTTCCGGGTGATGAAAGCGCGTGCCCGACGCGTTGATGATGTGCTCACGGGGAAGTGTAACCCTTTTGTCAAAAACGATTGTTTGAGTATTCACGCAAATACTTCCTTGAATAAACATCTCAATAAAGAGGTGATCGTGCATTAATTGCAATCGTCAGGAAGTGGTTACGTTAGAAGCTAGTTTGTACAGCTAGTTAGATGAATGTAAACAGATTGAAGCTTCAGTAAACAGTTGGTGAAACGTTGTTTTACCAGGGAGAATGATGAGTGGTAAAGGTGGCTTTTTGGCTACCCGAACGATGGGGTAGCCCTTTGTAGTAGGGGGCTGTAAATGTAGTTCATATCGCATAGTATGCCAAGCCTGTGGAACGCATTGTGCGTAAGAAAATTTAACCAGCAGTAAAAGGCATAAGAATGTTTATCCGAGACTGGAAGCAGCTCGCCTGGTGCGTATTTGACGTACTCGCCTGGCTGATTGCGCTGTCCGCCGCTAACGGAATCGTCCGCGGTGAATTGGTATCTTTCTCTGAAATATCAGGCACTAATTTTTTGGTTGTCGCTGTCGCCGTGGCCGTCATCGTCCTGCTCGGCCTGCTGCTCGGGGAGTACACCAACCCGCAACGCGTATGGCCCGGCAGTCGAACTGAAGATATTGTTCTGCTGAGCATCAGCATGGGCGGTGCTACCGCAGCCACTGGCTTGGCTCAAATCCTGAAGACCTTCCCGGAAATTGCGTGGTACGTTCCGTTCGCCGGTGGCTGTGTCGCAACTTTGGCAAGTATCTATACCCGAACTCTCGCTCGCTGGATTACCAACAACTTTGGCTCCCGTCAGACGGATGACCGCTTGATCGTTCTCGGTGCAGGCCGTCGAGCCAAGTTCTTTATTAACAGCCTTACGGATTCCGGTATCTCCCGTGAGAACCGCTTCCACTTGGTTGGAATCGTCGATCCCAAAGAAAGCCGCGAGAACCATATTTCTCGTATCCATGGTCTCCGCGTGATTCGTGGAATTGATCAGCTGGGTGAGCTCGCATCGCGCACTTCGGCGCAGTCGGTCATCATTGCTACTGATGAGCCACTGTCCACTGAGTGCATCAACGTCCTCAACCACATTTGTGAGGAATCGTCCCTGCGCCTGCTCATTCTGCCGCCGGTGGAGGAGTATTCGCGCCACCGTG
The DNA here is from genome assembly GCF_030232615.1 of Corynebacterium sp. MSK035. NCBI lineage: Bacteria > Bacillati > Actinomycetota > Actinomycetes > Mycobacteriales > Corynebacteriaceae > Corynebacterium > Corynebacterium sp. MSK035. Next base: position 52,559 of record NZ_JASPJP010000008.1, read on the forward strand.
GTGCTGTCGCTACCTCGCAGGTGCGCGAAATTAACATCGCCGACCTCATTGGCCGTCAGCCTCTGCACCTGGATGAATCCAAGGTCGCTTCCATAATCCGCGGTAAGAAGGTGCTGGTCACCGGCGCTGGAGGTTCTATCGGTTCCGAAATCTGCCGACAGGTTCACCGCTTTGAGCCGGCAGAACTGATTATGCTGGATCGCGATGAGGGCGGCTTGCATGCCACGCAGCTGTCGCTGACGGGTTCGGCGCTTCTCGACGGCTCCGATACCGTCCTGGCTGATATCCGTGACGCGGAAATGCTGACGCAAATCTTCACCGAGCGCAAGCCCGATGTTGTCTACCATGCTGCAGCTCTCAAGCACCTGCCGCTGCTGGAGAGCTACCCTGCAGAAGCAGTTCAAACCAATGTCATCGGAACTCAGAACGTCCTGGATGCAGCGGCTGGGGCCAACGTTTCAACCGTTATTAATATTTCCACGGACAAGGCTGCGAACCCGGCCTCGATTCTGGGTGAATCCAAGCGCGCTGCGGAACGTCTGACTGCGCACATGGGGAAAACTCACGAAGGTGTCTGGGCATCTGTCCGCTTCGGTAACGTGTTTGGCTCGCGCGGTTCAGTCATTACGACTTTCCAGCGTCAGATTGAAGAGGGCGGCCCGGTGACGGTGACGCATCCTGACGTTCAGCGCTACTTCATGACCATTCCGGAGGCATCGCAGCTGGTGCTGCAGGCTACCGTTATTGCAGAGTCCGGTGAGACTCTGGTGCTGGAGATGGGTAAGCCGGTCAAGATTGCTGAGCTGGCGGAGAACTTGATCAGGCTCCATGACGCAGACGTAGAGATTGTCTACACGGGCCTTCGCGAAGGTGAGAAAATCTCCGAAGACTTGGTTGATGACCGCGAGGTTCCCAAGATCGGTGATCGTCATCCGCTAATCACTGAGGTACGTGTTGAGCCGGAACGGCTGAATTCGCGGATTCTCCCGTGCACACATAATCACGATGCTGCACGTCGTTGGCTTGCAGAGCACGGTGGGGCGCAAAGCAGTATTGAGGCGCATCCCACCGGTGCACAATCACTTGCAACCGTTAGTGCGAAAGCAAAAAAGTTAGGATGACTCCCCACCGTGACAACTACCAGCTCCTCTAACTCCGGGCAGCTGGCGCAAAGAGTTCGAACAGTTGCGACGATTTCGGCAGCTTCAGCGCTCGCCGCAGTCGTCGCCTTTGTGGTCAGTATTCTTTCCGCGCGAGTGCTGGGGCCCGCTGGTCGAGGCGAGGTCGCTACCGTTTTGCAGTTCGCCTATATTGTGGCGCCATTCGTCGGCTTTGGGGCCGATCGGCTTTTGCTGCGCCGCGATGATTACGACCACGGTCTCATTCCGAGTGGTTACGCCATGACCGTGGTCGCTCTGATTGCCTGCGCCATCGCAGGAGTCGTCTACGGACCGTGGACGGCAATGGCCGGCGTCGTCGCCTTGGTTACCGTGTCATTTTCCATGGTTCGTGCGATGGCCATCAGCCGCCATCGAGTGTCCTTCTTCGTCGCAGTATTCGTCGGCTTCCAGGGCTCAGTACTGCTGATTAGCGCTGCGCTATATGTCGCCGGAGTCGAAGACTGGCGCTGGTGGGCTGCAGCCTATATCTTCCCGGCACTGCCACTGGCAATCTGGTCGCTAGCGAAGTCACGCAAACACACCGATTCCCGTGTTGGCGGAGTGGTAGAGACGGCTCGAACAAATGCCCCATTCATCGCATCGGGCCTGGGGCCGCTGACGACGACACGCTTGGGTCGCGTTTTGCTGCCGGCGCTGGCCTCACCGGCGTCGTTAGGTCTTTTCGTAGTCGTGGCGACGGCGACGGAACCGCTGTACTGGATCGCGCAGTCTGTCGCCGATCAGCGCACCAGCGACCAGAGGGGTCGCGAACTCACCCCATCTCGTGTGCTCCGACATCTTGGCATAGTCACTGCAGCGTACGGCGCACTTGGTGCGCTCGGTGGGGTGGCACTCTACTTCCTCATCGTGCCGGTATTCGGCCATGAGTTTGAGCCTGCCCGGGAGTTGGTGCTGCCACTGACTATCGCGGCCGTGGTGCTCGGCTGCTACCGACACCTGTGCGGTGAAATTCTCGGCAGCGACAATCCCCGTCGAATTGGCCGAGTGGAGCTCATTTCCGCCGTTATCGCTGTCATTTGTTACCCGATTGGCATTCTTCTCGGAGATGCCCTCGGTCTCGCGTGGACCAGCGCAGTTGTCTATTTTGCAGCAGCCGTGGTCGCGGTAGTGGCGCTAATGCGGCCAACCGGAGGCCAGAAGAATCCATCAACTACCACCGAAGAACTCCCCGTCGACGTAATCGAGGAAGCCTAAACAATGCGAATCACTTATATCCACCAGCACTTTGTTCTCCCCGGTGAGCCGGGTGGTTCCCGACCGTACGAGTTCGCCCGCCGAATGGCCGCTGCAGGCCACGAGGTGACAATGATCTGTGGTCGCGATGAGGCCATGGATAAAACGGTTGATGGCATCCACGTGCGTCGTCTAGCGATTCCGTACCGCAATGAAATGTCGAAGCGCGAGCGCATTGTCAGTTTCTTGAACTTCCTGGTGCGCGCCTCCGCGGTCGCTGCCCGTGTGCCTGCCGACGTGATTTACGCGTCCTCGACCCCGCTGACTGTGGCGGTTCCGGGAATCGTGGCGAAGTTTACCCAGCGTGCGCCGTTGGTGGCGGAGATCCGTGACCTGTGGCCAGAGGTGCCGATCAAGTTGGGCTACCTCAATAATCCGGTGGCAATTTTCTTGGCCAAGCAGCTGGAGAAGGCATTTTATGCGGCATCGAGCGAGGTCGTGGCGCTGTCGCCGTCGATGGCCGATGGCGTCAAAGAGGTCGCTCCGAAGAAGCGCGTGACCGTCATTCCGAATGCGTCGGACTTTGAGCGTTTTGATGTCCCGGCCGAGCAGCGCGCAGCTTTCCGCAAGGATCAGGGCTGGGGCGATGACGTGGTGGCTGTCTATGCCGGTGGTTTTGGTATGTCCTACCAACTGGAGTGGCTTGTGGATATGGCGGCGCAGCTGCGTCGTGATGGCGTGGAGAATGTGCGCTTTGTCCTGCTGGGGCAGGGAAGCGACTCGGATGCGTTGTACCAGCGCGCCGAGAACGCTGGCCTCGATGCCGATGCGATGTTCCTTGGCCGTCAGCCGAAGGAAGATGTCGCCAAGTACGTGTCTGCCGCCGATATCGCGCTATCGCCGCTGCGTGATGACCCCTGCCTGGAGGGCAACTCCCTGAACAAGGTCTTCGATGCCATGGCCGCATCGCGTCCGGTGGTGTTCAACCACGGTGGCTGGCTGGAGGAAGCCGCAACCGAGCACGATGCCGGTTGGCGTCTCTCGCGCGATATTCCGGCCGCAGCCAAGCGATTCGCTGAGATCATCTCCGACCGCGATGAGATGCGCGCAGCGGGACAGCGAAATCGCGAACTGGGTGAGAAGCGTTTTGCCCGTGACAGCCTGTACTCCCAGCTCATCGAGGTACTCAACCGCGTCCGAAAGGTGCAGAAGTAATGACTAACGCCGACGCTAACAAGCCCAATGAGCGGATCTTTCTTTCGCTCGCGACAGTCACCGAAGCAGAAGAACAGGCTGTCGTTCGCGCACTCCACTCTGGTTGGGTGGCTCCGTTGGGACCCGAGGTAGACGCGTTTGAAGCGGAGATTGCCAAGCGCTGCGGTGTTGAGCACGCGCTCGCGCTGTCTTCCGGCACCGCTGGCCTGCACTTGGCGCTGCTCGCGCTGGGGATCGGTGAAGGTGACTACATTCCGGTTTCCACCATGACCTTCGCGGCCACGACCAACGCCATCGCTTACGTTGGCGCTACGCCGGTGTTTGTCGATGCGGCAGAGGACGGAAACATCGACCCTGAGCTGCTGCTCCGCACCGTCGATGAGCTGCTCACCGAGGGCAAGAGCGTTCCCGCCGTGATGATTGTGGACCTCTTTGGCCGCTGCGCCGATTACCCGGCCTTCGCGCCACGCCTGGAAGAACTCGGCATCGCGCTCATCGAGGACGCCGCCGAGGCGCTCGGTGCCAGCGTCCATGGTCAGCCGGCCGGCAGTTTCGGCCGTGCCGCCGCGCTGTCTTTCAACGGCAACAAAATCATGACCACCTCCGGCGGTGGCATGCTGCTGTCCGATGATGCCGATCTCATCGCTCGCGCGCGCTACCTGTCCACCCAGGCGCGTCAGCCCGTCGCTTGGTACGAACACACCGAAATCGGCTACAACTACCGACTTTCCAATCTCCTTGCCGCACTGGGGCGGGCGCAGCACTCGCGTCTGGACGGCATGATTGCTCGCCGCCGCCAGATTCGCGATGCGTACATCGATTTGCTCGCCTCGCTTGACGACGATGCCCCTGGCAAAGGTACTCGCTTGCTCTCTGACTCCGACGAGCGTTTCACCGAGAACTGCTGGCTGACCTCAATTGTGCTGCCACAGGAGGCCGTCGATAAGGGCGTGCTGACCCCGGACAGCGTGATTGCAGCGCTGGGTGAGGCCAACATTGAGGCTCGTCACCTGTGGAAGCCGATGCACCTGCAGCCGGTATACGAGGGCGCACGAGCCAGCATCAACGGCACCGCTGAGAATCTTTTCTCCCGCGGCATTACTCTTCCTAGTGGTCCGGCGCTGGACGATGACGACGTCGCGCGGGTGATAGGTGTTTTGAAGGAAGTGCTGGGATGACTTCTACAGAGGTAGCAGGAGAAACTGTAAAACAGCGAAAACCAATACTGCAGTCGCTGTTTATTGTGGTGGCCGCGGGAATGTTTGCTGGTGTCCTCTACGTTGGCGACACGACGATGAAGGACGTCTCTTCGGCGCTTCCTGATCTCTCTCTTGCATTGCCGATTTTGGTGATCGTTGCAATCCTTACCGCCATCGGCACCCCAGAAGCGCAGCGCCAGAGTTGCCTGAAGGCGATGAAAGGCGCTGGCAATGTAAAGCAGTGGCCGATGGCCGTGTGGGCATTAGTGGCTTTCTATGCCTGGTTGTTCTGGATGATGCTGTCCGGACTGTGGGCCCCCGAAGCTGCCGAAGTTGCTCCTGTCGTTACTGCGTTGATAACGCTTGGGCTCATCGCCACGATGTCAGCAATACTGTTCTATTTGCATCCTCAGGCACTGGTATGGCTGTGGTTAGCAGTAGCCATTTGCTCGCTTATTTTTCTCTACGGTGGCATTACTGGTCCGAAATATGTCGGGCGCATGACGGCGTTCGGCGGTGGACCGAATGTCTTTGCCCGTTTCATGCTGTACGGCATCGCGGCAGCTGTGTTTTTCATGCTGTGGCGTAAGTTCATGTGGGCAGTTCTCTTGTTCGCTGCACCATTTGCTTACGGTCTCGTTGCGTCGGGAAGCCGCGGTGTACTGGTTGCTACCACCGTGGTAGTCCTCTTTACCGCAATAGCTGTGTTTTTTCACTGGGGTTGGAAGTGGGCGACTGTTTTTTACGTCGCAGTCGCCGCAGCGGTCGCGTATGGATACTCGCGGTTCATCGCAGGTACCGAGATTGAAGAATACTTTAAGACGCGCTTTATCCAATTGACCTTCGAAAAAGAACATGATTCCGGACGCGGTTATCTCCATGATGAAGCTTTCCGAATCATGAGTGAACACCGCATCTTTGGTGGAGGCCTGCATAGCTTCGTTGTGCTGTCGACACCGAGGTCTTCACGTCCACTGGAGCATCCGCACAATATCTTCTACACAGTCGGATCTGAAGCGGGTGTCATAGGTATCGGCCTGTTTGTGATTGTGCTGGTTGTGCTGGCAATCGCCTGTCGCCACCTATTCAAGTTTCTTCAAGCTGGTCTGACCGCAGCTGTGGCGTTAGCGGTTCTTGTGGCACAGGTTTTTTCCGGCTACTACTACGATTCCCGTTCGCTATGGCTATTTGGCTTTGCAGCAGCATTTACAATGCTGAGCCTACGGCGCAAGGCCGCAGCATCGGCAGAACCAGAGCTGGAGCCGCAACCAGAACCCGCAGCCGAGCCCGAACCAGTCATGGTCACCGATACCGCGGAGCCGGTTGTGCCGGAGCCGGAGCCAGCGGTGGCCGTCGTCAAGCAAAGTGCGTCTGACAACAAGAACGACAACAAGAAACTGCGCGTTGCGGCAGCGTCGTTTGCCGCGGCCGGTGCAGTGGGTGCGATCGGATGGCTGGTCAGGAACCGTTCCAATGCGGAAGTCGATGCGCGTGCCGAAAAGCTTCTGCGCGAAATGTTCAACGAAAAGTAGGAGATGACCAATGGATTCACCGAGCATCCGCGCGCAACGGGTAATTAAGCGTGGCATCGACATCGCGGCATCTGCAGCAGGCTTGATTGTGCTGTCGCCAGTTATGGGCGCTACGGCTCTGGCAGTGCGACTTTCGATGGGAAAGCCAGTCCTATTCCGCCAGGAACGCCCGGGCCAGGATGGTGAGCCGTTTAATATCCTCAAGTTCCGGACGATGCACCACGTCAATCCGGCAAAGGGGCTTGTCGACGATGCGTCCCGCCTCACCGAGGTGGGAAAATTCCTTCGGTCCACAAGCTTGGATGAGCTCCCGGAGCTCTTTAACGTTCTGCGTGGCGACATGAGCCTCGTTGGCCCGCGTCCGCTGCGCATGAAGTACCTAGAGCGCTATTCGCCGCGCCAAGCACGCCGCCATGAGGTGCCACCGGGAATTACTGGGCTTGCCCAGGTCTCGGGCCGCAATGGCATCACCTGGGAAGAACGTTTCGAGTACGACGTGCAGTACGTGGATAATTGGTCGCTACTGCTCGATGCAAAGATTCTGCTCGACACGATCTTGGTGGTGCTCAAGCGTGAAGGGATCTCGGAAGAGGGGCAAGTGACTATGACCGAGTTCACCGGTTCGTCGGAGAAGGACGTCTCGGCTAGCGCAGGTTCTTAATCACACTTGCAGGAACACCGGCGACAACGGTGTAGTCATCGACATCGCTAGTAACTGCGGCTCCGGATCCGATGTACGCTCCCTCGCCAACGGTGAGGCCGGGGTTGATTACGGAGTTGGCGCCTAGGGTGCAGGCTTCGCCAAGCGTGACAAAGCCCGACACGGCATTGAGCGGGAAGATTGTGCAGTAGTCCCGCAGCACCGCATCGTGGCCAATCGTGACATTCATATTGATTTGGGCGTGCTTGCCTACCTCAATATTGCAGGTCAGGCGCGCTCCGGGGCAGATGACCGTGCCCTCTCCGAGCGAGACCAGCGCGCCAATGCTGGTGTCTGGGTGGACCAGAGTCGCAGGCACGAGCCCCTTGGAATCTGCGTGCTGTGCAATCGAACGTCGAGCAGCGCCGTTGCCGATTGCGACTGTGTAGTAGACCCCCTCGGGCAAGTCCGCGAGGATTTTGGTTTTGCCCAAGAGTTGCACGCCCATTTTGTGGAAAAAGGTCATATCTGGGGTGCCATCATCAATAATGCCTAGGATTTCCCACTGCGGTGGTAGGCCGTTGGCTGCTGCGTAGTCGTTGATGTCCTTGATGAAGCTGACCACGTTTCGCCCAAAACCACCAGCGCCGACGATGACAATCTTTTCGGTCGTCGTGTTGTTAATCCACTGCTTTGGCATGAGTGTCATTATCCCACTGATAGCCGTATTTAGCCGGAGTGCGTGACCCCGAATCCACCTACCACCAGTATGTGGGATAGCGGAGGCCGCGCAGTCGATTTGCGAGGATGCCAAGCATCACGATCATGATCGACGAAGCGAAAATGAAGCCTATGAAGCGGAAATCGTTGGCAAGCCCATGACCGTGTGGCATCAGCACAGTGACCATAGCGGTAGCGGTGGCAGGGGAGTGCGCCGCGCGAGCAAGAAGCATGAGCGCGAAGGCGACGCCGGCGGCAACCGCTGCAGCAATGATGGTCGAACCCAACATGTGCAGAATTGCGATGCCAGTCGTGCAGCCGATGAGGTGTCCGACCACGACATTTCGTGGCTGAGCCAGAGGCAAGTTGGGCGCACCGACAATAAGCGCCATGGCAGCGCCAATAGGGGGCAAAAATAGCAGGTCAGAGACAGAAGTTGAGATGAGTGCCAGGGTCATCAGCGGCAGGCTCACGGCTACCGAGGCGGCGATAATATGGCGCAGCGGAGGGCGGGGTGGCGCTTCGCTGGCAATCCGGAGCCACTTCGGGGACCGTGAATTAGACATGAGAACGATGTTAGGGTGTGCTGCCTCATCCGCGTCGCGGTTCGAGGTTTTTATCGAAACAGAAGTTTAAATGGGGTGGCGCCCAGGTCTCCCAAGCCTCCAAACCCGAACCAGACCCGAACCAAACTCCGACCATTTTCACCGGGTATGACACACTTAAGGACATGGAGCCTATCGATGTCGCAATCCGGGACGAGTCTATCCGTCTCGGGCAATTCCTGAAGTTGGCAAACCTGGTGGAAACGGGCGGTCTGGCCAAGGAACTCATTGCCGAGGGCCAGGTCAGCGTGAACGGTGAGGTCGACACTCGCCGTGGCAAGGTGCTGCGTCCAGGGGACGTCGTCTCTGTTGCCGGTATGTCGGCACGCGTGGCCACCGCCGATGAAGTCGATGATGACTACTTTGATGAGGCCACCGCCGACGATGACTTTGATCCTGAAAAGTGGAGGAACTTGTAACTCATGCCCGCATTTCCCGCCGAATTTGGCATGCCCCTGCGCGTAGATCTGCTCTCCGCCGCACCGCGTAAGACCGAGCGCTTCTACCGCGGCGTTCTCGGGTGGGCTTATCGCAATACCGCGCCAATCCATGAGGATGCCCGCGAGGCATCCGCTGGTCGCCGCGTTGCCATGCTGTCCGGAATGCCGGTGTCGGTGCTGCTTGAGGCCGATAAGGACGCTGAGGATGCCTTCGTCAACCAGTGGCGCGTGAATTTCCATGTCGACTCCGCCGCTGGTGCCGTCGAGAAGGCGCGTGAGCTCGGCGCCGAGGTCTTCCAGGAACCGACCCCGCTTGTCGACGGATCCACGATGGCTGTCGTTTCCGACCCCGCCGGTGGCCTCATCGGGCTACTGGAACAGCCGGGTGAGCAGGCCTTCATCGCAGCGGGCGAGCCCGGCACACCAGTGTGGTTCGAGCTGGTCGCAGGCCCGGAGGAGACCTTCGAGCAGGTCGCGGACTTCTACCGCAACTTCTTTGGCTGGGAAATCGCAGTGCGCAACAAGAACGAGCACGGCACTTTCGCAGTTGCGATGGAAGACGGGGCGCCGTTCGCTGGCTTGGTAGCCAGCTCGGTTGCTGCACAGACCGATGCGGCAGATAAGAGCTTCGTTGGCTGGCTGGCCTACCTTGGCGTGGAGAACATCGACACCGCTGTCGCCAAGGCTGAGGAACTGGGCGGTTCCGTGCTCGTTGCCCCGCAGGCCACCGAGTTCGGCCCGCTGGCAACCGTGCAGGATCCGTGTGGTGCGGCAGTTGTGCTCTGCGAGGTGCCGCTGCCACCGGAGGAGGACATCCGCGAGTCCGACCCGCTGGAAGGCATTGACCTCAGCCAGTTCCAGTAGGGGCTAGAGCTCTTCTTCGTCGTCCTCAGGGTCCTGTTTTCCGGTGTAGTTAACGTGTAAAGGATCGTCTTCGTTTTTGGGTGGTTTGCTTACGCACTCGCGGATGCCATCAATGTGTTCGCTAAGGCTATCGGTAATCGGGGCCCACATCGGGTCGAGAATGAAATCTATCCCAGATCTGCGGGCATGTTTGGCTGCAGGGACGAAATCACTGTCGCCCGAAATCATGATGATTTGATTTACATGTCGTTGTTCAGCAAGAGAAGCGATGTCGAGACCGATTCGCATGTCCACTCCTTTCTGAGAAATATCAAGGGTGAAATCATTTTCGGTCAGCTGTGAAACATCGATAGTGCCACGGCAAAGCTTCTTGAGCGGAGCCTCTTTTAGGGTGTACCCACCTTGAGTTTCAAGAGGCTCTCCTCTTCTAATCGCAACCTTTCGTTTTTTAGCCAATGCAGCGAAGAAGTCATTGGTCCAGGTAAAAAGTTCACTTTTACCAAGGTTGACTTGCTGCTGGAGCAATGGGTGATAAACAACCCGCTGTGACGGTGGGCAGTCGTAGTAAAAGATTCGGTACAGTCCAGCGCGCGATTCACGTATATGGCGATGGCAGTACTTGACCAGTTCATCAGCGCGATCCTCTGCGGTCTTATGACCAAACAGTGTTGCCGCACGTTTGCGGTAAAAGCCACCATCAACAAGCACTGCTGTAGTGATCTCGCGTAAAGGCACAGCTCGCGCAGCACTATATCTGTTTCTACTCATATTTCTTGGCCCTCCCCCTATGAGTAATCCCAGTCATCGGCGCTCTCCTTATCGGCGGAGGGTCAACGGCTGGGATTGATAGCAACCACTTTAATTGCGCTTCGTAATCGAGTCAATGCCTACAACCCCAGCTCCGCCCGCACTGCAGTCACAAACTCGCTGGTAGTCGCGGTGCCGCCGAGGTCTGGCGTCGGCGCGGTGCACTTGGCGGCGTAGACGGCCTCGCGCAGCTTGGCTGCGGGCGCAAGTTCCGAGGTCGGATGCCCAAGGTGCTCCGCGCACATTGCCGCAGAGAGCAAAAACGCAGCCGGGTTGGCGATGCCGCGCCCGGCAATGTCCGGTGCCGAACCGTGCACCGGCTCGAAAACCGCGAAGTTGTCGCCCACATTCGCCGATGCCGCCAGCCCCAGCCCGCCAATCAGGCCTGCGCCGATGTCACTGAGGATGTCACCGATGAGGTTCTCCGCGATGATGACATCAAAGCGCGCTGGGTCGGTCACTAGCTGCATTGCGACGGCATCCGCATTGGCAAAATCGAATGTGACCTGCGAATACTCCTCAGCCACCTGCTCAACTGCCCCGCGAATCACACGCGCAGAGTCCCGCAGGATATTCGGTTTGTCCGCCACCGTCACCGTCGGCGTGGCCTCCGAATCGGGGTTTGCCGCCTGCCGCGCGAGAGTCAACTTGGCCGCCTGTCGCGCAAGGCGGTGCCACGCAAAGGACGTCGTCACGCGCAAAGAAACCGCAACGTCGCCACGCTTATCGACGGCGCGGGCCACCGTCGAGTCCTCTGCCACCTCTGCCCACAGGTGGTGGTGCGGGGAGTCGGCCGGGGCGTCGTGAGGCGGAAGGAGATAGTCGTGGCTGTAGAGGCCCTCGGTGTTTTCGCGAACGATGGTGAAGTCGGCAGTCGCGCCGGGCAGGGTGACCGGGCGGATGTTGGCGAAGAGATCGAGGCGCTGGCGCAGCTGGAGAACAGGGGAGCGGTAGATCAGGCCGGTACCGCGCAGATGCGGTGCTAGTTCTTCCTCGGCCTCGCGAGCAGGCTTCGAGGTAATCGCCGCGAGCAGAGCGGCGTCGCTGCGTCCGAGTGTTTCCCAGGTTTCCTGCGGGACGGGATTGCCGTGCGCGCACCACTGGGACCAGCCAATTTGTGCCTCTGTCAGCTCCCAGTGCGGGAAGACATCGGCGATGAGTCCTCGGCAGGCATCGGTGATTTCAGGGCCGATGCCGTCGCCGGGCAGGAGTGTGATGCGGCGCGGTGCCGCTTCTAAAGCAGTCGCAGGCTGGTCGGTTTCCATGGCTCTTAGCCTAGGACTGCGACGCCTGCGCGTGTGTGGTTTGGCTACTTTGCGAAAGTAACCGGGATCTCGGTGATGTCCTCGAAGCCCTCGCTGTGGTCACCGAAGAGCTTCAGCACGCAGTCCTGCTGGGTGCAGTCCACGGCCTCGCCGCTGGGCACGACGCTGAGCTCGAAGTGTGCGGTGTTGTCGTCGGCGATGGTGGTGGTGCCGCCGGACTTCTTGGTAATCCACTGCTGCGACTGGGTGCCGGCACTGCGGTCACCGGTGCAGTCCGGGACGGGGTTGCCTGGAGCCTTCTCGGCGGCGCAGAGTGCGGCGTAGTAGCCGTAGTCGGGGTCGAGACCAGACAGGTCGACGGAGATGACATCGCCCTCGGAGAGGTCGTTGACCGGCTCGGCCTCCATGGTTACTTCGCCGGCGCTGGCGTCGGTGTCGGTTTCTTGATCTGCAGCCGAGCTGGTGGTTTCCGAGGCGTTGGCAGCATCCTGCGCGGCATCGGACGCGTCATCTGCGCCACAGGCGGCGAGAAGTGGAAGTGCGGCGACGGCCGGAATAGCCAGGAAAGCCGCGCGACGCTGGAGTGTACGAGTAGTCATAGGAGGTAACGTCCTTCCGAAAAACTGTAGAAATTACTATCTTTATTTAAGGGTAGGCTAACCTAGAACTAAAAGATAGCCTAAGATTCTTTGGGTGAGTAGAGCAAAGTCCTTTTTAAGCTCTTTGTTACTAGTGTTAGTCGTTATTTAGTCATTCTTTTTGTCGTCTATCTCCGTGCAGCGTCAGCTCACAGAGGGGGAATATGTTCACCGTGCCTGCCTGTCGCGTTCGCAGTCTTGCCGGAACACTGCTGAGTGTTGTCCTAGTCGCAGGACTAGTCGCCTGTGGTTCCGATGATGCCGCGAGGGAGGGGGCATCGTCGTCAAGCGCTGGCGTGACGACGGTTCCGCGCGCCGACAACATTTCCGCTCACGGTGCCGCGCATGCGAACCTGCCTTCGGAAAACCCCGAAGTGCTGCTGAAAGACCCGAAACCGGCGGCGGACAAGGACTACCAGCGTATTCTCACGCTTGACCGGGCGGGAGCACTCAGTCGTGCGGTCTACACGCTTGGTCTCGGAGACCGTCTGGTGGGGCGCGACGCCACCTCCGATTTCCCGGCGGTAAAGGATTTGCCGAACCTCACCATCGGCGGGCATGCGGTCAATGCTGAGTCGGTGATGAAGCTGAAGCCGGAGCTCATCATTACCGATGGCTCAATCGGCCCCAGCCGCGTGTTCGACACGTTTGAAAAAGCGGGGATCACCGTCGTCCATGTGTCGGACGAGCGCACTCCCGAGACCATCAACACGCTTATCGACGAAGTTGCGGGCGCAGTCGGCCTGGCTGACCAAGTTCGCCCGGTGAAGGAGCACCTGGACAAGGAGCTGGCGGCTGCGACCGAGTACGCGCAGGCCAAGGCCGATGGCCGCAAGATGATGATCCTGTATGTGCGCGGAACCGGTGTGGCCATGATTGCGGGACCGGATTCTGGTGGGCGTTCTCTGATCACTCGTCTCGGCGGTGTTGATGCCGGTGAGGGCGTGGGTATTGAGGGTGCGTTCACGCCTATTACTCCGGAGTCCCTGATTGCTGCGGCTCCCGACACCATCCTGGTTATGTCTGGTGGCCTGGAGTCCGTCGGCGGGATTGAAGGCTTGAAGGAAATCCCGGGTATCGCACAGACCCCGGCGGGCCAGAATGAGTCCGTTGTGGACGTGCCCGATTCGCAGCTGCTGTCCTTTGACTCGCAGTCGCCGCGTGCGATTCGCGCCATTGCGGATGCTCTTTACGGTGGCGGTGCTGGTGATGGTGCAGGTGATGGCGCTGGTGCAGGCTCCCGTGTGAGTGCTGATAAGACTGCGGGGAAGTGACTGGCTGAGCAATGCAGACAACCGCGAACAAAACTAGTCCGTTCAGACAGGTGGCCGTTTTCATTGGACTCGCCCTAGCGCTGGTGCTGGCAATAGGTTGGTCGGCCTCCGTGGGGCAGTTCGGCGCCACCATCGGCGAATCACTGAGCTCAATGGTGAGGCTAGTGTTCAATGGCGGTCTCGGTGACACGCCAGAGCCCATCGATACTGTGCTGTGGCAAGTGCGATTGCCGCGCATCGCGCTGGCCTGCCTCGTTGGTGCGGGACTAGCCCTCGCGGGTGTGGCGCTGCAAGCGGTGTTCGGCAACCCGCTTGCCGAACCCGGCCTCATCGGCGTTTCCTCCGGCGCCGCCGTCGGTGCTGCCACCGCCACAGTTTTGGGCACCGCCGCCGGGCTTTTCGGAGTGCTCGGCGGAGTGTTGAGTGTCTTCGCCAGCAGCTGGGCCATTGCGGTCTCAGCTTTTATCGGTGGTGCGGTGGCCACGGCTATTGTGGCCGCCAATGCGCACGGTGGCCGCGATATCGCCCGAATCATTCTGGTCGGTGTGGCTGTGAACTCTATCTGCGGTGGTCTGGTGTCGCTCCTGACATTCGTAGCCTCCACGGCTGCCCGCGACCGCATTGTGTTCTGGCAGATGGGCTCGTTTGCCAGCGCCACCTGGACGCAGGTTGTCATCATTACGCTGGTGACAGTTCCGGCCGTAATTGCCATGTGGGTCAGCTACCGCAAGCTGGACATTCTGAGTCTTGGTGAAGCGCAAGCCCGCCACCTGGGTATTAACGTCGTCACGCTGCGTCGCGCCATCATTTTTGGCACGTCCCTGGTCGTGGCGGCTGGAGTGGCATTTTCCGGCATCATCGTCTTCATCGGCCTGGTCGTGCCGCACGCTGCACGACTGCTGCTGGGACCAGCGCATCGCACGCTGATTCCCGCATGCATCCTCGGTGGCGCGCTAGCCACAACGCTGGCCGACCTCGCGGCCCGCACCATGATCACCGGTGCGGACCTGCCGCTGGGAATGCTCACCTCGATCGTCGGTGGACCACTGTTCTTCTGGCTGCTCCTGCGTTCGAAGAGGGCGGTGCACTAATGGAAATTCACTCTGGCCTGGGTATTTCTGCCGAAAATGTCAGCATCACCCTGGACGGTCACCGCATTCTCAACGATATTTCCGTGGTCGCCGAGCCCGGAAAAGTCACCGCGCTGGTCGGCCCGAATGGTGCTGGAAAGTCGACACTCCTCGCAGCGCTTTCCGGCGACCATGAGCTCAGCGGCGGCGACGTCCGGATCGGCGAGCACTCCATTACCGAGCTCTCCATCGCCGACCTGGCCCGCTACCGCGCCGTCCTGGTACAGAGCCAAGAACTGTCCGTGCCATTCACCAGCCGCGAAGTCATCGACTTCGGACGCAACCCCTGGGGCGGCCCGAACGAAGAGCTGCTCGAGGAAGTCATCACCGAATGCGACGTCGCGCACCTCCTTGACCGGGAAGTCCCGACCCTCTCCGGCGGCGAGCGCGCCCGCGTCCACAGCGCCCGCGTGTTCTACCAGGACACTCCCGTCGTGCTTCTCGACGAACCGACCGCGGCCCTGGACCTCCACCACGCCGAAAAAATCATGGGAATGATGCGCGCCCGCGCGGCGGCGGGCAAAGCCGTGGTCGTGGTCCTGCACGATTTGTCCGCCGCAGCGGCGTATGCCGATCACGTTGTGGTGGTGGCGCAGGGGCGCGTCGTAAAGCAAGGTCTGCCTGCGGAAACCCTGGATGCACAGACCGTCAGCGAAGTCTATGGCATCGGTGTGGAAGTGCTTCAGGACTCCGCGGGCAACCCCGTGCTGGTGCCTCAGCGCGGACAGTATCTCTCACCCCAGTCTCCGAACCTCACAGAGAAAGAAGAAAATCATGGTTGAAAACACGATTAAAGAAGGTGACAAGCAGGCTGCTCAGCCCCTGGCAGAGCGGCTCAAGGTGGAGACTGCGGGTGTCCACAGTGAAGCGGAGAACTCCGACTTCATGTCGAGGCTGCTTGCGGGTGAACTGAATGCGCAGGCGGCCATCGATCTAACTGGTCAGCTGTACTTTGTGTACGAAGCGTTGGAGCAGGCCGTGCGGTCCACTGCGGAGTCGCCGCAGGTCAGCGCGGTCTACGATGCGCAGCTGGAGCGCCTGGAGGCTCTGGCGGCCGACCTTGAACATTTGGTGGGGCCTGATTGGCGGGAAAAGATCTCGCCTGTGGAGGCGACAAAGAACTACGTGGCCGAGCTTCGTGAAATCGAAAGCAACGGCAACGCCAACGCCGCATTGGCACACCATTACGTTCGCTACCTGGGCGATCTTTCTGGTGGTCAGGTGATTGCGTCCATGCTGGCCAAGCATTACGGCATCGGTGCGGAGGGAACCCGATTCTATGACTTCTCCGCGATCGGAAAAATTAAGCCCTACCGCGACGGCTACCGACAGAGTCTGTCTGAGCTGGGCATTTCGGATGCCGACAAAGATGCCGTGGTTGACGAGGCGAAAAAGGCATTTCGTCTCAACCGGGCCATTTTCCACGACCTAGCTGGCGGCCTAGACGACGCAGTGGCGTAGGTCGCGGACTGGAGTGCTGTGACCGTGGCGGTGGGCGGTATGCGTTAGCCGATGTACACCACTGCGTTACGGCCGCCCGTGCACTTGATGTTGCCGCCAGCAGGACGGCACCACATATTGTAGGTCAGGCCAGTCGTTGGGCTGTAGGCCGTGATGGTGCCGGATTCCGCACCAGTGGAATTGCGATAGCGGACGTAGGCGCTGTGTACATTTCGAACGAACGGATCGCTCGTTGAGGACGTGCCCTTCCATGCGCTGGAGAGGTTGCCGCCAGCCAGGCCCGATGAGCGAGACGAGCCCGAATTACCGGATGAGCCACTCGAATCTTGAACAACCACGGTCTCAGTCTGCGTGACCGGTGGGTTGGGCTGGCTCGAAGCATCGGCAGCGGCCTGTGTAGTGGCAGCCGTCTGTGTGTCGGCCGCAGTTACCGAGTCATCTTTACTCAGGGTGACATAAAGTACCGCGCCAACCAGGCCCAGCAGGACCACGACCAGCACTGAAATGAGCGCAATCATTGCGCCGGAAGTACCTGATCTTTGCTGCGGATACGCCGGGGCTGCGTAAGCGAAAGTTGGTGCCGGCTGCGCAGCGAATTGGGGCTGCGGCTGTGGTTGGGGTTGAGGTGCCTGGTTCGGGTACACGGGGCCGAAAGAACCGGTGGAAGGATTCGAATTGTAGTTGGGGTCTGAGCTGGGGAACTCGTTATGCGACATGCTGGACGTACCAATCACGAGGAGGAAGTGTTCCCCCCTGTGATGAGCCCAACCCGCGTAGCGAATGGTGCTCCATCCCCTGGGGACACGGTTAACGGCTTTTATTGTATTACTGGGAAAACTGTAAAGCATGTTAGGAGACGCATGTCGTCCGCAAAATGCGGCCAGAACGGGTTTAGCTAGACCCGAAATGAGGTGGTGAGCTTCAAATGAGGCTGTGACCATCGAGAAACTGCCTAAGTTTATGTCAGTTTCGGCACTAATTTCTGCTTGTTTTTGTCATAAACCTAGTCAGTAACTCATGAGCCGGTCCAAGACTCCGGGCTGCATATGTGAAACTGGGGCGCGCGTGAAACCCCACGGCCATTTTTCGGCCGTTTCGTTCATGCGCACCCCAGTTTGTTGCGAGGTGTAGCTGGTAGCTGGTAGCTGCTTAGTGGCTACATCCCCAGGATTTCCTTGAGCTCGGCCTTAATCTGGTCGAGCCGCTCGGCCGCGGCCACGTGTGGAATCGCGGACGAAGCGACCGGCAGCACGACTTCCAGGTAGCACTTCAGCTTCGGTTCCGTGCCGGAAGGCCGGGCAATGACGCGGTCGTTGGCCTCGGTGAGGATGAGAATGCCGTCGGTAGGAGGGATGTGATAGCTCTCGCCCTTGGCATCGACCATGTCTAGGCCATCATTCATGTCCGTGACCTGCGTGACCTTCGAACCAGCCAGTTGTGCAGGCGGGTTGGCGCGCAGAGTGTCCATGCCCTTGGTGATCAGCGAGCGGTCCTCGACACGGAAGGTCAACGGTGCGGTCTTGTAGAGACCATGGGCACGGGCGACATCATCCAGAAGGTCCTGGATGCCAAGACCCTGGCCCTTCAGTCGCGCCACCGCGTCGGCGACACGCACCGCCGCAGATACGCCGTCCTTGTCTCGCACGACTGCCGGGTCAGTGCAGTAGCCAATGGCCTCCTCGTAGCCGAAGACGAGCCCGTCCACACCAGCAATCCACTTAAAGCCGGTCAGTGTAGCGCGATAATTCAGTCCGTGACCTGCGGCAATCTTGCCCAGCAGGCGTGAGGACACAATCGAGTTAGCCATTGTGGCCGGAAACTCTGCGCCCTCATCATTGGTCACGGTCGCAATCCCACGGGCCTCGGCATCCGCAGCGATGACTTCACCCAGAAACGCACCGATGTCGTCGCCGGAGAGCTGTCGCCAGCCGCCATCGACGCCGCTGTCCGGAATAGCTACCGAGCAGCGGTCCGCATCCGGGTCAGCCGCGATGATGACATCCGCGTCTTCGGCACGTGCCAGCTCAAACGCAAGATCCAGCGCGCCGGCTTCCTCCGGGTTCGGGAACGATACCGTCGGGAACTCCGGATCCGGCGCGAACTGCTTTTCGACCACGCTGACATTCGAGAAACCTGCCGCGTTCAGTGTGCGCACGATGGTCTCGCCACCGACACCATGCATCGGGGTGAGAACAATCTTCGCTGCCTGCTTCTCTTCGCTTGACGACGTCGTTGCGAGCGCAGCCGCCCGTTTCACATAGGCGTCCAGTAGTTCAGGACCAACCTGCTCGACGGCATCGAAGTCACGCGGGACCTCATCAGCCGGTGGAGCAGCGGCGATGGCGTCCGCAATTTGCTTGTCATGGGGCGCGATGATTTGGACGCCTCGGCGGGAATCCGACTCCACCGCGCGGCCACCGAGGTAAACCTTGTAGCCGTTGTCCTTCGGTGGATTGTGGCTGGCCGTGACCATGATGCCGGCATCGGCATTGAGGTGGCGCACGGCAAAGGCGGTCACCGGTGTGGGCAGCTGCTGTGGCAGAGCCAGGGCCTTGCCACCGGCTGCGGCGACAACCGCGGCGGCATCGCGGTGAAAATCGGCGGAGCCGTGGCGGGCATCGCAACCAATGACCACGGTGAAGTCGTCGCCCACAATGTTCTTCAGATGCGCAACCAGGCCAGCGGTGGCACGGATGACCGTGGCACGGTTCATGCGAGACTGACCAGCGGCAACGACACCGCGAAGACCTGCAGTGCCGAATTCGAGTGGCCCGGCGAAACGGCTTTCCAGCTCGGCAATCGCATCGGGGTTGGCGGCCTTGGCTTCGTCGTAAAGCGAGGAGAGCTCAGCGGCGGTGGCCGAGTCCGGATCGTGGGCGATCCAATCGGTGATGGTGGCTTGTAGCTGTTCGGAGAGCATCGGGGTTAGCCTACTTCAGACCGTCGAGGACAGCGGCGGAGGAAGAAAGGCCCAGGCGAGAGGCGCCAGCGGCGATCATTTCCTCAGCGGCAGCGGCATCGCGGATACCGCCAGAGGCTTTGACTCCAAGGCGGTCGCCCACGGTTTCGCGCATGAGTTTCACGGCGTGAGCGGAAGCGCCGCCAGCTGGGTGGAAACCTGTGGAGGTCTTGACGAAGTCTGCGCCTGCGGACTCGGAGGCCTTGCAAGCTGCGATGATTTCCTCATCGGTCAGGGCGGCCGACTCGATGATGACCTTCAGAACCTTGCCCGGAATGGCATCGCGAACAGTCTTGATTTCGGCCTCAAGGTCGTCGAAGCGGTGCTCCTTGGCGAAGGCGATGTTGATGACCATGTCAATCTCTTCGGCACCATCGACCACGGCGCGGGCGGCCTCGGTGGCTTTGACCTCGGCCTTCACCGCACCGGAGGGGAAGCCTACGACAGTGGCGATGTGCAGGCCCTCAGGCACCTCGACTGGGAGCTGCGAGGGGGAGATGCAGATGGAGTAGGTGCCGAGCTTGGCGGCCTCGGCGATAAGAGCCTTGACCTGGTCAGAGGTGGCTTCTGGCTTGAGCAGGGTGTGGTCAATCATCTTGGCAACATCAGCGCGGGAAGTCATGGGAGAAATCAAGTCCTTTCGGAAATTTGGGAGAGAGCGTCAAAGTAGGGAGATGGCGGGCTCGGGGCGGGGAAGTGGCGCCGGCGCGAGCCCGTCAGAAATTTTCTAGGACACGCGATCGAGGATAATCTCGCGCTCGGCTGTCGGCGCGGTGTCGCCGATTTCAATGCCCGGCTCGATGGACTCGAGAGCGCGCTCGAACTTATCCGGAGTTTCAGTGTGCAGCGTGAGCAGCTTCTGACCCTTGACCACCTTGTCTCCCGGCTTGGCGAAAATCTCAATACCGGCAGTGGCCTGCACCGGATCATCCTTACGAGCACGTCCTGCGCCCAAGCGCCAGGAACCAACGCCGAGAGCCAGTGCATCCAGCTTGGTCAGGTAACCGTCAGCCTGCGCAACCACATCGTGCGTGTGAGGTGCCACCGGCAACGCGGCATCCGGATCGCCGCCCTGAGCGCGGATCATCTTCTTCCACGAATCCATTGCGCGGCCGTCCTTCAGAGCCTGCTCCACGTCAGCATCGTGTACGCCGGCCAGCTCCAGCATGTTTCGGGCCAGCTCACAGGTCAGCTCCACGACGTCTGCGGGGCCGCCGCCGGCGAGAACCTCCACCGATTCGCGGACCTCGAGGGCGTTGCCGATGGTCAGGCCCAGCGGCGTGGACATGTCCGTCAGCAGCGCGCGGGTGTTCACGCCCGCGTCGTTGCCCAGGTCAACCATGGTGCGGGCCAGTTCGCGGGCCTGATTCAGATCCTTCATGAAGGCGCCCGAGCCGACCTTGACATCCAGCACCAAGCTGGAGGTGCCCTCCGCAATCTTCTTGGACATGATCGACGAGGCAATCAGCGGAATGCAGTCCACCGTCGAGGTGATGTCACGCAGCGCGTAAATCTTCTTATCCGCAGGTGCCAGGCCCGCACCGGCTGCTGCGACGACCGCGCCGGAATCCTCCAGGACCTGCATCAAGCGGTCATTCGGAACATCAGCCTGCCAGCCCGGAATGGATTCCAGCTTGTCCAGGGTGCCGCCGGTGTGGCCGAGGCCACGGCCAGACAGCTGCGGGACGGCCACGCCGTAGGAGGACACCAGTGGGCCCAGCGGCAGTGTGATCTTGTCGCCGACACCACCGGTGGAGTGCTTGTCCGTGGTGGGCTTGCTCAGCGATGCGAAGCTCATGGTCTCGCCCGAGTCAATCATCGCCTGAGTCCAATCCACAATCTCGCGACGGTTCATGCCGCGGATGAAGATGGCCATGTTCAGCGCCGCCATCTGTTCATCGCCCACGACACCGCGAGTGTAGGCATCAATGACCCAGGAAATCTCTTCCGGACTGAGCTCACCGCCATCACGCTTTACCTTGATGACGTCAACTACATCGAACTTTTCAGCCATTGTTCGCTCCTTTTATAGGCGATCGTGCTTAGCGATATTGGTCTTGTGAACTCTGCTGATTCCGATTATCATCAGCACTAGAACAAATGTCAATAGGCAACTTTCCATTTGTACCCACATAAGTATGTTTGCATAAACACCTCGAACAGGCTCGGGGAGGGAGAGCACAATGTCCTACATTTCAGACGAAGAACTACTGGCTAAGGCCTACGCAGCCACGGAAAACTCGTACGTCCCCTATTCAGGTTTTCCGGTCGGTGCCGCACTTCTGCTTGACGACGGCACGGTGGTCACAGGCTGCAACGTGGAAAATGCGTCCTATGGGTTGACCAACTGCGCAGAGCGTACAGCCGTGTTCCGCATGGTCGCGGAGCACGGCGGCAACCATAAGATTGCGGCCTGTGCCATTGTCGGGCGAAAGGCGGCACCGTGCCACCCCTGTGGTGCCTGTCGGCAGGTCCTGCACGAATTTGGGTGCAAGCGTGTCATTGTGGAATCCGAGCGCCCGGAAAATGGTGGTTTAGGCGCTCCGGCCAGCATTGACTTTGAAAAAATTCTCCCTTACGCCTTTGGTCCCGAGGACCTGTAGGCATCATCACCACAGCCTCTTTTATCAAGAAAGAAGACCTTAGTCATGGATAGACTGCAAGGCTTACTGGGCATCATCCTCGTCATCGGATTTGCCATTGCTATCTCAAAGAACAGGAAAGCCATTAACTGGCGCACACTCGGCGTTGGCCTGCTGCTGCAAGCGGTGTTCGCGCTGGTAGTGCTGAAGTGGGAACCCGGCTTCCAGGCGTTGAAGAGCGTGGCCGGTGCCATTGAGAAGATGATCGACTTTACAAATGAGGGCACCTCGTTTGTCTTCGGTAATCTTTTCGACGGCACGGGTAAAAACTTCGTCTTCGTGCTCAACGTGCTGCCAGTGATCATCTTCCTGGGCGCGGTCCTCGGCGCCCTCTACTACCTGCGGGTAGTGCAGTACTTCGTTGAATATGTCGGGTCCGCACTGAAGTTCATTATGGGAACCTCGAAGGTGGAGTCCGTCTTCGCTTCCACGGTGATTTTTCTCGGGCAGTCGGAGGCTCCGCTCGTCGTTAAGCCGTATATTCCGAAACTGACCAAGTCGGAGCTGTTCGCATGTATGTCGGGCGGTTTTGCGTCGGTGGCCGGATCGACGTTGATTGGTTACTCCCTGCTCGGTGCGCCATTGGAGTACCTGCTGGCGGCATCGGTAATGAACGCGCCGGGCTCGCTGCTGATTGCGAAGACTTTCTGGCCGGAGACGGAGGAATCCGATCTGGATGCGTCGGTGAAGGATGTCCGCGACACTGAGTCGAAGAACGTCATTGACGCGCTTGGATCGGGTGCGTTGGCCGGTGGTCGTATCGCTGTGGTTGTGGCATGTCTGTTGATTGCGTTCATCGCTGTGATTGCGATGCTGTCGGCCATGATTGGCGGCATCGGCGGCTGGTTCGGTCAGGAAAACTGGTCACTGGAGGGGCTGTTCGGCCTGATCTTCGCGCCGATTGCCTGGTTGATTGGTGTGCCGTGGGAGAACGCAGGGCTGGTCGGTAGCTTCATTGGTGAGAAGACGATTCTGAACGAGTTCGTCGGCTACACCTCGTTCTCGGAGCACGTCGACTCGCTGGATCCGAAGTCCATCATGCTGGCGACCTTCGCCCTGGCTGGCTTCGCCAACCTGTCTTCCATTGCAATTCAGATCGGTTCCTTCGGTGCGCTATCGCCGGAGCGTCGCGGTGAGATTGCCAAGAACGGTCCGCTGGCGCTGATTGCGGGCCTGTGCACCAACCTGCTCAACGCTGCAATTGTGGGTGTGATTGCGCTATAGCTAGGTGCTGTGTGGTTAGTTACTGGCCCTGCTAGTCGATCCTCTTGAACGGATCGGTAGCAGGGTCAGTCTCAGCAGCAGGCTGCGAGGAAAAATCTTCAGTTGCTTCTGCTGGCATTTTATCCAGGCGGTCGGGTTCCTCAGTTCGGAATTCGGCCGCCTGCTTTTCTAGATTCTGATGGATCTTCTGCTCACCCTCGGCGGCCGCGGTAGCTCGGGGTGGAAGCTGGATGTATCGCTCTGCGGGCAGGCCGGCGCGCAGTTGGCGCATCCTCTCAACCTCGGCATCCAGCTTAAAGCCGAAGACCACGACGACATTAATGCCCCAAAGTGCAGTCATGAGAGCAATGACGGCACCCATGGCGCCGTAGGGGTTTGAAGCCGCAAAGTTGAACAGGTAAAGCTGCAATGCCTTGCCAATAATCAGCGAGCTGATAATTGCCAGTGCCGAACCGGTACTGAGCCAGCGGAATTTGCGCATGCGCACGTTCGGTGTGAAGTAGTACAGCGAGCCAATCAGGATCATCGACATGACGATAATGATCGGCCAGCGCAGCCAACTCCAGACGGAGATGCAGAAGTCAATGACCTGTCGCGTGGTCGATTCAATGCCCAACGGGCGGGCAACCGGTTCGACGATGGTGATAACTAGCTGGTCATTGACAATAATCGCAATGAGCAGCACCACCGTGCCAATGAGTAGCAATAGCGTAATGGCGACCATGAGCAGGTGGTAGCGAATAAGCGTGCGGCCTTCGGACACGCCATAGATGGAGTTAGCCGTGCGCGAAAATGCGCGCGTGTAGGCCGACGACGAAATCAGCGCAAAGACAATACCGATAGTCAGTGCGACGAGACCGCCCGTGGCGGAGCCGATAATCGTTGAGATGACATTGCGAATCGGTTCGGCATACTCAGCTGGAATGTAGCTGCGGATGAAATCCTCGGTCAGTCGGTTGAGGTCATCGGTGTAACCGGCCAACATCAGCGTGGCAATTGAGTAAATCGCAAGCAGTGCGGGTGCGAAGGTTAGCACCGTGTAGTAAGTCAACTTCGCGGCGGCGTCGAAACCGAGCTCCAAGAAAAACTCGATACCCGCACGCTTGAGAGCGTAGAGCGCACCTTTCCACCCCACGGGTGGCAACTTCTTCGCGGACTGAGCAAAAGATGCGTCCGCCGACTCGTAGGCCTGGAGTGTGTGCTTGATCTGCTGTGCTGGTGACACCTAAAGAATCGTCCTCTCCGACCGGACAGCGGCTGCAACATATATGCGGACATCTGCGCTCGCTTAAGTCTATCGGTCGAAGAGGGCAGAGACGCTTCTCGGGCCCGGGTGTCAGTTCTTTGTACTGATGCGTCCCGAGACAGCTAATCCGTGGCAGAGGGAGGGGTGGAGCTAGGGGGTGAGTCTGGCGAGCCCAGTGAGTCCGATGAGTCGAGCGAAAGTAGGCGCTCGGCGGTGGCATCGTCAATGACCAAGTGAGTGGCCAACTTTGTTCGAAGGGCCACATCGATAGCCTCGGCCTTGTGTGCGCCACCGGCCACAAGTACCCGAGTGGGGATCCGGCGCAGGTCAGAGAGGCTGATACCTACCGTGCGGGCATCGACCTCTGGCAGCGCAATGCCACCGTCCGGGCGGTAGAAGCGTGAGAAGGCATCGCCCACTGCGCGCTCCACGAGTAAGTCCTTTTCGGTTGCCGACAGCTGCCCCAAGTTCAAGGCCAGTGAATCATGGTCGACTGCGCCGACAGTGAAAACGGCAATGTCCACCGTCCGGCCAAGCGCCAATACGCTGGCGATGAACCGATCCTGTTCCACGATGCGCTTGGTCTCGACCGAATCGAAAATCACCGGCAGCGGCAATGTGCGGGCATAGGCATGGAAAGCGTGGCAGAACCCGCCAATAGTGCGGATGTCATTCGTCGACTTATCGGAATGACTCATTCCGCCCTTGAGCTGCACAATTTCCACGCCCGAGACATCCTTGGACTTCAATTGCGTGGATACGGAGTACATGGTCTTACCCCACGAAACACCGACGAGGGTACCGTCGACCACCAGCTCGTCGAGAAGCTCGGCGCCCACACGCCCCAACTCGCGGAGCAAGACTGCGTTGCCAGCGCGTGCCGGTTGCGCCAGGCGCACATCGTTGAGCTGGTAGCGATCCCGCATCTGCGTAGCGGTCTCTGAGGCTTCCTCGCGCGGATCGTGGATTTCAATGCGCACGTAACCGCGCTCACGGCCAAGGTTGAGCAGCTTAGAGACCGTTGGACGGGAAACCCCGAGTTCGGTTGCAACCTGAGACTGTGTGAGCCCCTCGCCGTAATAGAGTTTGACGGCGGTGAGTGCTTGGATGTCGCGAGTGTCCACAGCGGCCTCCTCCAGCAAGAGCACTTAGCAAGCGCACATGTAACAGGAACCTCGCTTGATTGGGCCCTGCCCGACTTGATCATCGGGAAAGCGTGCGCCTCACCTGTGATTTTAGTTCCACGTTTGCAAAAACAAAAAGTCAGCTTTTGCATTTGTAGTAAACGGTGAGGCGTTGGCTGTCCCCGGAGGCTGCGGAAGGCATCGGAGAGCCCGGAAAGCATCGGAGGATAAGGCAGCGCAGGTTGGGTTCCCGCAGAATTACCAGATATTCACGCGCTCATTCGGCTCACGCCACATGCCGTCCCCCGCTGAAGTGCCGAAGGCCTCATGGAACTCATCGATGTTGCTGGCAATGACGTTGCAGCGGAACTCCGCTGGCGAGTGCGGGTCAATGGCAAGCAGCTGGCGTGCAAACTCCGGACGAATCTTGGAACGCCAGACCAGTGCCCACTGCTTGAACAGGTCACGGTAGGTCTCGGGGGTGTCCTCCAACCCGAGTTCCTTTCCGCGGGCAGCGAGGAAACGGCGGAAAGCGACGACAGCAATACCAAGCCCGCCCAAGTCACCGATGTTCTCTCCCAGGGTGAAGCGACCGTTGACACCGGGCAGGTCAGCGCCCTCCTCGGCCTGCTCGCGCAGAGCCTGCGGAACCAGGCCCTCGTACTGGTCCACCAGTGCGGAGGTCAGCTTCTCAAAAGCTGCGCGATCCTCATCGGTCCACCACTGGTGAAGGTTGCCGTGACCGTCATACTGCGAGCCCTGGTCATCGAAACCATGACCAATCTCATGGCCAATCACCGCACCGATACCGCCGAAGTTCTCCGCCGGGGAAGCGTCCGGTGAGAAGAACGGAGACTGCAAAATCGCAGCCGGGAACGTGATGTCATTGACCACTGGATTGTAGAAAGCATTGACCGTCTGCGGAGTGCCATGCCATTCATCGCGATTGGCCGGGGTGCCCAGCTTTGCCACCTCATAATCATGCGCAAAAGCGCTGGCAGCGCGAGCATTGTCCATCAGTGAATCCCCGAGCTCCATCGCCGAGTAGTCACGCCAACGCTCCGGGTAACCAATCTTGGCCTTAAACAGCGACAGCTTCTCCAGTGCCCGCTCCTGCGTCGCCTTCGTCATCCACGGCAGCTGCGAAATGCGCTCCCGGTACGCCGCCAGCAGGTAGTCCACCAGTTCCAGGACCTGCTCCTTGTACTCCGGAGGGAAATGCTTTTCCACATACAGCTTGCCGACGTCATGCCCAACCGCCCCGTCCGCAAAGGCAACACCACGCTTCCAGCGTGCACGCTGCTCGGTCGAACCCTGCAAGGTGCGGCCGTAGAAGTTAAAGCTCTCCGCGGAGAAGTCATCCGACAGGTAGGCGGCACGCTGGTGGAGGACGCGCCACAGTGCCCACAGGCGCAGATCTGCCAGGTCAGTGTCCTGCCACAGCTTGCTTAAGTGCTCGAAGTACGACGGCATCATCACCACGATGGTGTCGATGGCAGTCTGGTTCGTCTCATTGACACCGGTGGCCGCGAGCCACTCCGCGACCGGGAAGCCGGTGGGGAGGTCAGCAATGGCCGTCTTGTTATAGGTCTTCAGTGCATCGCGGGTATCGACCACATTCCAGTGACCAGCGGCAATTCGCTTTTCAAAAGCCACGATGCGCGCCGCCGCAGCGGCCGGGTCCACCAACTCGAATGCAGCAAGCGCGGTGGAGAGTTCCCCCGCGCCGTCGTCATGCGAGGAGAGGAGCTTCAACATAGCGGCAACATGCTGTTCATAGGCAGCGAGGGTGTCGGCGTGACCCGGCTCGCGGTAGTAAGCCTCATCCGGGAGGCCGAGACCCGACTGCAACAGATAGAGAGCGTCCAGGTCCGAGCCGGAATCCTTCTCCACCCAGTACCCGAGCGCACCACCGACACCGAGACGGTCGAGGTGGCCGAGCGCCAACGCCAGCTCATGTGCGTTCTCGGCGGAGGCGATCATTTCTAAATCCTGCGCGAGTGGAGCAGCGCCGGCGTTATTAATAGCGGCTTCGTCCATAAAAGAGTTGTACAAGCGAGCGACGCGGGAATTCGGATCCGCATCGGCGGCAGTGGTGATGAGCTCGCGGACGTTTTCCTCCGCCTCATCCCTCAGCTTGTAAAAGGCGCCATCGATGGGGCGGTCAGCCGGGATGACGTGATTGTTAATCCACTCACCGTTGGTGGCCAAGTAGAGGTCATCCTGCGGGCGAGGAGTTGTTGAGAATTGGGACGTTGCGGACTGGGTCTCAGTATTAGTGCTATTTGTCATGCCGCCAGTCTAGGGGCAAGGGCGGATTGAAGCTGTGACTGGAGGGGTGGAATAAGTTTAGGCTTACGAATGGGGCTGAAGTGGTTTAGGGGGTAAGGTGCAAACCATGAAATTTCTTCCACTTTCCGCGACCGCGGTGCTGAAGCGACGCCCGGGACGCGCCACTTTGGCAAGTATCGTGGCCGTTGCGCCGCTGACCTTGGGTGTTATTGCACCGGCAGACGCACAAACACAGGACGCATCTGCACACTCCAACCCGTCCGCTGCTGATTCCAAGGGCTCGCTCGACTTCTTGACTGTTCAGGAGTCGCAGGACTCTGGTGCCAACGGTTCGTCCACTAACTCTGAGTCGAGCGCTGAGTCTCAATCCACCGAGAATGCATCGTCTAACTCGGCGCGCACCGGCTTCCACATGGGGCCGACCGGCGTGGACGTCTCCAAGTGGCAGCGCCCAGGTGGCGTCGCGCTGAAATGGGACGAGGTCGCAGCCAGCGGCCAGAAGTTCGCTTTCATCAAGGCCACCGACGGTGTCGAAGGTGACCAGAAGTACTTCCTCGAGGACTCCATCGCCGCAGCGAAGGCCGGTCTGTATGTGGGCAGCTACCACAAGGCACATCCGGATCGCTCCGCAATTGCGCAGGCTGACCAGTACGTAGAAGCACTGCAGCAGCGCGATGAGCAAATCTCCACGGACAAGACATTGCCACCTGTGCTGGACATCGAGCTGGACAACGGCCTCAACCCGACCCAGCTGCAAAAGTGGACCAAGGACTTCCTCGAGCGCGTCGAGGAAAAGACCGGCGAAACCCCGATGATTTACACCTACCGTTGGTTCTGGCAGAACCCAATGGGTAACTCGACCGACTTCACCGACTACCCGTTGTGGCTCGCCGCCTACCAAGACAGCGCTCCGACCTCGCTGCCGGGCGGTTGGGAGAGCATGACCTTCTGGCAGCGTTCCTCCACCGGCCGCATCGATGGCATCCCGACCATCGTGGACGAGGACGTCTTCAACGGCACCGAAGCTGAGCTGCAGCAGCTGGCTGCCGCTCACTAGCCGTGTGTTGTGGGGCCTGGGGGCAGGCTAAAACTTCGTCCGCCCCGCACGCCACGCAATCAACGCAGGCAGGAGCTTGTCGACGTCGTCGACGACAATAAGCGCATCGAGAAGCTCCGGTCGCACAAACCCCGCATCCACAACGTTGCGGAGCAGAGCCAACAGGGGCTCCCAGAAGCCCGAAGGTCCCAGCAACGCCACTGGCTTGGCATGAATCCCCAGGTGCTGCTGGGTCCACACCTCGAAGAACTCTTCCAGTGTGCCCGCACCGCCGGGGAGTGCAACAAAAGCATCGCCGAGCTCATACATGCGCGACTTTCGATCGGCCATAGTCGCAACAGTTTCCAGGTGAGTCAGCCGCGGATGGGCAATTTCCTTCTTGACCAGGACCTCGGGGATGACACCGGTGACACTGCCGCCGTCGTCAAGCGCTGCGTTAGCAACCGTGCCCATAAGGCCAATCGCCGCGCCACCGTAGACGAGCTCCACCCGATTTTTCGCGAGTGTCTGGCCGAGGCGTTCGGCGGTGACGCGCCAGGCGAGATCGTTGCCGAAGCCGGAGCCGCAGAAAACAGTTAGTGACGACAGTGCGCGCTGTGGCTGTTCACGGCCAGCGGCAAGCTGCGGCAGCTCTTCGCGGAGTTTCGGCAGAGTGGTCTCGGCCAGCATAGGGGCGATTTTCCCGGTCGGCAGCCAGGGGTCGAGCCAGCGGACCTCTTCAATCTCGGCATGGGGCTGAACGTTTGCCAACTCATCGGTGAACTCTCCGACATAGCGCACATGGTGGCCGACGACCTCGAAGCCCGCCTCGTTGGCGGCGGCTGCGCGGGCGATATTCCACGGACGCAGTTGCGATAGCTCGATGTCCACGCCGAGCTCCTCGGAGACCTCGCGCGCGGCGGTGACCTCCGGGTTATCGACGGACTCACCCGGCTCGAACTTGCCGCCGGGCAGCATGAACGTATCCGTACCTCGCTTACGAACGCACAAAACCCGCCCCACCGGGTCAGTCACAACCATTGCGGCGACAACGATGGAACGGGTTTGTGCAGTCACTCGGGCTCCTTAGGTGAAGGAAGCGCCGAGGCTCTTTCGCCTAAGGATCCTTCACAATCATCTTCCCGGGCGAGTATAGACCCGAGCGAGTGATATCTTCATACTCAATTTCGGCGACATCCGGCTTGACCTTGTCTTTATTCGGACGCGGCGAGAGCTTCTCGACGGAACCCCAGTCGCGGCGCCAGTCGTTCTTGAGGTAAGTCGGTACGGACGTAGCCTCATTCACAGCGTCGGAGAATCCGAGCGGACCACCGCCATCGACCGACTGCCAGACATCTGCGCCGACGACCTTCAGGCCACGGTCCGGAGTGATGCGGTACTCCGGAAGTTCCGCGACACCGGCGTAGTGGTCGAACGGACGCTGGCACGGGAACTGGAAGGCAACCGGCCAGTCCGGGATAGTCGCAGTTTCCGGTGAGATGACATCAGTCATCGACTGCAGTTCGGCCAGGCGAGGCGGGGTCAGCGCCAGCCACTGATCCTCGGAGACATCATTGTCCTCCGCGACCAGTCGCACAGCGGTGGCTCCCTCTGGGATCTCCTCGGTCAGGAAGCGCAGGTTACGCCAGGTCGGAGCAGGGCCGATATCAATCGGCTCCGACTCGGAGAGGACCTCGAAGCCATCCTCGTCGCCGCCCTTGCGACCATACTGTGCCACCAGCTTGCGACCCGGCTGAGCCACACCGTTGATGTCGTGGTGGAAGATACGGCCGGCCGCCGATACGACGAGTAGCGGGTGGTCCTCGTCAATCTCAGGCAGCTGGAACCAGGAAGTTTCCAGGCTTGCCGGACGCTGAATGTCCTCGGAGTAGGAGCCAAGCACCGGCACCTTATCCGGATTCAAGCCAAATGGCAGCTCGACCTGCGAGCCGTTGATACCCTTGTCGGCGCGCTTACCGCCGTCGGTGCCCGACGCGGAACCGCCCTCAACTGTGGCTTCCGGATCAGAAGATTGATCATCAGTGTCGGCAGTACTTGCCTGGCTCTGGCTGGTGTCCACAGCTTCGGCCTTCATGTTTGACGGGACGCCGTTCGGGTCGAAGCCACGGCTCTTGCCGCCACCGCGCAGCGATTCCGCTAGCGGCTTGCCATCGACGGTATTCAGGAAGCCATCGTTCGGATCGGTTTCCATCAGCACATCGCTCGCCAGATTACATGTCTGACCAGCCAAGGAGCGGATATTACCCGCGGCGACCGAGTAGGCCGGGTACTGCGATACTGCGCCCTTGCCCAGCGAAGCCACCATGAACATCGTCACCAACAGTGTCGTCACCGCAATCGGGGACGATGCAACTGCATTGATGCGGCGCACGCGTGCCGACTTTTCCTGCGACTTCGGCTTGGTGCGGAACTCCTGGACGAAGTTCATTACGGCACCAGCCAGCAGCAGTAGCAAGGCCAGAGCCAATACTGCTGAACCCAGCTGGTGGCCGCGCAACTGAATGGTCTTGTCGAACCACGGCACACCGTAGGACGACACATACCACCAGCCGTTAATACCCATCAGCGAGAAAGCGAGGATGAAGGTGAAACCACCGGCAAAGAACAGCTGGTTGCGCGGGTTACCTGCTACCCAATGGCTAATGGCCATAGCGGCAAGTGCTGCCAGGGAAGCCGCGATGCCCGCGTACACACCGAAGTGGTGCGTCCACTTTGTCGGCGTGAAGGTCAGGAAGAACATGGTGCCGATGAACATGAACACCAGGCGTGCCGACGGACCGGCCAGAGCCCCCGGAACGGTGCGGTGACGAAGCAGCGCGGCAATCGTGATGCTCAAGCACGCCAGTGCAATCAGAACCGGGAAACGACGCGGGAAGGCGCCGTCGACTGACTGCAGCACCAGCCAGTAGTAGCGGACGTACTCGTTGTACCAAGGCTCCGACGGGCCGATGATGCTGCGGACACGAATGGACTCGCGGACCGTGGCCAAAGTCTGGTCGCCGAAGACACCGACCAAGATGGCGGTGCCCGCAGCCAGGAACGGTGCAATCTGCATCAGTGGGGCCTGCCAACCACCACCGAGAGCCTTATGGCGCTCAACGACAATGCGCACCAGCATCGGGATGCCTGCGAGCAGGGCAGCAACTGCCATTAGGCCCGTTGGGCCCGAGCCCAGTGCCAGCGTGGCGATAACCACTGCGACTGCAGCTGGCAGCAGGCGTCGAGTCAGAATTGCGCGCTCGATGAATACCCAGGTCAGCAGGGATCCCAGCGCAATGACCGGCTCCGGGCGCAGTCCGTTGTTGTACGGCAGCCAGAAGGCCAACAGCACACCAGCAGCAGACCAGTAGGCCACCCGGCGCTGGGCAATCTTGTCGCCGAGGCGCGGGATAACCATTCGGGAGATAATGAACCACACCAGCAGTGCGGACAGCAGCGCCGGTAGTCGCATCCACAGAGACGAGGTGGACACCTTCACCATCAGCGACAGCAGGTCGTAGTAGGGGCTGCCGAACGGTGACTCAGGAGCGCCGAACCAACGGTAGTAGTTCGCCATGTAGCCCGACTCGTCGGAGACGCGCGCCATGGTGAAGATGTAACCGTCATCGGAGGTGTTGCCACCGATGAAGTGCCAAACAACCAAAATCGTGCCGACCAGGATGTCCAGCGGAGTTGGCTTCAACGCACCGCGCTTGAACAGCGGAGTGAAGGGGGAACCATCAATACGGTCAATGCGAGCCAACGCGACCAGGGAAGCCAGCGTCAGAAGCAGACCCAAGTACATGACGATGTACTTCACCACTGTCGGGTGTGAGGTGTAGCGGGAGTCGATGTTCATGTGGACATCGAGTCCATCGGCTACGGCCTTGGCCGCGTCGCCGTCAGCGGGCAGGTCAGTGTAGATACCGGTGACCTGCGGACGGTAATCGCCGTGTGTGGTGGCGGTGAGCTTCTCACCATCTGAGTTCTTGGCGCCGTCGATGTTGACGGTGGTCTCATGCTCGTTTGAGCGGATCTCCAGGATCTTGCCCTTGTTGCTGGCAAGCTCCTTCTTATCCAGGCTCATCACCACGCTGTCGCGCAGAAT
The DNA here is from genome assembly GCF_030232615.1 of Corynebacterium sp. MSK035. Taxonomy (NCBI): domain Bacteria; kingdom Bacillati; phylum Actinomycetota; class Actinomycetes; order Mycobacteriales; family Corynebacteriaceae; genus Corynebacterium; species Corynebacterium sp. MSK035. Next base: position 85,334 of record NZ_JASPJP010000008.1, read on the forward strand.
GACGTCGAGGCCGTCCTTGCCCGAACGCACCATCAGACCCCGTTTGGTCGGCTTATCCGCGGTCGGGGGGATAGTCGACAACAGGGTTGTCCGCTTGTCGGAGAGTTCATCCGTCAGGGACAGAGGCAGATCGACGCTCAGATCCAACGGTGCCTGCGCCATAAGCGGTGCATCCACTGAGTTCAGTGTGTCGCGCTGAGGCCAAGACACGGAGGACTGAGTATTCACGACCGGGAGGAACGGTGTGATGACAAAGCAAATGAAACCGACGATTCCAGCGATAATCGCTGTCCAACGAGTCAGTGTCGTAGGAGAGGGGCCGTCCATAGGCGGTCTCTCCACGCGGTCGATGGTCACTTCGGGTGAGCCGTCGACACTTTCTTTGATTTCTTTAGTTTCGGCAGTCACAAGGAAAGATACTACGGTAATTGGCGTTTTTCTTTGAGTTTGCAACGCGAAAGTTACATCACAGTTTCCACATTAGTAACAGGAATCACGTTTATAGCAGGGGATAGCCGCCCAATACCTACTTGCCAATACCTACTTGCGAACCGCCACTACGAACGGGCCGACCTGGTTTAGCTCCCAGTGCTTCTCAAATGCAGAGCGGGCAAAATTCAGGCTCCGGAAGACCACATTCGGATTGTTCGGATAGATATCATCCGCGATGTCCAACGTCAGTGGAGCGGCATCCTCGCCAACAGGTGTCTCAACCTCGCCCCGCAGCACAATGGCATCCGGTCCGCGCCACGGCGTTTCATCCATGGCCTGCACGAGCTCATCGGGGTCGCGAATCTCCGACCATTCCTCCAATGCCTGATTACGGCGGTCGAACTCACCCAGAGGGTTAGCGTAGTGGCTGGTCAGCGCCTGGAATCCGTACCAGGGATAGAGTGCTTGGAAATTCTTCTCATCCGTCAGCACCACTGTCTGGGCCGGATCGAGCCCGGCCTCCTTCAGCGTTTGGTCCACCGCTGAGTACCACGCCCCGGCATTCGGTGGGAAGCGGTCCGCGCGCTCGCCGTTACCGTCGGTGTCGGTATGCGCCAAGTCGATGGCACCATGCAACTTATTCGGAATCGACTGCGCGTAGCCAATGCCCGCCAGCAGCAAGACTGCCGCCATTACCGCGGAAACACGCTTGGCAATGTGAGCTGGTGCCGCCTGCGGCCAATACTTCTCGATGCCGTTGAGACGGGCGTCGGCAAGCGCGACCACACCAGCCGCAATCAACATAAACGTAATCGGTGCGGTGAGGCGGAACCCCAGCAGCGTGCGTCCGAGCAGCGTCGCCACCATCGAGGCCACTACCCAGCCATAGAGCACCAGCGTGCCCAGGCCGAGCGCGCGGGCATCCGGCTCCGTGGCGCTGACCAGCATGCGCACGACACCGATGAAACACAGCACACCGATTACGCTGGCGGCGAGCATCGGCAAAGGCAGCTGCGCGCCCTCCGGGGGCAGGTAGTGCGTCGCTGTCGCGCCCGAGCGCGGTGCCCCCGTCGCAACCGCCAGCATGTACGGCCCCCACACCGTCGCCGCAATCAGCATCGATCCCACGCCCATAATGATCAGACGCACTACGGGCATCCAAGAGCTTGACGACGTCCACGCGACCACGGCCAACACGACCACAATAAGCGCGCCTACGGCAGTGTAAAGAGTGTAGAAAGTCGCAGAAATACCCAGGAAGACGAGCACGCCAAACATGGCGGACCAGGCGCCGGTGAGACCGCGCCAGGCCATCACGGTCATCGCCGGAAGACCCATAGCAACGACTGCGGCGTAGGGCTCATCGGCGACAGTCGCCAGGGCGACCGCCGTGGTTGTCAGCGCAATGCCAGTGGCCACGGGCAGGGAGCCACTCAGGCGTTGCCACACCGGGACCAAAACACAGCCAGCGGCAGCGAGTGTAATCAATGCCCAGGGCTGGAAGACCTCCCAGCCGGCAATGCCCAGGATATTGGCCAGGCGTCCGCCCAGGAAAAACCAACCAGCGGGGTAGAAAGACGGAATGTCGATGTACGACATGTCATGCAGGCCAGGCTCCGAGGCCATCCTGGTGAGGTATTCAGTGCGGAACTCCTGGTCGACGGACAGACCGTCCAACCACAGCCTGGTCGAGCCCAGTGGCAGGCCGACGGCAGAGACCGCCAAAATGGCCGGTGACATGTAAGCCATCAGGTACGTCAACCACGTTAGCCACCGGGGGCGATTATCTTTGCCCTTGGTGGCGAAGAAATACAGCAGGACGGTGGTGAGCGTCAGCGTGATGACAATCAGCGCTGTTGCGACTGCCCTGGTCAGCTGCGAGCCGCCAAAGGCCGGCAGCGACAGGCGGTGGAACACAAACCAGGACGCTAGAGCGATAACCGAACCGCCCACAAGCGCTGCGAACAGGTAGGTCAGAGCAGCCTTGAGGGAGAGCTGGTCATCGTTGAAGATTTCGTAGCGATCTTCGTCAACCAGCTCACTGTAGGATCGTGCGCCCGTTGTGTTGGCGCTAGTGTTGTCGGCACCCGTGGTGTCAGCGCTCGAGGTTTCGGCCTGCTTGTCTACCATGCCCTCAAGTTTTGCACAGGAACCGGACTCCGACGAACGGCGGAGCTAAAGGTGGGTACGTCAGCCCGTCAAGCCCCGCTGAGTTCTATCGAGTCCTTCGAAACCCGCTCTTAAATCGGCAGCTTCTTGAAGATCGGGCGCGGAATGTGCTTCAGCACCATCATCACCAGCTGGAATGCCGGCGGAGCCCAGACCAGTGTCTTACCGGCCTCGACGGACTTCACCGCGAGCTTGGCGACATCTTCCTTGTTCACAGTCAGCGGGGCCTCGTCCACGTCAGCGGACATACGGGTACGGACCTGACCAGGGCGGATAACCAGGGTCTTGACGCCGTACTCCTCCAGGGCCTCGCCCAGGTTCAGGTAGAAACCATCCAGGCCGGCCTTAGTGGAACCGTAGACAAAGTTGGAGCGGCGCACGCGTTCACCAGCGACGGAGGACATGGCAATGAACTGGCCATGACCCTGCGCCTTGAACTTCTGACCAACCAGAACACCCATCGACATCGCGCCGGTGTAGTTGATGTTCGCAGCCAGGACGGCCTTGCGCTGGTTCTGCCAGAGCTCCTCGGCGTCGCCAAGCATGCCGAACGCGACGATGCAGATGTCCACGTCGCCGTCGGCAAATGCCTTATCGACGACCTCCGGGTGGGAGTCGAAGTCCGTTGCGTCGAAGTCGAGGGTGACCACCTCGGAAGCGCCGGCGGCCTTCATCTTTTCAGCGGAGGCCTCGCGCAGCGGATCGTTCGGCAGGGAAGCCAGGATGACCTTGGCCGGGCCCTTCTTCAGGAACTCGGCGGTAATGGCCAGACCGATTTCACTAGTGCCGCCGAGCAGCAGGATGGACTGGGCAGCGCCTACAGCATTAATCATTGGGGCTTAAATCCTCTCGGTTGTCTTAGTGCAGTTCCAGTCGACGAGACATGTCAGAGGCGAAGACACCGTGTGGGTCAATCTCATTGCGGGTGTCCAGCCAGCTCTGCATCTCGGGGTACATCTGGTGGAAGTTAGCGGCGGAAGTGCGCGACTCCTTGGCCAGGTAGAGGCGGCCGCCGAACTCCATGACGCGCTTATCCAAATCATCGAGGAAGGCGCCGAGACCCGGTTTGATCGGGAAGTCCACGCAGACGTTCCAACCCGGCATCGGGTAGGACAGCGGAGCGCGGTTACCCTCGCCGAACAGCTTGAATACGTTCAGTGCCGAGTAGTGGCCGGAGCGCTGGATATCGCGGACAATCTCCTTGAACGGCTCGACGGCCTCGCGCGGAACAACGAACTGGTACTGCAGGAAGCCCTTGGAACCATATCCGCGGTTCCACTCGCCGATGAGATCCAGCGGCTGGTAGAACTGCGTGAGGTTTTGCACCTGGTTGCGGTAGGTACCGGACTTCAGCCACCACAGCTCACCAATGCTGATCATGGTCAGCTTGTTCATGGTGAAGGACGGGAAGATATCCGGCACAGTCACCAGCTGCGGAGCGTTGAACTTCAGCGGATCTTTGGCCAGCTTCGGGGCGTATTCCTCCAGCTGAGCCAAGGTTGCCAGCGAACCGCGGGAAATTGCGGCGCGTCCCAGCTTCGGCTCCGGTGAGATGGCGTCGAACCACGCGGAAGAGTAGGTGAAGTTCTCCTCGGAGCCATCGGAGTGGAACTCGATGGTCTCGTCCAGAGTGTGGGTCATGTCGCCGTCGGCGATGAAGTAGGCTGTCTCGGTCTTGGTCATCTTGATCCGAGCGCGGACAATAATGCCGGTCAGGCCCATGCCGCCGACGGTTGCCCAGAACAGCTTGCCGTCCGGGTCGTCTGCAGAGCCCTCCGGCTCAAGGTGCAGGATACGGCCGTCAGCGACCAGCAGCTCCATCGACAGCACGTGGTTGCCGAAGGAACCTGCGGAGTGGTGGTTCTTACCGTGAATATCCGGACCAATGGCACCACCGATAGTGACCTGGCGAGTTCCCGGCAGCACCGGCACCCACAGGCCGTAGGGCAGTGCGGCCTTCATCAGCTGGTCCAGCGTGACACCGCCGTCGACATCAACAATCGCCGACTCCTGGTCAATGGAGTGGATCTTGTTGAGCTTCTGCATGTCGATGACCAGACCGCCCGAGTTCTGGGCGGGGTCGCCGTAAGAGCGGCCCATACCGCGGGCAATTACACCGCGGCGCAGGTGGGCAGGCTTGTCGGAGTTCTGGTCTGCGACAGCCTTGACGGCGTTAACGATTTCATCCAAGTCCGGCGTCGACAGCACCTGGGACTTAGCGGGGGCGGTACGACCCCAACCGGTCAGGGTCCTGGCTTCTGTGTGTACGGCTCCGTAGGCACCGTTCGAAGCATCGGTGCTGGACTTGCCGTTAGTGTTAGTGGACATCAAGGCTAGGCTACCCCTTTGCACCGGCTCCGTCGCCCGTGACGCTCCGAGGTGTTGGTCACGCTTGAGGTCGCGCACGGGCCGTCGGAAAGCAAGCGAAATATACGGAGAGACTATAGATCCATAATTTTTCGGATCTCTTCCGGCAGCATTTCCTGCGAGGTGATCTGCGGGCCGTCGTACGCCTCGAGTGCGCGGTAGACCTGTGCGCGTTCCTTGCTGTCGAGGATGGGCAGTTCCTCGGCGAACAGCATGACCATCTGGTTCGACAGCGGGGTGTTGGTGTACTCGGCGGCCATGTTGATGGTTTCACGCGGCTTCTTCTTGAAAAAGTCGAACATGCGATAAAGGCTACCCCGCGTGGGATCCGTCACTCGCGATACCATCAACCTCATGACTTCCACGCCTGCTGCTACTCCGCAGACCCTTGCCGTATGTAGTTCCACATCGCCCGTTGTCATTTGGCATGTGGAGCTCTCGCCGTCCTTTGCAGGCGAGAGGTTGTCGGGTGCATGGCTGGTGGATCCGCTTGACGACGGAGCCCTGGAGACCGCCACCAATCTGCTCACCGGTTGCTTTGTTGCGTCTGTGACCGCGGGCGATGGTGACGGTGACGCTGCGGCAGAGAGTGCAGAGAGCGCTGAGGGGGCGGACCTGCTATCGCATGCGATTGAACAGGCAGGGGCCACGGTGGTGGACCTGCCGGCATCGGTGGCTGGCATTCGTGACCACATCGGACAGCTGCGCGCCGCCGCGAAGGAAGAGAAGGCCAAGCCCGGCAAGGGAAATCTGACGGAGCCGCGGTTCCCCAAGGTCAACGACGTAGAGGTGATTGATTTTCCGCATGTAGGCGAAGAAGTCGCAGGGCCGGTGCTGGGGCTTGCCCGCGGGGTAGAAGAGCTGGTGGCGCAGTGGACCGCGGTGGAGTCGCAGCGCCTGCGTCGCAAGTACTTGGTAGAGCCGTGGGGTGCGGAGCCGCGCCAGATTCCGCTGGTAAAAACGCGCGCATTGTAGCGAGTTTTTGCCATCCAGGCCACATTGTTTTTCCTGCGTACGCTGTGAGGTATGGCAGCACAGACCGATAACGTAGTCGCCTTCCCAGGCGTTCGCGTGGCCACGGAACCGGCCACGCTCATTATCGGTGCCTCTTTAGAGGAAGAACCGTGCAGTGCCCACCGCGTCTTCGGGGTCAATGACCAGATGGATCTGCGAAGCCTGTCCCGCGTGTTAGCGGTCATCTTTGGGTGGGGCGAGGAAAGCGTGCCGACGAAGTTCCATTTGCCCGGCTCTGCGGTGGAGTCTGCGGCGCAGCTGGTGACTGGCGGCAGACCCGCAGCGGTCGGAGTCGTCGATGTTCCCCTGTCCACCACAGTTGCCGAGGTGCTGCAAAGTCCCGGCGATACCCTTATCTGGCAGTGGGGCTTGTGGGAACATACCTTGCAGGTCAGAGAAGCTTTTGCCCGCGATGAGGCCACCCCGGATGCCCTGTGTATCGGTGGCTCGGGCTCTATCCGCGCACTGGGAGATGTGGACGCGGAGGAGCCGGTAGATATTGCCGCAATCAATAGGGAATTGACCGGACGGGACTCTATTCAAAATACGTTGGCCACCGCTCGTGCTGATGTGGTGGACATCATCGAGCGGTCGGGGGTGTTTGAATTCGTGCCCCTGTTACAGGCTCTGGACCTGCAGAGGTCGGAATCAACCGCGCTGGAATTGACCGGGGAGGCGGGGGAGAGCGTCGTTAAGCGATTGCGCGCATTGCCTATAGAGGACGCCGAGAAAGACCCGGCCGGGCACGATGCGGCGTTGGTGGAGCTGCTGTGTTTGGCGGCGCTGACCTCGGATGAGCTACGGCATGATGTGGCGGCGCATGTCATGGAGCGCCTCGGCTGGGAGAGCGACGAGGGCATCCCGCTATCCGGCGAGGACGTGGAGGAATTGGCAGCGGCTAGCTGGGCGGAGATGAGCGCGCTGGGGCTAGCTGGGGAGGATACGCTCTCGCCGGTGGAGCGGCTGGATCTACTGCGTGAGGCGCTGCGACGTTAGATTTTTCTCCTCTTTATTGCCTGTTTATGTTCGCGCTGGCTGTTTGTTAGCTGGCCGGTGGCCTAGAATTCCTAGGCGTGTCAGCGAATGAAACAGCAAATGAAAACCCGAACCGCGACAACGGCAAGCTCGGAAACGGCTCCCACGAAAACGGATTTGTCGTAGAGGACTCGGCCGCAGTGCCAATGGCGACGGAGACCAAGGACGAGCACGGACTGAAAGTGCAGATGATGCGCTTTATCATCTCCGGCGTCATCGCGGCGGTGGTGGACTTCGGCCTGACGTTCATCATGCTCAACGCCTTCGGGGCGACCAACTTCTGGGGTAAGACGGTCGGCTGGGTTTTCGGCACGATTACGGCGTACATCATTAACAGCCGCTGGACCTTCAAGTCGAAGTCCTCGGCGAAGAAGGTGCTGGCAGTTGCGGTGCTGTACTTGATTACTTACGCCACACAGGTCGGCATCTTTAATGTGTTGCAGCCCTGGCTTGTCGAGGCCTGGGATTGGAACGCGCAGTGGGCACAGTTCGGCGCATTCGTCGTCGCACAGGGCGTTGCGACGGTAATTAACTTCATCATTCAGCGTGTATTCATCTTCCGTGTGAAATAGCGCGATACGCTGGGGGACGTGACTTCGACTGCTTCTAATAAGGAATCCACTCAGCTGACCGCCGAAACCGATGTTGACATGCTGACTATTCAGCGCGTGCTGTTTGCTCCGCCCGCAGACTGGGTGGAGCCGGATTTGTACTACCGAGTCGAAGGCGTTGGCGCCTACGACAGCTCGGTGCAGGCCACCCGTAACTCGATCACGCTCGGTCGCCACACCGTGGTGCGCACTGACACCTACTTCGGTCGCTTCCGAGCTTCTTACTGGCAGCGCTGGACCTCAATTAAGCAGGTCGAAATCCGTGCGCGCGTGGTCGGTTCCGCGCGTGTGCTGGCCTACACCGAAGATATTGGGGGCCACCTCCGCTTGGAGGATTCCTGGGCAGCGGGCGGCTCGGATGCCGACGGCAACTGGACCGGTGAGCACTCGCCGATGTCAGGTTCTGCCAATGAAGAGGTGCGCCTGACCGTCCCGCTGGACCGCTTCGCCGATGGCGGTGCCATTCACTTGCGCTTCGACACCGAGGACGCAGGCGCAAAGATTTCCGATGTCCGCTATGTTGTGCCCAAGTCGGCTATCAAGCGCGATATTCCGACTGACCTGGTCATTTGTTCTTATAACCGACCGGTTGACTGTGCTCGAACCGTCGCCACGCTGGCTGAGGACCTGCCAGCCCTTGAGCGCGTTCGCACCATCCGCGTCGTTGACCAGGGCGAACAGCACCCGGCCGACGAAGCTGACTTTATCCAGGCCAAGGAGATCCTCGGCGAGCGTCTGAACGTTGTCCACCAGCCGAACCTCGGCGGCGCCGGCGGTTTCTCCCGCGGCATGCGCGACGCCACCGCTGCGGGCGACTGCATGGTTCTGCTTACCGACGACGACATCCGCCCCGAGCCCGAAACCACCCTGCGCCTATCCGCCCTGGCCGTATGCGCGGAAAAGCCGATGCTGCTCGGCGCGCAGATGCTCTTCCTGTTCAACCCGACCAGCCTCTTCCGCACCGGCGAGACCTACAACTGGAAGGCGCTGACCGTCGAGGAGAACGACCCCAAGTTCGGTTACGCCGACGTGGACGTGCGCAAGTACCACCAGCTGCGTCGCCTGGGCGTTGACTACAACGCCTGGTGGACCTGCCTGGTGCCGTCCGAGGTCATTAAGAAGATTGGCCTGGCGCTGCCGCTGTTCTTCCAGTACGACGACATCGACTACGGCTTCCGCGCCGCCAAGGCCGGCTACCCGACTGACACCATTCCGGGTGCCGCCGTCTGGCACGCCGATTTCTACTGGAAGGACATCGAAAACGCCGCCCAGTACTTCGGCCTGCGCAACTCCCTCATCGCCGCCACCATGCACGGCGATGTCACCGCAAAGGACATGGTCAACGTCGCTTCACGACGAATCCTCTCGAACCTGGTCTCCATGCGCTACGGCCTGGCCTGGACGCAGATGGAAGCTGTCCGTGATCTGCTGCGTGGCCCGGAGGTGCTGAAGAACGCATCGCAGGGCGACTTCGCTCGCATTTCCGCTGGTCGAAAGAACTTCCCGGAGACCGAGCTGCTGCCGATGCACGAGATGCCGGGTGGTCTGACCCCAGTTCGCCCGCCGTCACACGAGATCTCCAGCGAAAACAAGACGATGGCCAAGCGTTTGGCTTATACGCAGATGGGTAAGAAGCGCCCGGGTCCGGTGGCTGTGGCCTTCGAGGACTCCTTCTGGTGGCACATTTCGACCTTCGACGATGTCTGGGTCACCGATGCCTCCCAGAATGGAGTGCGCCACCTGGTCCGCGACCTGGATAAGGAAAAGTCCATGCGCGCCGAGACCATCAGCCTCATGCGCGAACTGTCCTCCAGGTGGGACGACCTTGCGAAGCAGTGGCGTGCCGCCGTGCCATCTTTGACCAGCGAAGACAACTGGGAAAAATTCTTCCAAGGCGAGTAGTTCTTCAATCATGACCACGCACACACCCACGCCTTCGACTAGCTCAGGTGGCAAAACCCGCAAGCAGCTCATCGCCATTTTGGTGCTATTGGTGCTGATTATCCTGTTGCTGGCTCTGTTCCTTTTCCTCCAGGTTTCTGGGGATCGAGGTGGCGATTCGGCGGCTGCCGAGGGCAGTGTGTCGTCGTCAAGCGAAAATGGCGATGCGCAGGTGCAGGCGCAGGCGGAGAAGGCCGTCGTAGTGTACAAGCAGGTGCTGGCGAACCCGGCGCCGCTGCAGACTTTTGTCGGTGAAGTTAGTCCTGGTGGGGCGATGAAATATGCGCTCGTGCATCTTGATGATGGGTGCGTGCCCGAGCTGGTGTTGAACTATGGCACAAGTGCGATGAGCGCCGAAATTGATGCGATTGGTGTCTACGGCGTTGACGAGAATGGTCAGGAAATTCAGTTTCAGAATTCCTACCATGACGGCGTGACTTCTGTGGGCGGTGTACGTCGCGCCCTTCAGCGAGCTACTGGGCAGCCGGGTATGTTCTCGTTTTCTGCAGAGAGGATGGGGCGCGATCAGGAAGATTTGCTGGTGACGCGCCAGGGCGATGAGCTGGTGGAAACGCCTGCGAATCCGGGTTCTGGGGAGTTCGAACAGTTTAACTGGATTCCGGCTGACAACCTGGATGTCGTCGAGGCCATTGCTGCTGGTAATGACTGCGCGCCGGGCTCGGGCTCGGGCTCGAATGGTGCTGGCGCTGATGGTGGTAACGGTGGCAACGGCGGCCCGAATCCGACGGCGGGGCGGTCGGCTTCGGGGTCGGGGTCTGGTTCGGGTTCTAGTTCTTCGTCAAGCACGTCTGGAACCAATTCGATTACGGGAACCGTGAAGGTTTTCCAGACCAAGGCAGATGTTCTAGCCTATGAGCAGCGCCAGGATCCTAACCCCGGTTCACCGGACAGGGGACCTTACGCAATCTTGATTCTGGACCAGCCAACCGAAGTTACTGCACAGCTGTCGGGGCAAAACGGACCGGAGACGCGCACGATTGAACAGGCGATCGTCAATCCGGCACTGCACAGAGATGGCGAGCGCGCCACTATTACCTTTTCGGATGATGAATACTATTGGCCCTCTGATCCCGGAGTTCCTTTTGGTATCCGTCTCGAGGATGCACCAAGAGGTTAACGTTTGACAGTTATCCACAGCCGCCAAATTGTCCACAGAAACGGGCAATTCGGCGGCTTTTCTGCTGCCAATTTCCGCGGGGTCGACCATAACTAAAGGCACTAATTCCAATGCGTGAATTCCTGTAGCCCACCTCGGGGAGCGTGCCTAAACCAATGCCTAACTGGACTTACGATTCCGATGGCCTCATCCACGCGGCTTCGCAGAAACAAATCAAGCATCCTTGTGAATATGTCAGTGCCAAGTCAGAGCTGGATAATCTGCACGGGCACGTCGGAAGCGCAAATATTCGAGATGGATCCCTGCTCAGACTGGCGTACGGCACCTACATCGAGTGCTCTCGCTGGAATGCGCTGTCAGCATTCGAACGTTTTCAACTACAGATAAAGGCACTGGTCAAGCCAGGTTCCGGGACAATCATTACGGGCGAAGCAGCCGCTGCGTTGCATGGCATCCCGTTGCTTGTTCGAAATGCCACAATCGCGCTTGCCAATTCCGGCCTGCGCCGACCTGGCGGCGGATTGCGCCATGTCAGTGGCAGAATCCTCGAACAAGACATCGTTCGCATTGGTGGGCGCTGCGTTACAGATGTGCCGAAAACCGTCATCGATATCTGCCGCACCGCCGAGTCCGAAAACGGGCCAATCATCGTTGACACCGCACTGCGACAGTGGTGTGACCTCGAAGAACTGCACACCGTCCTCACAAATTACCCACGTTCGCCGGGGACCCGTCGCGCCCGCGAGCTACTTCGAACTGCCAGCGAACACAGCGAAACCATCGGTGAGTCGATCACAAAGAAATGCATAATCGACTCAGGAATTGCCACGCTTTACGACGAAAAATGCGTGCTCATGCAGCAAGTCGAGTTCTATGACAGTGAAGGATTCATTGGGCGCGTCGATTTTTATGTGCCTCATCTGAATTTGATCATTGAGTTCGATGGGCTGACTAAGTATTCCGGTGGCGGGGTAGCAGCCACGGAAACTGTACTTCTGAAAGAGCAAGCTCGCGAGAAGCGTCTGAGGAACCTCCACTTAGATGTACTCCGCTTCCAATGGGCGCAGGTCATTAATGGGGACTGCGTGGAGGTCTTGCGACAGTTTGCTATTCGGCAGAGGCAGCGCATTCAGGCAGGTGGGTTGGTATTTTCGTCCGAAGTTGGGCGTTTTCGTCAAGCCACTGTCCCGTATAAAGATCGGCAGCTCCGTGATTCCAGAATCCAGGAGCGTAAGCAGCGTTTGCAGCTTCTGGAAAATGCACCGGCCTCGCGCGACTCAGGCTAAGTTCAGCTGCTGACCTATTGCAATTGTGCTCACCGGACTTGGAACGATTTCGAGCGGACTGGCTCGGATTTCCAGCGACTTATGGCCAACTTTCCGCCACTTGTCGATGACTTTTCAGGACTTATGGCCACGCTGTTGGCCTGGCCCGCGCACTTATCGTAGGACTATTCACTTATGCGCAGGCTGTAGCGCATCGATGAGTGAATACCTCATCGATATGTCAGTGGAGGAGAAGGGAACCAGGGGTTAGGTAACACTTTTGCGCACTGAGCACTCGAAATGCGGACTACACGACCCGGGCGAGATCAAATATGCAGGCCAGTGCCACAGCCTCAGCCCCACCAGCCGCAACGCCAGCCCGAACTACTTCGACTTTGGATCGAAGCGCTCGAAGTTCTCCGCGCGCCCCTGCTTCAGTAGCTTGAACCAGCGGTAGAAGCCGCGGACATCGCGGCGCTGGACCAGGAAGAACCAGCCGAAGCGCAGGAACTCCTGTGGCATGAGCTTGCGCATGCCGGGCTGGCTCATCAGGTAGCCGCGGTTGCGGTAGGTGAAGTAGCGCTTGAAGTCATTGGTCGGGTACTGCGTGTGCATTTTGCCGCCGAGAATGGGCACAAATTCACCCGAACCGGAGGGGTGCAGGTAGGCCGTCGTCAAGCATGTGCCGAACCGGAGGCCGGAGCGGACCAGGCGGCGGTGGAATTCGACCTCGTCGCCGCGGATGAATAGGCGGTAGTCGGGAACGCCGAGCTGTTCCAGCGAGCGGGCGCTAAACAGTGCGCCGTTAAACAGGGATGCGATGCCGGGCAGGAGGTCGTGGTTGCCGTCGATGGTTTCGAGGTCGCTAGGCAGTTCGAGTCCGGTCGCAGCCTTCTGATCTGCGAAATTGGTGAACCATCTCCGCCCCTCAGAGTCGTTCACTGCCGGGAGTTTGGGGTTGATTCCGCTTTCGAAAAGCTCCTCGCGATGACGACGCCACACCAGCCCGCGGCGCAGGGGGAATGCCAGCTTGTTCGGAGCCTTAATATCGCAGACCACCGGCGAGACAGCGTCGAGCTGGTGGCGTCGCGCGCAGCTGTGCAGCGCCTTCAGCACGTAGGAGTCCTCCGGGCGCCCGTCGTCATCGGCGCACCAAATCCACTCCGCGCCCAGCGACAGCGCAGTCAGCATGCCCAGTGCGAAACCACCAGCGCCGCCCAGGTTCGTCTTAGAACCGACGTAGTGAATCTCCGGCGCCGATCCGCTTTCCGACGACTGCTGCGCCGCTACCTGCTCAGCGAGTTCCTTGACCTTCGGGTCGTTGCCGTTGTCGACGATGATGAGCCACTTCGGCATGTGGGTCTGGCTGGCAACGATGGGAAGCGATTGGCGCAGGTCCTCGATGCGGTTGTGAGTCACCACGATTGCGGCCGTTGCTGCCTCATCGTGATTTGGGTGGTCAGCCGAGTTTTCGCTCACTTCGTTCTCCATCGGGGACGTACCGTTTATTACTGTTTTTATTGCTGTCTATCTTGCCATGTTGCTCCGGGTGAGCAATTCCAAGCATCCGTGCCGCCCGCCAGCCGCCGGCCGGCTGCCCGCGAGCCGCTCGCTCGGCCACGATGGGGGAACCGCGCCCGGACTCCCGGCGAAGCTGCTACCGTCGCTGCGCGAGCACGCGGCGCACCTGGTCGGCGGCCTCTTTACCTTCGTAGGCTTCGACCACTTCGTCGACAAGCCCTGCCTGTCGAACCGTACCGTGATCAATCCACAGCGCCGTGTCGCACAGCTGCGCCAGGAACTCATTTGAGTGCGACGCAAACACCAGCAGACCGGAGCGGTCGACCAATTCGGTCAACTTCGTCCGGGCCTTCGCCATGAATGCGGCGTCGACGGCTCCGATGCCTTCGTCGAGAAGCAAAATCTCCGGCTCAATGGACGTGACCACGCCGAGCGCCAGTCGCACGCGCATACCGGTGGAGTAGGTGCGCAGTGGCATGTGCAGGTAGTCGCCGAGTTCGGTGAACTCTGCGATTTCGTCGAGCTTGGATTTCATCTGCTTGCGCGTCTGCCCCAGGAACAGACCGCGGATGATGATGTTTTCCAGGCCTGAGATCTCCGGGTCCATGCCGACACCGAGGTCGAATACCGGAGCCACACGGCCGCGCACATCGGCGGCACCGCGCGTGGGCTCGTAGATGCCCGACAGTAGTCGCAGCAGCGTGGACTTACCCGCGCCGTTGTGGCCTACTAGGCCGACGCGGTCGCCCTCACGCAGGTGGATGTTGATGTCCTTCAGCGCTTCAATGACCACGACATTGGAGTCATTGCGGCCAATCGCACCACCCGCGGCGCCGAGGAACGCCTTCTTCATCGACCGCGATTTGGCGTCGAAAATGGGGAAGTCAACGCACGCGTTGTAAGTATCAATGCTGACCATGCTTATCCCTTGCTAGTTCTATTCGCTTAACGACGGCCTTTGCGGCCTAAACCCAGTAGCTCACGCGGGAGCGCCACAGGCGCATGGCTCCGAGTGCCAGCAACAGGCCGACTGTGGTGCAGGCGAGGACAATCCACCAGTGGTAGGTATCCACCGGCTGGCCGGTCAATGGGGCGCGGATGATTTCCAGGTAGTGGAACAGCGGGTTGATCTCTGCGATGCGTGCGCGTTCGGCGACGGCACCGCCCTGTTCCTCCAGCGTCTTGGTGGTCCACACAATCGGAGTCATGTAAAACACCAGCTGAATTAGGGAATCCAGCAGTGGTGCCACGTCGCGGTAGCGCGTAGCGATGATGCCGAAGAACATCGTCACCCACACACCGTTGACCACCAGCAGCGCCATCGCGGGGATGACCAGGAAGAAGTTCCAGCCCAAATCCGGACGGAAGACCAGCACGAGAATCAGCCAAATCACCATGTTGTGGGCCAGGAAAAGCAACTGACGCCACACCAGCCTGTGGACGTGAACGCTCAGCGCACTGGGCAACTGTTTGATGAGGCCTTCGTTTTCAATGAAGACGGTTGCGCCCTCGCGCACGCAGCCGGAGATGAAGCCCCAGATAATCAGACCAACGGTCACGTGCGGCAGGAAGAATGCCAGGTCCTGCTGGAACAGCAGCGAGTACAGCAGGCCGAGAGCCAGGGCCATCGCGCCGGTGGCAATGGTGATCCACAGCGGGCCAAGCGTGGAGCGACGGTACCGCTGCTTGATGTCCTGCCAGCCCAGTTGCAGCCACAGTTCGCGCTGGCCAAAGCCGGTAGCCAGATCCCGCCAGGCAGCGCCCATGGTACGGGAACGCGACTTGAAAGCCGGTGCCTCACCCGTTGCGTCAACCATTCGCGCAATGTCGCGACGGAGAGTTTCCTCCGTGCGGATAGCGGAGCCATTGCGCACAGTATTGGCCGACTGGTCGGCTGCAGCTGCGGATTGGCGATCATTTTCTGCGTTAGTCACGTCTCCAAAATACTAGCTAGGGCGGTTTAGATTGAATACCGACGGCACTGGGCGAGCCATTATTCCATGTCGTGACAGCGAACAACGGTCGCGTGGGACGGTCGTCATTGGTGGTGACGTGGTGCTTCTGAGGCTGTTTCCACGGTTGGTTATGTGACTGGTTATGTGACCCTGGAAAACTTACATACAATCGCCGCTGTAACTGCTTTATGGCATGCAGCTGGTGCATATGGTTCACGCATCGGGAGTGCTTGCGCATGGATACAGGCAGGAAAAGTTCGGCCAATTTTAAGCAACTGCTAAAAAGGGATAAAGATTATCCTATATGGGGTTGCTTCGATAGAATTGGCTCCAACTAAGATGTGCAAGCGATACACGGTTCGGGGCATGGATGCTCGATTCGTGGGTGATTGCACAGTTAACTCTGAAATAGATATCGCAGCTTGAATTCGAAACCGGGAAAGGGTTTTCATGGCCTTCGATGTGCCGACAACCAGGGGTGCTTACTCGTCGCTTTCCGACGGGTGGACATACCTCAATGCGGGTCAACGCACCCAGGTACCCGAGCGTGTCCAGGCTGCGATGATTTCTGCATTTCGCAATGCGCAGAAGTCCCTTCCTGGTGAGACTGGGGCGGGGGCTCATGGCCAGTCGCGCAGCTCGGGCGTTCCCGCTGCAGCGGAACTAACCGCCAGTGCGCGCCGGGCTTTTGCCGATCTCACTGGTGGCCCGGTCGCCGGCGTGGTGTTGGGATCTTCGCGTGAGGTGCTCATGGAGCAGTTCACGTCCGCAATGAGTCGACGCTTGACGCTCGGCTCTAACCTGGTGATTTCTCGCATTGGTTCGCAGGTCGTACACGCACCACTACGCCGAGCAGCCAATCTCTACGGAGCTCAAGTCCGCATTGCTGAGGCTGACTTGTCCTCGGGTACGTTGCCGTCCTGGCAGTTCGACGAGCTCGTAGACGAGCACACTCGCCTCGTTGTCGTCCCGGCCGCGGATCCGTTCATTGGCACCATTGCCCCGGTAGCTGACATTTCTCGGCGGGTGCATGAGTACTCCAACGCCTGGGTTTTGGTTGATGCCTCGGATATTGTCGCCTACCGCGATGTGTCGATGAGCAAGCTGGGCGCCGACATCATGCTGGTTGATGCCTCCGTGCTGGGCGGGCCTGAGGTCGCAGCATTGGTGTTCAAGGATCCCGAGATGTTCGAGCGCATGACGTCGTTAAGCTATGTGCCGAATGTGCGCGGCGTCGAGCGGATCGAGGTTTCCCCGGTGTCGCCGGCATTGCTCGGCGGAGTGTCGGAATCGGTGCTGCACCTGGCATCGCTGGATAGCACGGCGAGGGGGTCGCGTAGGCACCGCATTGAAACGGCGATGCCGCAGGTTTCTCGCTACTTGACGACGTTGTCGGAACGCCTAATTGCGGCGTTGATGACCCTGCCGCGGGTGTACATCATCGGCATGGATACCGAAGATGATTCTTTCGCGAGTGTGTCGCGGGCACAGCACATTCCGCGCGTTAGCTTCCTCGTCGATGGGGTGTCGGCGAAGGTGGTCGTGGATAGGTTGCTGGATAATGGCCTCGTGACCAGCATTGTTGATGCATACGAATCGCCACTGCTGGAGGCCATGGGCATCGATGAGGCTGGAGGCGCCGTGGGAGTTGGCCTCCAGCCGTTCAATACGCCGCACGACATTGACCAGCTCGTGCGCGCAGTTGCCTCGCTCGGTTAACTAGGTAGTCAGCTAACTAGACGGTCAGCACAATCTTGCCGCTGACCGCGCCGCTGTCGAGCAGTTCGTGGGCCTTGGCTGCGTCGCGCATATCCATGACCTCATGAATTTGAGGGGTGACGGTGCCGTCGGCAAGCATTGGCCAGATGGTGTCCTCTGTGGCGTTGACGATGCGAGCCTTGTCAGCGAGATCGCGGTAGCGCAGGCCGGTGGCGGTGATGGAGCCGCGCTTGCTCAGCAGGCGGCCGATGTTGAGCTCGCCCTTAACGCCTCCCTGCATGCCGATGATGACCAGGTGGCCGTCCTTCGCCAGGGCCTTGACGTTTCGGTCGAGGTACTTTGCGCCCATGATGTCCAGAATGACGTTGGCGCCACCCTCAGCTGCAACGATCTCCTCGAAGTCCTCTTCCTTGTAATTGATGAGGATGTCGGCGCCGAGCTCCTTGCACTTAGCCAGCTTCTCCGCCGAACTGGCGGTGACTGCGACGCGAGCGCCGAGCCGCTTGGCCATCTGAATAGCGAAAGTGCCGATGCCGCCCGCGCCACCGTGGACCAGCAGCAGGTCACCTTCCTTGAGGCCGGCAATCATCACGACATTCGAGAACACCGTGCAGGCAACCTCGACGATAGATGCGGCCTCGGTGAAGGAGTAGCCATGTGGCAGGGGGAGAATCTGGCCGACCGGGACTGCGACCTTTTCGGCGTAAGCGCCACCGGAGAGAAGGCAGCAGACCTCGTCGCCGACTTTCCAGCCCTGGGAGTCCCCCTTGACCTCTTCAATGACACCCGCGCACTCCAGGCCGAGGGTGTCGGTCACGCCTTTCGGTGGCGGGTAGTGGCCAGCGGCCTGCAGTAGGTCAGCGCGGTTTACGCCAGCGGCTTTGACCTTGACCAGCACCTGCCCATCCTCGAGAGTCGGTTCCGGAGCATCGGCCCATTCCAGGGCGCGGGGGTTGGAAAGATCAGTCTGAATGATTGCCTTCATAGTCTTCAAAGGTAATGCAAAAACTGGTTATGCACGCGGTATTTCAAGCTCTTTTGCAATTAGCAAAAATAGTTATGTCTGTAGAGGTGGATGCTTGGGGTGTGGTTTCCGATGAAGGGTTTGCGAAAGGTGCTGGCAAGGGGTGTTATGAGGGCGTTTGCTGCCTTACGGCGGTATGCGGTTATGATGTTGGCGTTGGAAGTATGGCAGAGCGGCCGAATGCACTGGTCTTGAAAACCAGCGAGGGTCACACCTCCGGGGGTTCAAATCCCTCTACTTCCGCAGATGAAACCCTCGGTAGATTTTCTACCGGGGGTTTCTTCATTTCTCTTAAAAGTTGGCGTATGTGCTCAGGTCCGCGACGGATAGTCGGACCTTTGGGTGGTTTCCGTGGTTAACCCCGTTATGGGGTGGTCGGACGGGCATGTAATTGGGCTCTTTGGATACCCCTGAACAGCGTTACAGGGGGCAGGCTGGGGTGTTTTGTCGCGGGATGGAAAATGGGGGCAATTTTGGCAGCGGTGGGGAACAGCTATTTCAGGGCAGTGCGTATTTCTATAGTTAAAAGTATTCCAGCCGGCCCAAACCTGTAACGCATGTGCGGACATGTGACTGGTGTGACTGCTGTGGCGACATGGTTTTCGATTTTTAGGTTGATGTTCGAAAAATGGCTACTTGTTGCCGCCGTCGATAGGTGTCGTATTAACTATCGCCAAGTGAATCGCACGCCGATGCATCACGCGTGCATTCCTACTGGAGAGCCGCCATATTTGGCCTACTCCGACCGCAAGTCTTCGCATCGTTAAAAGGAGCCCGTGACAGATGGCAACTCGCACCGTACGTAACCGCAGCATTGCTCGCATTGCTGCACTCTCTCTAGCCGCAGGTATGACCTTTGCGGGATTCGGTAATACCGCACATGCTCAGGACCTGCTGAGCGTTGATTCCATCACTCAGACTGTCACCGACGCCATTGGTGAAGTCACCGGTACTGGTTCCTCCAGCGCGACGCATAGCTGGAAGAACTCCAATGTGACGCGATCCGTTGAGGTCAATGGTGTCGCGGGTGCCGTCGTCAAGCCCGGCGATGTCGTGACCTTTACTCTGACCTACACGGACAACAACATCTGGGGTGCGAAGTCCTACATTCAGCGCATGACCGATGTCATTCCGGATGGCCTGCAGTACGTGGCCAACTCGGCGACGTACAAGGTCGGCGACGATGAGTGGGCAAACCAGAACGAGTCAGACAAGTGGCTGGAAATCGTTAACAACGGTGCGGTGGAGTTTGCAGCCGACAGAATCACACAGGCATGGGGTTCCCCGACCACGTCGACTGTGAGTTTCAAGTGGAAGTACCGCGTCACGGACGCAATTGCCGACGGTGCGTTGAATACCGGAACCGAAATCCACTTCAACCCGAGCAATTCGGTGGAGAAGCTGCATGACATGGGGCCGAAGCTCACTGTGAAGCGGGAGGCGCCAGCTCCGGATATTCCGGGTATTCCGGATGTCCCAGGTGGCTCGCTGGGCTCCCCGAGCTTGCCGTCACCGGGCTTCCAGTCCCCGGGGCTGCCGTCGCCGGGCATTAACCGCTAAGTAATTCCAGCTTTTCCACCGCGCCTGTTTTCAGGTTTTCACAGAAAGTTTTCCCATCATGCGCAATATGCACTCCAAGAACATCGCGGCCTCTCGTTCGCGACGTCGCTCCCGTACCGCCATTGCCGCAGTTACCCTCGCAGCTGGCTTGACCTTCGGTTTCGGCGCTCCTGCCATGGCGCAGTCCCCGGGTCTGCCCTCGCCGAGTCTGAACTCGCCAGGACTTAATTCGCCTGGTCTGACCCTGCCGGGCTCGAGCGCCCCGAAGAAGAAGCTCGGCACCATCGGTGGCCCGGCATGGTCTGCTGATGTTTACTCGCAGATTATCCGCGGTAAGGAGGTCCGACCGGGTGACGAGGTCACGATCCGTATTGAGGTCGTCGGTGTCAACGGCAACGCCAAGCTGCGGGGAATCGGCCACAACATCCCGGCTGACTTTGAGCTCGTTCGTGTGACTCGCCAGTCGCAGGACAATATCCTCGGCGGCGGTATTTACACGCTGAAGGAGGGGGAGTACGTCAACACCGAGCGCAACGGTAATCGTCAGGTGCGCCTGTCCTGGACGGAGGGCGGCTTCCTCGGTGCCTTCAAGGACAACCCGACTGTCAGCAGTTCGAAGTCTGTCTCCGTTGACTTCACGTACCGGGCTCCGGACTACGAAGGTGAGTTCGACAACGGCGGCTACGCCCACGTGGGCGCGCTTTTGAGCCCCAACGAGAACTGGGTTGTCGGCGGCGAAAAGGTAGTCGTGAACAAGAATGCGAAGCCGTCGTGGTGGCCGTTCTAACGACTGTTCTAGGTCGCGATTAGCGGCAGTTCTCCAGGGATGAGTAAAAACTTCCCCAGATAGAGAGCGAATTGCAGAACGTAACCCCCGGTCGCATGCGGTCGGGGGTTTCGTGTGTCCGAAATCTGCCACAGGTAATTTTGCGGAGGTAATTTAATTGCTCCGACCAACGTGTACTGTGGCCTGAAACAATACGGGCAAATTGCCAAAACCGGTAAGCTCGGTCTTGCTGTAATACAAACCCAGCGTCATACTGGCGGACGGTATTGAGGGAAAAGGTCGAACAATGGCAACGAATCGGAGCAACCACTCGGACGACTCGTTCGGTGAGTGGAGCATAAATCCGGGCACGTCAGATGATCAACCCTCCGCTGATACGCCGGCAAATGCGTGGAGCGCTGTGGATGGGTCACAGTGGGAGCAGCCTGAGGGGCAAACCCAGTATCTGCAGCAGCAGTATCCACAGTCCCAGCAGCCTGAACCATACCGCCCTGCCCCCTATGTTCCAGGTCCGCAAGCTGGTCCGGCTGCTGCGCCGCGCAATGACAACAAGGGGCTGACCATCGCGGTTATTGTCCTGGCACTCGTTGCGGTCGCTCTCTTCGTCGGCGCAATGGCTTACTTCTACTTCTCCGATTCGAAGGGAGTGAATTCGGCCGGCAGCAACTCGCCCCAGTCGGTTCAGTCCGCTAGTGCTGAGGGTTCCTCCACCTCGTCGACCGCTGAGCAGAAGCGTCGCGCTGAAGGGTTCCAGCCGCCATCGAACTGGCGTCACTGCTCCGGCTCGGGCGATCCGGGTGATTTGAACTTGGTATATGCAGAAGATGTCGGCGGTAACACGACGACCTGTCAGTTTGCCACCAACGTCCGCAATTCCTTCGTTGAGCAGTACCAACTTACGAAGAAGCTCAACGGTACTGTCACCGCTAGCAGCCCAACAACAGGCAAGACATACAGCATGACCTGCCGCGATAACGGTGAGGTTGTCACTTGTACCGGCGGTACGAATGCGACGGTGCACATTGTCTAAACGTCTCCGAGCGGCTCTGGCCGCAACCGCCGTCGTCACGCTCGGCCTTAGCGCCTGCACCATTGGCACCGATTCGGCGGGCATGCCGTCGCCGACGCTGTCCAATCCGCTTGACGACGGCCCCGGCGGCGCATCCTCCGACGGGAAAGTTGTGCCCGGTGAGATGCCTCGCGAAGTTGTCGAGGCCGTGAAATCCGCGCAAAAGGAACTCGGTGGTTTGGCCGGCGCCGCTCTGGCAACGCCGGATAAGGATTCCGAAGTGGTTTCCACGGGTGACTTCAAAACGGGTCCGGCCTGGTCGACCTCCAAGGTGCCGATTGCGGTGGCTTATGTGCGCCAATCGGGCGTGGATTCCCTGGTCGAAGACGCAATCACGGTTTCCGATAACGATGCGGCTGAGTCCATGTGGTACTCCCTGGGCGATGACGCGACCGCGGGCGCGACCACCGACGAGATTCTCCGAGAGGGCCACGACACCCGCACCGTCATGGGCACTGACCGCATCCGTGCGGAATACACCGTCTTCGGGCAGACGCAGTGGGATTTGCGCGACCAGGCTATTTTCGGCGCCAATTTGCAGTGCATCGAGGCGGGCCCAAAGGTCGCTGACCTCATGGGACAGATTGCCGACGAGCAGTCCTACGGCCTCGGACGCATCCGCGGCGCCCACTTCAAGGGCGGTTGGGGCCCAGATGATGAAGGTGTCTACCTTGTGCGACAGTTCGGCTATCTGCCGGGCAAGAAGCCGGGCACCTTCGTTGGTGTCGCTATCGCAGCCCAGCCTGACGACGGCACCTATGAGACCGGCCAGCAAATGCTTGACCGCATCGCAAAGGCGATTGAGCGCAGCGGTGGCGCGACCACCGGCCGCGCCGGTAGCTGCTAGCTGAGCGATAGCTGTTAGCGCTCGATACCGAGCGCAGCTAGCAGCTGCGAGGTCTCTTCCTCAGTAGTGATGGTGATGCGAGCACCTTCGCCGGCAAAGCAGCGGATGAGAATGTTGCGCTGCGCCAGGAAGTCACCGAGATCCGTGGTGGTGGCCACCGAGACGTCGTCAAGCAAAGAGAGATTCGCGATCCGACCCTCGTCAATCCAAATGAAGTTGGCCTGCGAATTCGGCAGCACCGTCTCGCGGCCGGTGGCGGCGTTGATGGCCTCGGTGACGGCGACGCGCTGTGCGCGGACCTCAGCAATGCGGGCGGTGAGCTCTTCCTGTGCGTCGAGCGAGGTGAGCGCGGCAATCTGCGCGAGAGTGTTTATGGAGAAGGGGATAGCGACCTTATTCACGGCCTCCACAAGCTTCTCCGGGCCGAACATGTAGCCCACGCGGAGCCCGGCCAAACCGTAGACCTTGGAGAATGTGCGCAAACCGACCAGGTTGGGGTAGGTATCCAGCAGCTCATGCGCCAACGGGGTAGCGGCATGAGTGGCCTCGTCCACCAGCTCGATGTACGCCTCGTCGAGAGCGACCACAACATCGCCCGGAACCTGCGCCATAAACTCCGCGAAAGCCGCGAGAGTGATGGTCGTGCCCGTCGGGTTATTGGGATTACAGACGAAAACCAGGCGTGTGCGGCCGGTGATAGCGGCAGCCATTGCCGAAAGATCATTGCGACCCTGCGCATCCAGCGGCACCGGCACCGGAGTAGCCCCGGCGACGCGAGCGAGAATGGGGTAGGCCTCGAAGCTGCGCCACGGGAACACGACCTCATCCCCATCCTCACAGGTGGCCTGCACGAGCTGCAGGCACAGAGCGGAGGAGCCGCAGCCGACCGCGACCTGCTCCATGGGCAGACCCAGGTGCTCGCCGAGCTTAATGCGCAGGTCAACCGCGCCCATGTCCGGGTAGCGGTTCGGGCTGGTGGTTGGGTCAGCGATGGTCTGCGAGATGGCCTCCACCACCGAGGGCAGTGGCGGTTGGGTCATTTCATTGGACGCGATCTTCAGCGCGCCGGGCACAGCCTTGCCCGGGACATAGGCCGGAACCTGCTCGAGGTCGGCGCGGGTTTTGGGCTGAACTGAAGATGCATCGTTGGTCATAGGCCTAACTGTAGAACATGGCCCGGATTGGGCAGTACAGAATCCCCGCAAAATCCCAAGGTGTGGTCGCTATTTGTGGCGCCGTATTTGGTGGCTCCGCGGGTGTTTTGCTTTTCAATTCTTGTGTTCTGTAGGATTGGCTGCGGTTATTTGGTCTCGTCCACGCAATGGCGAACAGCTTTGCTGAAGCGGGACCGATGCCAGTGGTTTTGGAGGCGTGCCAGAGCGGCCGAATGGGGCTCCCTGCTAAGGAGTTGCCTGTCTTGCGACGGGCCGGAGGTTCGAATCCTCTCGCCTCCGCCACACGCGCCCGTAGCTCAACGGATAGAGCATCTGACTACGGATCAGAAGGTTAGGGGTTCGAATCCCTTCGGGCGCACCATGTAGACCCGCACCTTGTAGGTGCGGGTCTTTTTGTTTTATTACCTGGCAGTGCAGCGCGAGCCGGGGCATTGCGGGGCGGGGCAGCGCGGTCCTTCACTTGTGGCCAGGGTTCGGTCACTTATCGATGGTTTCTCGTGGCCTGTCGATGGTTTTGCGCCACTTATGCGCGCGCTGTGGGTGCTACGTGTGCACTTGTCGATGCGTTGTTCACTTGTGGCCAGGCTATAGCGAATCGATGGGTGAACTATGCATCGATAAGACAACGAACCAGCTCCCTTGCTTCAACAACGCGCAGCAACAGGTAGCAAGGTGCAACAACAGGCACCAACCCGGACCTGCCGACCGACTCGCCACCTCCCTGAGCCGCCACGGCCGTACCTCCAACACCCCCGCGCAGCCTTTGCCCGAACGAATCCGATTAGCCTGGCCTTGTACTTGGTCAATCGGGGCTTCCGCCCCGCGCCGCCCCGCGCCGCCCCGCGCCGCCTCGCACACCGGGGGACATTTTCCTATCCTGAACAGTTGCAATAGACTTAGACCCCGGTTGCCCTCCCCGTATTTCGATAGGAGCCTTGATGGACGCCCGTCTAGCCGTTCGCCGTAAGCCCGAGTTCCGCAATGAGGAAGCTACGCTGCTGTCCTCGATCGGCCAGGACGGCGAGGTGGCAATCTACTATCTCTACGATGCTTTCGATGCGACGGAGGAGGATCTTGTCGCGCTGCGTGAGTCGGTAGTTGCTGATTCGCGTGTCGACGAGCTGGTCGAGCTCCCGGCCCCCGCCGAGCTGGGGAACTACCTTGCTGTCGAGCCGCTGCCTGGCCAGTACGACCAGCGTGCCGATGCCGCCGAGCAGGCCCTGCGTCTGCTCCGCCCGGAAACGCAGGCGCAGATCACCTCGGCAACGCTGTATGTTTTCGATGCTCCGGTGAATGACGCCGTGCGCTCCTTCCTCATCAACCCGGTCGAATCGGGGGAGAAGAACCTGAACGTCCTGCGCCGTCCGAGCATGGGCGAGATTGAGCCGCTGAAGGAGTACCCGGGCTTCACCGAGCTGGATGACGAAGGCCTGGCCGAGCTGCTCGCAGCCGACGGCATGGCCATGTCGCTGGCCGACCTGAAGACCATCCAGGATTACTTCCGCTCCGAGGGCCGCACTCCGACCGAGGTAGAGCTGTCCGCGCTGGATACCTACTGGTCGGACCACTGCCGCCACACCACCTTCAACACCGAGCTGACCTCCATCGAGAACAACGAGCCGCGCTTTGCCGCGCAGTTGGATCGCGCGCTGCGTCGCTACGACGAGCTGCGTGAGCTCAACGGTCGCACGCACAAGCCACGCTCCTTGATGGACATGGGCACCATCATGGGCCGCGAACTGCGTCGCACGGGTGTCATGGATGACCAGGAAGTCTCCGAAGAAATCAACGCCTGCTCCGTCTACGTCGACGTCGAGGGCGATGACCGCAAGTGGCTCCTCATGTTCAAGAACGAGACCCACAACCACCCGACCGAAATCGAGCCATTCGGTGGCGCCTCCACCTGTCTCGGTGGCGCTATCCGCGACCCGCTGTCGGGTCGCTCCTGGGTCTACCAGGCCATGCGTCTGTCCGGCGCAGGTGACATCAACACTCCGCGCGAGCAGACCCTCGAGGGCAAGCTGCCGCAGCGCGATATTTCCTCCCGCGCCGCAGCCGGCTACTCCTCCTACGGCAACCAGATCGGTCTGGCCACCACTGGTGTGCGCGAGCTGGTCCACCCGGGATACGTCGCTAAGCGAATGGAACTCGGTGCCGTCGTCGCCGCTGCCCCGGCAGACAACGTCAAGCGCCTCGAACCTGCGCCGGGCGATGTGGTGATTATGCTCGGTGGCCGCACCGGCCGTGACGGCGTCGGCGGTGCGACCGGCTCGTCCAAGGCTCACGATGAGGACTCGCTGGGCCGCTCCGGTGCCGAGGTGCAGAAGGGTAACCCGGTCAACGAGCGCAAGATTCAGCGCCTGTTCCGCCGCGAGGACGTCGCCACCAAGATTGTCCGCTGTAATGACTTCGGCGCTGGTGGCGTGTCCGTTGCGGTCGGTGAGCTGGCTGACTCCATCGACATTCACCTCGAGCGCGTGCCGCTGAAGTACGCCGGTCTGAATGCCCGCGAAATCGCAATTTCCGAGTCCCAGGAGCGCATGGCGCTGGTCGTGCGCCCGGAGGATGCGGACTTCATCATCGCCGCCGCTGCCGAAGAGAACATCGAGGCCGTCGCGCTGGCAGACATCACCAACACCGGTCGACTGCGCATGTTCATGGGCGACGAGGTCGTCTTCGACCTCTCCCGTGAGTTCATCGACACCAACGGCGCCGACCGCGCCCAGAACGTCGAGATGGTTGCTGCGGAGGGCGGCGTCGTAAAGCAGGCTCCGACGAGCGTACTGGAGTCGCTGCGTGCGGCGACGGCGGGCTCCCAGGAGGGCATGATCGAGCAGTTCGACTCGACCGTCGGCCGCTCCACCGTGCTCATGCCGTACGGCGGTGCGACGCAGAAGACCGACGAGCAGGCGTCGATCCAGACGCTGCCGGTCGATGGCGGCACGAGCACCGCATCCATCATGACCTGGGGTTACTCGCCATCGCTTGCCGACGAGTCCCCGTACCTCATGGGTTCCTACTCCGTCGTGGAGGCACTGGCTAAGCTCGCAGCGGCCGGTGGCAATCCGCGCGGTGCCTGGCTGAGTGTGCAGGAGTACTTCCAGCGCCTGGACCAGGATCCGAAGCGGTGGGGCGAGGTTGCGCAGGCTCTGCTCGGTCTGCTCGAGGCTCAGGACGGCTTCCAGGTTGCGGCTATTGGCGGTAAGGACTCCATGTCCGGCACTTACGGCGAGGACCTGCACGTGCCGGCGACCCTGGTGACCTTCGCAGTTGCCGCGATGGACGAGACCGACGCTGTCTCTGCCGCAATCCCGGCCGGTAACTTCGACCTCTACCTGTTTGCGCACAAGCCACTCGAGTCCGGGGAGCCGAACTACGAGCAGCTCAACGAACTGTTTGCCGCTGTGCGCGAGCTGCGTCCGGCTGCGGCCTCGGCTGTTACCAATGCGGATCTGGCTGCGACCCTGGTCAACATGGCTGTGGGCAATGGCGTGGGCCTGGAGGCATCCCTCCCGGAGGCTCCACTGGGTTCCATTGTTGTGGCTGTTCCGGCTGGTCAGGATGTTGAGGGTGCTGTTGAAGGTGCTGTGAAGATTGGTACCACCGACGAGTCGGGCACGCTGCGCTTCGGTGAGGAGTCCTTCACTGTCGCCGAGGCTCTGGAGGCAATGGAGTCCGGTTACCGTGAGGTATTCCCGCTCAATGACTACGAGGGTGAGGCCCTGCCGGAGTTCGCTAACCAGGTCAGCGAGACCAAGACCGACCTGCAGAGCCCGGGCAAGAAGGATGTCCACGTGCTGCTGCCGGTCTTCCCGGGTACCAACTCCGAGTACGACATGGCCGAGGCATTCGTCGCTGCTGGCGCTACCTACGAGTTCCACGTAATCCGCAACCTGACCCCGGCAATGCTGGCGGAGGACACGAAGGCGTTCATCGAGAAGCTTCAGGACTCCGACATCCTGGCATTCTCCGGTGGCTTCTCCCTGGGTGATGAGCCGGACGGATCCGCCAAGTTCATCGCCGCGTTCCTGCGTTCCGACGATGTCGCAGCCGCCGTCAAGGAGTTCGTGGCCGACAACGGTCTTGTGCTCGGTATTTGTAACGGTTTCCAGGCGCTGGTCAAGTCCGGCTTCCTGCCGTACGGCGACCCGGCGCAGCTCCGCGAGGACTCGCCGACCCTGGCCCACAACCGCCAGCTGCGTCACGTGTCCCGCATCGCTACTACTCGCGTCGCGACCGTGGATTCCCCGTGGCTGCGCGATTTCGAGCCAGTCCAGACCCACCTCATGCCGGTTTCTCACGGTGAGGGGCGTTTCGTGGTTTCCGAGGATGAGGCTCGCCGCCTGTTCGAGGCCGGCCAGGTCGCTTTCCAGTACGTCGATGCCGACGGCGTGCCGACGATGACAGCGCCAGCCAACCCGAACGGTTCTTCCTACGCCATTGAGGGCATTGTCAGTGCTGACGGCAGGATTCTGGGCAAGATGGGCCACCCGGAGCGTTTCCGCGAGGGCCTGATGCGCAACATTCCGGGCATTGGTGAGCAGGACATCTTCGGCAACGCTGTCCGCTGGGTCCGCGGCGAGTAGGACTGGTCTGGTGCTGTGCGGCGGATAGTCTCCGCCGCGCGTACAGCTTACGCTGCCACCCGCAGCTATAGCGGGTGGCGCAGTTGCAGCCTAAGACTCTTCCCGGGTTGCCCGGATTATGCCTCTGAACAGCGGATTTTGTAAAACTCCGCAGGATGAGTAAAGTATCTATTCGTTGCAGGGGCCGAGGGAATTACCCCAGAGTCGCTGAATAACAACAAAATGCGCCCGTAGCTCAACGGATAGAGCATCTGACTACGGATCAGAAGGTTAGGGGTTCGAATCCCTTCGGGCGCACAACGCAGACCCGCACCGGTAAGGTGCGGGTCTTTTTGTCTGCCCGACTTATCGATGGTTTTCCGGCACTTATGCGGGTTAAGTAAAGAAAAGTGTGTCTTTTCCGGGCGTGTTGCGGTTATTTGATCCAGCCTTTTTGGATGCCGAGGTTG
>NZ_JASPJP010000009.1:0-104543 GCF_030232615.1 Corynebacterium sp. MSK035
AACCTCGGCATCCAAAAAGGCTGGATCAAATAACCGCAACACGCCCGGAAAAGACACACTTTTCTTTACTTAACCCGAAAGTTCTCGCGGTGATTTCACTGTGCCAGATGATGGATTCGAACCAACGAAGGCAATGCCGACGGATTTACAATCCGCTCCCTTTGGCCGCTCGGGCAATCTGGCGTGCACTCTTAAACGGTGCGAATGGAATGCTACCCACTACTCTGTCATTTACACAAATCGGCAGGTCGAGAGGATATTTCCCTACCTGGATTCACCCCTCAGCAGAACTCAACCCAGAGCAGAGCTCACCTCAGAGCAGTGCTCGCCCCTAGGCCCATCTCGCTGATGGAGCTCAATCCACTACCCCACGCGCTCCACGGTGTAGCGAGCAACGTGACGCAGGGCCTCCTTGGCCGCACAGTCAGGAAGGTCAGCGATGACGCGGTCGGACTCATCCAGCAGTTCATTGACCTTCTCCATCGCGCGAGCCACACCGTTGGTCTGAGCCAGGAGCTCGAGGGCCTCGTCGACAAGCGCGTCGTCGGAGACTGGGCCGACGAGAATCTCGCGGAGGCGGTCAGCGGCTGGGGTGTCCTCCTGCAGCGCGTAGAGAACCGGCAGCGTGAAGACGCCCTCGCGCAAGTCAGTGCCCGGAGTCTTGCCGGACTGATCGGTATTGGAGGAGATGTCGATAATGTCGTCGACAATCTGGAAAACGATACCGATTAGTTCGCCATAGCGGCGCAGCGCGTTGGAAATCTCGGCGGACGCACCGGCGTGATAGGCGCCGAGATAACCGGCCGATGCGATGAGCACACCGGTCTTTTCGGCAATGACCTTCAGGTAGCGCTCGATGCGCTCTTCAATCGGCAGGTCCAAGTCGTTGAGGCACTCTCGCATCTGACCTGTGACAAGAACACCGAAGGTCTCAGCGAAGTGAGCCACGCTCTCGGAGCCGAGCTCTGCCAGCAGGCGGGACGCAGCAGCGAAGAGGTAGTCACCGGCCAGAATGGCGACGGTGTTGTCCCAGCGCGAGTTTGCGGAGGGCACGCCGCGGCGCTTATCCGCTTCATCCATGACGTCGTCGTGGTAGAGCGTCGCCAGGTGCGTCAGCTCCAGCACCGTCGCGGCGGTGATGACCTTATCGCTCTCCGGGTTCTCCCCGAACTGCGCGGCCAGCATGGTAAACATCGGGCGGAAGCGCTTACCACCAGCGTGAGCTAGGTGGGAAACCCGTTCGACTAGGAAGTCCTCGCCGCGCCCCAGCTCGGTAATCAGGAGGTCCTCGCTCTTGCGCATTCCCTCGGTGATTGTTGCTTCCAGCGCCTCATCAACGAAGTGAGAACTAGTGGCGGTGTGCTCACCAGTGCCCTGAGCACTTCCGGAACTAAGCCCGGAGTAGTCTCCAGTACGCATTCGAGACCTGCCTAACTGACGATAAAAGATAAGAAACTGCTAAATAAACTACCTTACGAGCATAGTGGCTAGCAGACCAGTTCCCATATTTGTTTCAACGTCGTTATACGCTGGGGCAATGACCTCAAGCCCGATTTCGCGAGTTTCCCCCACGTTCGACGGCACCGTCGCGCTACCCAGCAGCACTGACGTGCTCATTGTTGGCGCTGGCCCCACCGGCTCTGCAGCCGCAATTCACGCCGCCCGCGCCGGTTTTTCGGTCACTGTGGTCGACTCCCAGCGCTTCCCGCGCGACAAAACTTGTGGCGACGGGCTCACTCCTCGTGCCATCGCTGAGCTACGTCGTCTAGGGCTTGACGACGAGCTCCTGCGCCGCAACCGCAACCGCGGACTCAAGCTACACGGTTTCGGCGGCTCCATCACCGCACCTTGGCCAGATGATGCCTCGGGCACTTTCCCCGCTGTCGGATCCGCGATGCCGCGAGTTGAGCTCGACACTTTCTTGCTCAATGCCGCCGCTGATGCCGGTGCGCAGGTCTTTGATGGAGTCGCAGCGCGGAAGGTGGTTCTCGGAGCGCTGAACACTGGCGGCACGCGGGGTCATGGCGTGCGCGAGGTGGAGCTTTCCGACCGCGAGGGCAAGCCACACACCATCTCGGCCCGCTGGTTGCTCGTGGCCGATGGGGTCCGCAGTACCGTCGGCAAGCAGCTGGGGCGTGCGTGGCATCGAGACAGCGTCTTTGGCGTGGCCGCACGGTCGTATGTCAGCTTCGACAGCGCAGACGTAGCGGATGACTGGATTCACTCGCACCTGGAACTGCGCGACTCCGAAGGGCATACGCACCCAGGCTATGGCTGGATTTTCCCGCTGGGAGAAGGCCGGGCGAATGTGGGGTGTGGGGCGCTGGCGACATCGGCACGCCCGGCGCGCACGAACGTGAAGAAGTTGCTGCGTGAGTACCACGGACAGGTGCGCGATCAGTGGCAGATGAGCGAGCCGGAGCACGTGACGTCGGCGCTGCTGCCGATGGGCGGTGCCGTGTCGAATGTGGCGGGGCCGAACTGGGCGTTGCTCGGTGATGCTGCGTGCTTGGTCAACCCGCTCAACGGTGAGGGCATTGACTACGGCATGGAGTCGGCGCGGCTAGCGGTGGAGCTGATTAGTTCGATTGGTGCGGGCCGCGATGGGCTGACGCACTCCTGGCCCGCCCTACTTCGCGACCACTACGGCACCGGCTTCTCGCTGGCTCGCAAGTTGGCGCTGACGCTGACGTACCCGAGCTTCCTTCCCACGGTCGGCCCGCTGACCATCGGCGCCCCGTGGGGAAGCCAGCTCATGGGTGTTGCCGCACGCCTGATGGGAAACCTGGTCACGGAACACGACCGCGACGTAGTGGCGCGACTCTGGCGCGCTTCGGGGAGGACAGCGCTGGCCTCCGATAAGTGGTTCGGGCGCCAGCCCTGGCAGTAGGAATCGCTTTACGACGGCCCCTGCGACCCAGCCCGACTGAGAGCTAGCGAGCTACTGCACGGGCTTGGTTGCCGAGTGCAGCGCTGCGATACCGAAGGTGAGATTCTGCCAACCGGCATCCTCCCAGCCAGAGGCATTGATGTCGCGGGCAAGCTGCGGCTGGTTTGGCCAGGCGCGAATCGACTCCGCCAAGTACACATAGGCCTCCGGGTTCGAGGAGACAACCTTGGCAATCTGCGGCAGTGCCCGCATCAGGTATTCCTTGTAGAAGGTGCTGAACACCGGCACCACAGGGGTGGAGAACTCACAGACTGTTAGCTGGCCTCCGGGCTTGGCCACGCGGGCTAGTTCGGCGAGGCCCGCCTTGTAGTCCACGATGTTGCGCAGACCGAAGCTGATGGTCACCGCGTCGAAGGTGTTGTCCGGGAATGGCAGCTTCATGCCGTCACCGCAAACCTTGGGAACATCGCGGTGTGCACCGGCCTTGAGCATGCCTCGGGAGAAATCACAGGCAACGACGTATGCGCCAGACTTTGCCAACTCCACCGAGGAAACAGCCGTACCGGCGGCCAGGTCGAGGACCTTCTGGCCGGGCTGCAGGTTCAGGCGCTTTGCCGTGCGCACGCGCCAGTAGTGGTCAATGCCACCGGTGAGCACGGTATTAGTGATGTCGTAATTCTTCCCCACGCCGTCGAACATCGAGGCGACTTCGCTGGGATTTTTCGTTAAATCAGCCCTAGACACGATGTCCAGATTACGCGACCGACTTCTGACGCGTAGCAGCACCTGCACGGGAGGCATCAATCGCATCTGCTGCGACCTTGCTTGACGTCTCGGCCGCGGAAACCCCAGAAACCTCCTCGTAGTGGCGAACCAGGTCTGCACACAGTGCTTCCCAGGTGCGTTCGGTCACGGTGTCGCGGCAGCGGTTGCGCAGCTGCTTGCGTGCCAGCTCATCGTCGACGAGCAGTAGCTTGTCGACCGCCTCAGACAGATCGCGGGTGAAAGTCTTGGGTTCCAGCAGGTAGCCGTTGACGTCGTTGGTAATCAGGTCGCGCGGGCCGCCTGCGTTCGGAGCGATGGCCGGCACACCGGAGGCGTGGGCTTCCTGTACCGCCTGGCAGAAGGTTTCAAAGTCACCAGTGTGGACGAACACGTCCAGACTGGCGAATGCCGCTGCCAACTTATCGCCGGTGAGCTGTCCGGTAAAGACGGCATTCGGCATCTGCTTCTGCAGCTTCTGCAGCTCCGGGCCATTGCCGACAATGACCACCTGGATATCATCGCGGCCGTTCAGCGCTGCCAGCCGCTCCACAGACTTCTCCGCCGCGAGCCTGCCGACATAACCAACAATCGGCTTGCCCTCCGGGCTCCACTGCTTCCTGAGCTCTTCACTACGCTTTGTCGGAGTAAAGCGAACCGCATCAACACCGCGGCCCCAGCGGTAGACATCACGAATCTTGTGATCCTGCAGGTCCTCAATAGTCGGCGAGGACGGCGCCAGCGTTCGGGCGCAGGAGTTGTGAATCACGCGCGTCCACAACCACGCGGCCGTGGAGAGCCCCGCCAACTTGTAGTTCTTGGCAAAACCCGCAACGTCCGTCTGATAGATGGCCACAGCCGGGATGCCCAGTGCCTTGGCAGTCAGCGCGCCCGCACCACCGAGCACAAATGGCGAAGCCAAGTGGACAACATCCGGCTTAAACTGCGTCAGCGCCGACGCTACCCGACGGTTCGGCACACCAATCGGTAGCGAATCAATCAACGGCACCATCACAGTGGGCACACGCTCAATGCGGTAGTCGCAGTAGAACTCTGCCTCTTCCTGCCAGTCCCGAGCACCCGGCGCAATCACCAGCGCCTCGTGTCCTTCACGGCGTAAGTGTTCCAACACCCGCAGCACGGAGTTTGTCACTCCATTGATGTTGGGCAAGAAGCTTTCAGCAATGATGGCAACGCGCATGGTGCTAGTTTTCCATCTCGTCGGAAAGCGAAAGTGACCCTCTGTTTACCTTTTGGGGATCTCTTTGTAAACGACGGGTTGCGCGCAACGACGACCACCACAACGGCGCGACGACGAGAAATGTAACCACAGCGATACTGGTCGCCGGGAGAAGTGACAGCGTCCATGTGCGCCCGGCGACGCGGACGACATTGGGATCAGTGCGGTCGTATTCGACGCGGACGCGCTGCCCCTCTTCCAGACCAACGGGATAGAGCAAACCGGTTGGTGGCGACTGAAAATCGCCATTCTCGTCGACGAAATCAACCGTGGTGCGAAGGAGCTCGACCGAGCGCACATTGGCTACGGACTGCCCCATGTTCGACTCGATATTGCGGTCATTAATGAAGCAGCCAACCACCATGGCCAGACACGACAGCAACAGGCAAATCATCACAAAGAGCAGTACCTGACGAAGGAAGCGCGGCCAATTGGCCAGGGCAGTTTTCCACTGCATGGCGGTCGCGACCTCCTATTTTTCTGTCCCTGATTGTTTCCAGCTCTGATTGGATGCTGCCGGCCGGCTAGTGCTTGTCCAGCACCCCAATCTCCGCATTGTATGCCAGCTTGTGGTGCAACTGCCGACGCGTCGCACGTGTGGTCGCCACCTCGATGACGCGGATGCCGTCGACATCGGTATCCGGGTGCAGCTGCGCGAGCAGATCTGGGAGGCGGTCGACACGCACGTGCTCGACTCCGTAAGCCTGGCAGATGCCCTCAAAGTCCACGTCCTGCGGCGTGCCGAAGATGCGCTCAAAGCTTCCCCGCAGAGCCGGGCTGCCCGCCTCCAGCGTCTCGAAAATACCGCCACCGGCATCATTGGCCACCACGATGGTGAGGTTTTCCGGCCTCGGCTCCAGCGGCCCAATTGCCAACGCTGCGGAGTCGTGCTGGAACGTCAGGTCACCCATAAGTGCAATCGTCCGCGGCGGGCGAATCTCGTCGGCATGCTCACGGTCGGACGCCAGCGCAATACCGATTGCCGTCGCCACCGTGCCGTCGATGCCCGCGGCACCTCGTCCCGCATACGTGTTCACACCCGGGAAAGGCAGGCCCGTGTACGACGCATCGCGCACCGGGTTCGACGCGCCCAGCACCACGTTGTCACCCGTGCGCAGGCTATCCGTCAGCGCCGCCGCCACATGAAATCCGGTCAGCGGTTCCTCCGCTTCAATCGACTCGGTAAGCGTCTCTCGCACGGACTTCACCGCCAATTCGCTGGCAGCCTCACAGATTTTCGTCCACTGCGGGTCCTGCTCCCCCACAGTCTGCACATGCCTAACGACGGCCCTTGCGTTCGCCGTCACATCCGGGAACTCCACCCCAAAACCGTGGTTTTCCGCTTCGGAGACAACGGTCAGCTCGATATCCGGATTGGCCAGCAGCTTAGAGATACCTCGGTGCAGCGTCGGCCTGCCGACTAACACAATCTGCTCCGGCAGAATCTGCGCAAAAGTACCCGCCGCGAGCGGGTGAACCGGGTGCGCCGGCGCATATGCATTCGGCTCAGCGATGGTTGGCAGATCCTCCAGTTCTGGCAGGTGCGAGGCATTCGAACCCGCAATCACGAGTGTGCGGCGGCTGATGTCAATTGTGGCTGTGCTAGCCGAGTTGGCCGGGCCGGTTGCGGTGGCCGAGTTGGCTGCGATGGCGGCCGCGCCGACGTTGTTGCTGTTGGTAGGCGCAATCGTGGTCCAGGGGCCGCCGTCGGCGCGGCCCTCGGGGATGTCGGCGACGGAGTCGTCGTCAGGCACGAGCGGTTCGACAAAACGGACGTTAAGGTGGCCGGCGCCGGATGCCATGGCGGCGACAACGCGATCGATGCGGGCGCGGATCTGCGCGGCGGTGGCCTTCGTGACCGGGGCGGTGCCGTCCAGATCGAACTCGACAACGGAGGCATCAGCGAACAGGCGATCCTGGACGATGGTCTGGTTCGCGCCAGTGCCTCGATAATGCGCGGGGCGGTCGGCGGTCAGTGCCAGCAGCGGAATGCCCGACGCGGTGGCTTCCACCATGGCGGGCACGAGGTTCGCCACTGCTGTGCCGGACGTTGTAATTACCGGGGTCACCTTGCGGGTGCGCGAGGCCAGGCCGAGGGCGAGGAAGGCGGCGGAGCGTTCATCGATACGTACGTGGAGGCGAACCTTCGCCGCGTCGGCGGCCTGGACCAGAGCGCGGGCGAGCGGGGCGGACCGGGAACCCGGGCACACCACGGCATCGACCATGCCGAGACGCAGCAGCTCATCGACGATGAGGCCCGCTACCACTGCGGATGGGGCTTGTGTGGACTGGGCGGCGTGAGTGGTTTCGACCGCGCCGGTGTCCGGGTCTTGAGAGGTGTCCTGGTTATTGTTCACACTCAATAGGCTACTTGCCGGGAGTTACTGACTAGGTTTATGTCAGTTTGGAAGCCGTTTTTCGGGCTCAAAGTGTCATAAACCTAGTCACTTTCTTGGCGTTATAGATGGGCATACGCCGCGCGGAGGCGGTCGAACCACCAATCGCGGCGGGGGCCCGGCGCGGCGAGCTCGGCCAGGCGGGAAGGGTCGGGCGCGGGGTTGGTGACGGGCAGTCGGCCATCGATAAGTGGCCGGGGCTCGATGACGTCCTCGATAAACAGCGAGGACGTGGCCAACCCCGCCGCATTCGGCTCCGGCTGCAGCTCGGTAGCAGGCAGGGCCGCCACCGTGAACAAACCGGCGGCCATACCAACGCCGGTATCCAAGGCGCTGGCGACGGTCACCTTCATCGTCAGCTCCTCGGCCAACCGAAGCAAACGGCGTGGCCCACCAAGCGGCGCAACCTTCATTACGCCCACGTCAGCAGCCTGCTCGCGCGCAACCAAATACGGATCCTCGGCCTTGCGAATCGACTCATCGGCAGCAACCGGGCAAAACTCCCCCACTGCGTCGCGGACCTCGCGCAGCTCGGCGACAGTCGCAACGGGCTGCTCCATGTACTCCAGCGGCCCCAACTCATGAGCGGCGCGGATGGCCTGCTCCACCGACCAGCCACGATTCGCATCCACCCGCACCACAGGTTCATAGCCATAGGCTTCCGCCACCGCGGTGCGGACGGCGGCTACGCGCTCGATGTCGTCGTTAAGCGATTGGCCGCTCTCTGCGACCTTGACCTTAAACGTGCGGCACCCGGGGTAGCGCGCCACGACCTCCGGCACCTGGTCGGGTGTGACGGCGGGGATGGTGGCGTTGACCTCGACAAACTCGCGCTTCGGGATGGGCAGGCCGACGTATGCGCATTCGATGGCCGAGCGCAGCCACGCGGCGGCCTCGGACGCCTCGTATTCCAGGAAGGGAGCGAACTCGCCCCAGGTGACGGGGCCGTCGATGAGGAGTGCCTCGCGGGTGGTGACGCCACGGAATTTCACTGCCATGGGCAGCGCGACGACGTGGGCGCGGTCGAGGATGTCGTCGATTGGCGGAAGCTGGATGTTGGGCGCAGCGGACACAGACATACCCCTCATGCTAGAGACCTTTATGCTGGAAGCCATGACTGATACCGCGAAGTACTCGACCGATAACCCCTTCCGCCCCGAGCAGTGGAAGACGGTTGATGGTTTTGAGGATTTGACCGACATCACCTACCACCGCCACGTCGGCGAGGGCCGCGAGAACGGCATTGTGCGTATTGCGTTTGATCGCCCGGAGGTTCGTAACGCGTTCCGTCCGCACACTGTCGACGAGCTCTACCGCGCGCTCGACCACGCGCGCCGCACCCCGGATGTCGGCGTAGTGCTGCTGACCGGTAACGGCCCGAGCACCAAGGACGGTTGCTGGGCATTCTGTTCGGGTGGTGACCAGCGCATTCGCGGTCGTTCCGGCTACCAGTACGCAACGTCCCACGAGCATGACGACGCTACCGCGGACGCATCCACCATCGATACCGCGCGCGCCAAGGTCGAGGGAGGTCGCCTGCACATCCTGGAGGTGCAGCGCCTAATTCGCACTATGCCGAAGGTTGTCATTGCCGTGGTCAATGGCTGGGCCGCAGGTGGCGGACACTCCCTGCACGTGGTGTGTGACCTGACGCTGGCATCGCGCCAGGAGGCCCGCTTTAAGCAGACCGACGCTGACGTGGGATCTTTCGATGCCGGCTACGGCTCGGCTTACCTGGCGAAGCAGGTTGGTCAGAAGTTTGCCCGCGAGATTTTCTTCCTCGGCCGCTCCTACGACGCTGAGACCATGCACCGCATGGGCGCCGTCAACGAGGTCGCCGACCACGCTGAGTTGGAAGATGTCGCGGTCGAGTGGGGTCGCATGATTAACGGTAAGTCCCCGACGGCGCAGCGCATGCTGAAGTTCGCCTTCAACCTGACCGATGACGGCCTGATGGGTCAGCAGGTCTTCGCGGGTGAGGCTACTCGCCTGGCGTACATGACCGACGAGGCCGTCGAGGGCAAGGAAGCGTTCCTGGAAAAGCGCGACCCGAACTGGGACGAGTTCCCGTTCTATTACTAGGCCTGTTGGGACACTGCTAGGGCTGGCTTAGCGGCGTGAGCCCCCAGCCCTACTGCACCCCAGCCCTACTGAACCTTCGTAACCTCAAAGCGCTGCTCCGGGTGGACATAGGCCTCCTGCGCGCGAATGAGCTCCAGTTCGCCAGAGCCGGACTCGTGCGTGACCTTCAGTAGCTCAAAGATACTGGCCGCGGTGTTGCCCAGCGCGACCGAAAGGTCACCGTAAATACCGCGACCACGCAGCAGGTTGCCTGCAAACAGCGCAGCCGCGACATCGCCGGAACCGTTGCGCTTCAGCGGCAGGTACGGTGTCGCCACCAGCCATGCGCCCGAGCCGTTGACGGCGAGCATCTCAATCTCGCCCTCCTTGCGCTCCGGACGCAGCACGCTGGTGACCAACACGGCCTCCGGGCCCATCTCACGGGCAGCATGGGCTGCCGCAATGGTGGACTCCAGGTCGTTGACCTCGCGGCCCGTCAGGTATCCCAGCTCAAACTGGTTCGGCGTAATCACGTCTGCCACCGGCACAACCTTGTCGCGCAGCAGCGGCGGAATGTCATCCGAGACGTGGCAGCCGCTCTTGGCATTTCCCATCACCGGGTCACACGAGTAAATGGCCTTCGGGTTGCGCTGCTTGGCCATCGCCACGGCCTCGATGATGACATCCGCAATATCGCTACCGCCCTGGTAACCGGAGATAATCGCGTCGACGTCGTCAAGCTTGCCCAGCTCATCGATACCCTTGATGACCTCGCGCACATCCATGGCCGGAATCATCGGGCCGCGCCACTGGCCGTAGCCGGTGTGGTTGGAGAAATCGACGGTGTGGACCGGCCACACTTCAAAACCTGCGCGCTGCAGCGGGAAGACCGCAGCGGAGTTGCCCACGTGGCCATAGCTCACATGCGACTGGATGGACAGAATCGAGGGCACGCGGTTGAACTCCGCGACAGTTTCAGCTGCCTTTTCAGTAGGGGCCTGGTTTTCGCTCATACCATCTATATTGCAACGGATGCGCGAAAATCCCATATTCCCTAGTAGGCGCTGGGGCGACGTCGGCTGGCTTTGAGCTCGGAGCGGCGCTGCTTCTGTGCTTTACGACGGGCAATCGAGGCCCGACTCGGTCGAGTCCGCCGGCGCCTCGGAGGCGGTGGCTGCACAGCTTCTCGGATGAGTTCCGCTAAGCGCCGCCTGGCTTCCGCGCGGTTGCGTACCTGGGAGCGCTGCGTGGTAACGGACACGGTCAGTGTGGTGCCGTCGAGGCGGTGGCTGAGGTTCTGGAGAGCGCGGCGGCGGTGGACGTCGGAAAGCACGCTGAGCTCGGCGATATCCACCGATAGCTGCACCTTGGAGTCGGTGGTGTTAACGCCCTGACCGCCCGGCCCTCCGGAGCGCGCGAAGCGTTCGGTGAGCTCCGCCGCGGGGATGACGAGGCCCTTTGGGATGCCGGGACCTGGTGGGATGTTCAGGGGTTTCATGGTGGCCAGTGTAGAGGGCGCGTTTGTAATCAGGGCGCGTTTCCTCTAATCCGCGGTTAAACAACAAATACTCACCTAAGCTGGCAAATAACATTTATCCACTTATAAAAACAGCAAGAAAAGGCAGGATTGAGACACCATGGCCACTTCTGATTCCCCGTCCATTTTCATCTCCGGCGGCGCGCAGGGCATTGGCCGCGCGGTGGCCGAGAAGTTCCTGGCTGCAGGCTGGACCGTCGGCGTCTACGACATCAATGAGGATGCCCTGGCGAAGCTCAAGGCTGAGCGCCCGGAGGTAATCGTCGGCAAGCTGGACGTGACGGACTTTAAGCAGTGGGAGGACGCGCTTGCGGACTTCACCTCCCACACCGGCGGCAAGCTGACGGTGCTGGACAATAACGCGGGCATCATCGGCGATGGCGATATCACTGACCAGTCACCGGAGATTATCCGCGCGCAGGTGGACATCAACTGCACCGGCCTGACACTGGGCGCGAAGGCGGCGCACCCGTACCTGAAGCGCACTAAGGGGTCTCACCTGGTCAACATGGGTTCGGCTTCGGGCATTTACGGCCAGCCGCACATCGCGCCGTACTCCGCGTCGAAGTTCTACGTCTCTGGTCTGACGCAGGCTCTGGATCTGGAGTGGCGCAAGGACAAGATCCGCGTCGTCGCAATCATGCCGCTGTGGGCGAAGACCAAGCTGGCGGACGTTTCCGCCGGTTCCACCCGTCGTCTTGGCGTGCGCATTACGCCGAACCAAGTCGCTGATGCTGTGTGGAAGGCAACGCACCCGCAGAACTTCATTGAGCGCCAGCGTCACTTCTACTCGGTGTCGGCGGCAGACTTTATCCTGCGCTACCTGGGCAAGATTGGTCCGCAGTTCCTTTCCCGCCCGGTTAACGCAATCATCGCGGGTTAAGAGGCAAACTAGACCTATGCTCTTCGATCAACTCCCGCGCGACGATGCCCGCATCACGCCGGGAGTTGTTCATTTGCCGGGATGGCTTCCCCTGGACCGGCAGGCGGGCATCATCACGCAACTCCGCGACATCGCCCGCGACGTTGCCGGCACTCCCCTGGCCATGACTCGCCCGCAGCTCAAAAGTGGTCAGATGCAGGTCTTTATGCTGCATCTCGGCCGCATGTGGGCCACCAATCCCTACCGCTACGTCACGCACGCAGGCGGCGTTCGCGTCCCGCCCGTGCCTGACAACCTGCTACAGCTCGCTACCGAAGCACTCGGCGCTGCCGCGCTTTACGACGAATCCCTCAGCCAGTGGCCCACCACTTTTCGGCCCGACATGGCGTTGGTCAACTACTACCCGCCCGGGGCCACCATGGGGATGCACCAGGATCGAAACGAAAACTACCCTGCCCCGATTGTGTCACTCTCTATCGGCGATGAGGCTCTGTTCCGCATTGGCGGGACTGAAAACCGCAACAAACCCTGGGATGACGTGACTCTCGCCAGCGGGGATGTGATTGTGTTTGGTGGTCCGAAGCGGCTTGCGTTTCATGGTGTGCCCAAGACTCGTCCGGGCACGCTGCCGGAAGGGTGCGGGCTTAAAGAGGGCCGCATCAACATCACATTCCGGCAAGTGGAAAACTCACACTAAACCGCGCAAGCCACCGACCGCTAGCCTAGACACATGCAGCGCACCGCTTCCTCCATGCACGCACAGCCTGCCACCGCGCAGACCCCTGCCCCACTCGACTGGCGCAGCCGGGTACGTTTCTTTGTCGGCTCGTTCCCAACTGCCGATCTCGCTATTGCGACTGCTTTCCTGCTGTGCTGCTGGTTGAGCATGACGCCGCTACTTACTTATGGCCCGAGCTTTACTTATGTCACCAATGTGATTCTGTCCGCGATGATTGCCGGGGCCGCAGCGTTTCGTCGTAAAGCAGTGCGTGCATCGTTTGTGGTTACGTACAGTGCCCTAGCGGGTCTCGCCTTGCTGGTGTGGCTATCCCCAGTGAACCTTGGGCTAGACCCCATTATTGTTGCTGCCCCACTATCTCTATGGGCTGTGACCAGGTGGGAACCGAATCGCACCTGGGGCATCGTTGGGCTGTTTTTAGGGTTGATTGGCAGCTTCCTCAACCCGGCAGTTCCTGCCTTCGGCTTTACCCCGGAACGACTATTGGTCTTCGGACTACCGGCGGTGCTTATCACGGCGAGCGCGTACGCAGTGCCACTATGGCTGCGCATCAACGCCGAGGAACATGCCGCGGAGTTGGAGAACGTCGTGGCGCTCAACAAGCTGGAGTTGTCCAGGGAGCTTCACGACGTCGTGGGGCACGGACTCACCTCTATTAAGGTTCAGGCCCAAACCGCTCTGTACCTGGCGGAGATGGATGGCTCACGAGCGGAATCCGCTGCTGAAAAGACCACGCTGGAAGGTATTGCCCAGACCGCAGACCAATCGTTGCGGGATGTGCATGCGCTTGTCGATGCGCTACGTGATGGCGGCGAGATTAGCGCTGACCCGAATGAGATTCCGCGTCTGGTTGCGGCAGTTTGTCCGCCGGGTCGCGATGTTTCGGTGACTCTGCCGGAGTCTTATGGAGACCTGGCGGATTGGCCACTCGCGAAGCGTTTGACTTTGGTGCGGGCAGTGACGGAGTTGGCCGCGAATATGGCCAAGCACTCATCGGGCGCTGGTCAGCTGGCACTGGTAATCGATCCACCTGCCGATGCTGATGACAGCCCGGCGCGGGTTCATTTGGTGACTGCAAACCGGGCTGAGAGCGAAACTTTGGAACCCAGGAAGCGAGCTGGCGCTGGCCTGATTGGTCTGGAAGAACGCGTGGCTCAGCTCGGTGGCGAGATGACTTATGGTGAAAGCGACGGCATGTTCCGCGTCAGTATTCGGCTGTAAGCGGTTCGACCGAAGCAGGGCTGACTGTCAATCCTGTTGAGAAAGACGAGCAATGGATGTAATTCGAGTATTAGTGGCTGAAGATCAGGCTTTGATTCGGCAGTCTTTCGCGCAGCTTATTGATGCCCACCCGCAGATGAAAGTCATTGGTGCCGTGGGCGACGGCGCCGAGGCTGTGCGTCGTGCCTCCGGAGCCGATGTGGTCGTCATGGACATTCGAATGCCCGTGATGGACGGTATCGAGGCCACACGACAGATTGTGCAAGGCGTGCCGTCCGGAGGTGCGGCTCGCGCTTCCACTCCAAAAGTCTTGGTACTGACCACTTTCCGCGAAGAAGACCTGGTGCTCGGCGCTTTAGAAGCTGGGGCCGCAGGCTTTTTGCTCAAAGACTCCAATCCCCGTGAGCTGCTTTCGGCCATCATGCGTATCCACCGTGGTGAAGGAGTCATCGATCCGAAGGTGACGCCGATGGTGTTGCGGCATGTTTCACCGCGCGCACCGCACTCAGGACAGCCAGCGAGAGCGTTCTCGACACATGGCGCTGACTCAGACCCCACTCACACAGGAACCCAATTCACACCCCGCGAACAGGAGATTTTGAACCTCGTCTGCCAAGGGCTTTCCAATGACGAAATTGCTCGCAGGTTGGTTGTCGCCACGACGACAGTGAAAACCCATGTGAAATCCCTGTTGACCAAGACAGGCTCACGCAGTCGCGTGGATCTTGTCATTTGGGCTGCGAAAAACGGGCTGCTGTAGCTTCTCCTCGCTGGTACCGTCATCCTCGCTATCGCCTCCTCCCTAGGGAGGATATTTCCGCCACCTCATCCTCAGGGAGGGCGCGAACCGTGCCAAACACTCCTATTACTTAAGGCATGAACGCACCAACCCCCACCTCAGGCCCTTCCGCAGACGCCGCCGCTCCCCTCCTCCAGCTGCGCGGCATCACTGTCTCCTACGGCAAGAACGAACCTGTCCTGAACGGCCTCGATATGAACGTCCGCGCCGGCGAGGTCTACGGGCTATTGGGACTCAACGGCGCAGGTAAATCCACGTTGATGAGCACGGTGCTTGGGCTAATTCCCTACTCCGGTGAAATCAGCATCGCGGGACACCCGTGGTCCGTTGTCGA
Source organism: Corynebacterium sp. MSK035 (assembly GCF_030232615.1). NCBI lineage: Bacteria > Bacillati > Actinomycetota > Actinomycetes > Mycobacteriales > Corynebacteriaceae > Corynebacterium > Corynebacterium sp. MSK035. The sequence continues at coordinate 14,863 of NZ_JASPJP010000009.1, forward strand.
CCTGGACCGCATCGGCGCCTCCATCAATGGCCCGGCGTTCTACCCACAGCTCTCAGCCACCGACAATCTCAAAGTGCACGCACATCTGACCGGCACGGACAAGAGCCGTATCGCCGAAGTCCTCGACTTGGTCGGGCTTCATGCTGGTAACAAGCGTGGCCGCGCTTTCTCAACGGGCATGAAGGTTCGTCTTTCCCTGGCGATGGCGCTGCTCACCGACCCCGACATTGTGCTTCTCGACGAGCCCACCAACGGCCTCGACCCCGAAGCTATCGTGGGCCTGCGCACCTTGTTGCGAAATCTTGCCGCTAGTGGCAAGGCCGTCGTGGTGTCCTCCCATCAACTCGGAGAGGTCGAGAAGAGCGTTGACCACCTTGGCGTCCTTGCTGGTGGCCGACTGGTCTACGAAGGCCCGCTGGCTGACTTTGCGGCTGCTGGTCAATCCCTCGAGCAAGCTTTCTTCACCGCAGTAGGTGTTGCCCGATGAGCACTCAACCGCACACGCGCACTCTTAACACGCGCACCGTTCCTGCCCGCCGCTACTTCCGCGCCGAGCTACTGCGGGCAAAGTGGTCACTCACCATGTTTCTTCCCATCATCATGGTGGCAATCGCTCTGGTCAGCATGGTCTTTTCTAGAGGCGTTGACGCCACCGCCATGGCGAGCGCCCACATCTACTCGCTTATCCTGCTTCCTCCCCTGGCTGCTATTACGTCCGTCATCGGCCAAAACCGTGAAGAAAAACTCCGCCAAGGCGGCCTAATCTGGCGCAATATCTCGGGCACTCGAGTGCTCCTTGCCCGCGCAGCCACTGTCATTGCCTCCGCGGCCCTCGGTCACGCATTGATGGCTGCACTCCTTGCCCGGAGCGTGAGCACCGCATTGCAATTCACGCTCTTTAGCACGTTGTCATTCTTCGTCTTCTGGACATTCGGCCTTGCCCTATGGCGCCTTGTGCCACGCGCAGCTCTCTTCCTCGCTCCGCTCGCTTCCATCGCTTGGGCCATCGCAGGAACACTGGACGCCATGAGCCCAAACTGGAAAGTTCTCCCGTGGACCTGGGCAATCCGCCCAACGTTACCTATCCACGGAGTGCAGGCTAATTCCATCTCGGCTCCCGCCGACAGCGAGATCTGGAACATCGCCATCCTGCCGCCCGCGTTGCTGCATTTACTCCTCGGGCTAGGTCTATTTGCCATCGCATTGCTTGCGCACGGAAAATCTCTCAGCTTGCCGACGGGCCGGGAACGCAGCACTTCGTCGTTAAGCCATGGCATGAGCGCGACCCTTCCCTGGCGCACCTGGTGGAGTCTCGCAGCGCTGATGCTTGCCGGACTTGCGGTCGTGCGTGTGGTGTGGAACCCGGAGTATGCGCTGGGGCTGCTGAGTTTCGTCTGCGTGCCGACGGCCGCAACCGTGGTGGCCATCATGACATGGACTTCGCAAGCCGATGCCTGGCCAGCACTGATGTATCGGCGTGCGCGACACAGCATCACGCTCCGACTGTTTGCCTTGGATATGGCGTTTCTCCTGCCGGTGCTGGTGGTTGCGGTGGTGATCAGTGGTGCAGGCGGCGAGACCAATAGCCAGACGGGCATTAACCCCTGGCCGTACCAGGCGGTAATCGCGTCTCTTGTGGCCGCGATGATTGTGGCCGTGACCGGCTTAATTGCGCGTCGAAGTGTGGCGGCCGCAATCTTTGTCTCGGTCGCGCTCGGCGGTTGGGCGGTGATGGTTGGCGGTGATGTCCTCAGCGCCTCACCGTTGTGGTGGACCTCGGAATGGGGATGGACTTGGGTAGTCCGTGATTACCCCGATCGGTGGCCAGTGATGGTTCTCGTGTCCGCCATTGTGATGGCGGCGTTCGTGGCTTGGGCTCGGGCGACATCATTGAAAGCGATCCGATCCCAAGACTGACGGCGGCGCTACGAGCAGCCCACCTACTCCTCGATCGCCTCGCGGACCTCTTCGACACTGAGGTTGGAGTCTTCAATCTCCTCGCGGGCCTCCTTGTTCCGGCCACGGCGGACCAGGCGGAAGATGCGCTTGCGGCGGGAAGTCTCTTCACTGATGCGCTCGCGGCCGCGCAACCAGGCAACAAGCATGACAGTAATGAGCAGCAGACCGATGTAGCCCAGGATTGGGTAGACCCAACCGATTAGGTTCTGGAAGCCCATGAAGCTCAAGGCGAAACCGAGCAAGACCAGCGCGACGTAGACAATCTTGAATTTTTCCGGGTGATTTGCGGTGACGCGACGCCCCAGTGCGTAGAACATGCCAAGTGCCGTGTTGAAGATCATGCCAAGGATTACCACGGCCATGGCCTGGCCCAGCCACGGGTGCAGTCGATTAATGACGGTGAGCATTGGCACGGCATCGGTGGCGACAGTACCAACAGTGTGGAACAGCGTGATGGTGGTAATCAGCAGCATCGCGGAGTAAATCAAACCACCGGTAAACCCACCGGCTCCAGCGGCGCGGGGATTGAACAGGCTACCGCCAATAACAATCGCCATGGAAACCGCAACCATCAGGTTAAAACCAACATAGTTCACTGCGGCGACAACCCAGTTCGGCAGGGTAGTCGGGACTTCCGCAACGGCAGCTGCCTGCTCCGCGGCCGGGGTGGCATCGGTGAACGCCAGCGTATAAACACTGGCCAGCAGGATAAAGCCGACGATAAACGGCGTGATGGAACCGATCACTGTGGTCACTCGGTCAACATCGAGGAAACCGGCTGCAATGGTCACCAACACCATGATTACGGCACCGATCCACACAGGGATGCCCCACTGCTGCTCCATGTTGGCACCGGCACCGGCGAACATGACGAACCCGGTGGCGAAGAGCGTGATAATCACGCCAATGTCCAGTACTCGCGAGAAGATGGGGTGCGATACGCGTCGGAAAACTTCGCCGTGCTCGCTGGCCTGAAAATAGCTTCCCAGCTGCAAAATGATCATCGCCATCAGGCTCATGATTACCGCTGAGAGAACGGCACCCCAGACACCATTGATGCCAAAGGCGACGAAGTATTGCATGATTTCCTGACCCGTCGCAAAGCCCGCGCCGACGACCACGCCGACGAAGGCAAATGCAACGCGCAGTACTTGCTTCACCACAAGGGTTCACTCCTATTCGACTATCGGATTAATATAACCACCTTACTTTTCTCAGTGAGTTTTACTAATCGCAATTAAGCGTTCTACGAAGTTTCGCCTTTAAATTCCGCAGGCCACGCCGGTCGAATGCACTGGGCAGTAGCCGTTCGGATTCTTAAACAAGTACTGCTGATGCTCATCCTCAGCCCGGTAGTACTCCCCTGCCGGGGTCTCCGCGAGTGGCTTAATCTCCGTGGTGATGGGACCCAGGCCAGCGTCGGCAAGCTTCGGCGCGTACGCATCGGCGATCTCCTGCGCCCGGCGCGCCTGCTCGGGCGTCTTCGTGTAAATCGCGGAACGGTATTGCGTGCCGACGTCATTGCCCTGGCGGTAGCCCTGCGTGGGATCGTGGGCCTCGAAGGCCTTAGCAATCAGCTGGTCGAAGCTAATCTGCTCCGGGTCGTAGACGACCTCCACAATCTCGGTGTGGTTGGTCCGCCCAGTGCAGGACTCGCGGTAGGTGGGATTCGGCGTCACGCCACCGGCGAACCCGACCGATGTGCTGAGCACGCCCGGTGTTTTCCAAAACAGCTTCTCAGCACCCCAGTAACAGCCGATACCGATGTAGACGACCTCCTGGCCATCCTCCCATGGACCGGTGATCGGCGTGCCGAGCACCGCATGCGGCTTAGGATCTTCCAATACCGGGTGCGAGCCGCCCTTGAGCGCCTCATCTTCCGGCACCAGCTCCGCTGACCTACCAAAAATCCAACCCATCTTCGACGCCTTTCTATCTATGACTGTCTTTGGTCTGCGCAACGCGCCCGAGGCCACGATTGTTCCGACCTCGCCACCAGAAACTACGGCACAACACGGGCTATGGTTTGGGTTGTGCGTACGCTCAGCCTGCTTTCCGTCAATCCCCACAACCCGACCGCCATCCTGCCCGACCTCCGCGCCGCGCTGGACGGTGAGGTCTCTCTTCTTCCCGTTCCGCTTCACGACGGCACGCGCGCCTCAATCTTGCGGAACTCGCAACGCGCAGGTGAGCCGATTGATGAGTCCATCGCGCTTGTTGTCGGCACTTCCGGTTCCACCGGCACACCGAAGGGTGCACAGCTGACGGTGGATAACTTGGTCTCCTCTGCTACCGCTACACATCAGTGGCTCGGCGGTGAAGGGCAGTGGCTGCTGGCGATGCCGGCCTACCATATCGCTGGCCTGCAGGTTCTCATTCGTTCGCTGCTCGCGGGCACGGATCCGGTGTGTGTGGATGTGACCGACGGTTTTGATGTGGCCGCATTCGCCGACGGCGCCGAGGCTCTCACAGGCGCTGGCGCCGGCGACCGTGCCTACACCTCGCTGGCTCCGATGCAGCTGGCGAAGGCCATGGAAGAACCCTTTGGTGCTGCTGCCCTGCGCCTCTTTGACGCCGTCCTTGTCGGCGGCGCGGCCTTGAACCCGCAGGTGGCAGCGCGCGCGGAGGAACTCGGCATCAATATCGTGACCACCTATGGTTCCTCCGAGACAGCCGGCGGCTGCGTCTATGACGGACAGCCCATCGAAGGTGCACAGGTCGCCATCGAAAATGGTCGCGTTTGGCTGGGCGGACCGATGATTGCACACGGTTACCGCAACGCGCCCAGTCACGAGGCTTTCCATAAACCAGGTTGGTTCGCCACCTCCGATGCGGGCGAGATCCACGATGGCCGACTAGTCATTACGGGACGCCTGGACACCATCATCGACTCCGGCGGGTTGAAGCTGCACCCCGAAGTCCTCGAACGTGAACTGCTCGCCATCGATGGAGTTACGGGAGCCTGCGTGGTCGGTGTGCCACACCCAAGGCTCGGCCACGCTATCGTCGCAGCGTATGAAGGCATCGCTGAGCTCGGCGATGTCATGGACGGGCTCGGCGATGCTGAAGACGCCGGGCGAATCAATCACTGGATGATTCCGAAGGACCTGCGTCGCGTGGAGGTCCTGCCACTGATTGGTCCGGGCAAGGTCGACCGGAAGAAAGTCGCGGCGCTCTTTTAGCTCATTCAGACACGCATTAGTTCAAGGCATTTGGTGTCACGTCCTATTATTAATTCATGTCTGAAGCACCAAAGAGTCCTGCAACGGCGTCGTTAAGCGATTGGCTGGAAGGCGCGCGCCCCCATACCTGGGCGAATGCGTTTGCGCCGGTCATCGTCGGTGTCGGAGCGGCATCGACGCACGCGCCGATTATCTGGGGACGTGCGGTGCTCGCGCTGGTTGTCGCGTGGGCGTTGATTGTGGGCGTGAACTTCGCCAACGACTACTCCGATGGCATCCGCGGCACTGACGATGACCGCTCGGGCCCGCTGCGCCTGACGGGTTCTGGTCTGGTCGAGCCGAAGGTTGTGAAGTACGCGGCGTTCGGTTCCTTTGGTGTCGCCGGTCTTGCCGGTGTGGCGCTGTCCCTGATGAGCGCGTGGTGGCTCATTCTGGTCGGTGCACTGTGCATCGCGGCTGCGTGGTTCTACACCGGCGGTAAAAATCCCTACGGTTATCGCGGACTTGGCGAGGTCTCGGTCTTCGTCTTTTTCGGTCTCGTCGCGGTGCTCGGCACGGAATTCACCCAGACGGGCTCGCTGTCTTGGGTCGGCCTGGCCTGCGCAATTGGTATTGGTTCGGTGTCTTCTGCCGTGAACCTGGCGAACAACTTGCGCGACATCCCCACCGACGCCGCTACCGGCAAGATCACCTTGGCAGTTCGCCTGGGCGACTTCCGCACCCGCATCGTCTGGCAGATTCTCTCCCTCATGCCCGCGCTGGCCAGCAGCTTTATCGCTTTCTGGCGCCCATGGGCGCTGGTGGGTCTGCTCATCGTGCCGCTGTGGGTGAAGGCCTCCGAGCCAATTCGCATGCATAAGAAGGGCAAGGAGCTCATCCCGGTACTGGGGCTTACCGGCAAGATGATGCTTGCCTGGTCCGTCATTACGGCACTCGCACTCGCGCTCAGCTAGGGGGTACCGATGGACTTCCGCACACTGACGCACAAGGCGCTTGACGACGTCCAGGAGGCCGCAACCCGAGTTGGCGACACAGCAGCCAAGGCTCCAGCTTTCGCCCGCAGCGCTGCTCTGCGTTTGACCAAATCGGGACGCCGCCGACTGGCGCTGGAGCACGGTGCGCTGCATTCGCAGACCCGTGAACCGGGACTCACCGATCTCACGTCAACCGGCGTGGTGCATATCAAGACCGCACCGGTCACGGCCGAGATTGCGGCCAAGGACGACGAGCGGAAGGCCAGCGACAAGCCGGATGCTGTCACCACCGATATTCCGGTGCACTGGTACGAGGTTGAACCTAGCGAACCCGCCAAAGAACCCGTGACCATCGTCTTCGTCCACGGCTTCACCCTGGCTGGTGAGTCCTGGTACCGGCAGTTCAACGCGCTGCGCAAGTCGCACCCGGAAGCACGCCTGTTGACTATGGATCTGCGCGGCCACGGCCAGACCGGAGCGGTTCCGGCTTCACTCTGCACGGTCGAAGGGGCTGCGGCCGATGCGCTGGCCGTGATCGCCGAGCGTGCCGCGACCGGAAAACTCATCGTGGTTGGGCATTCGCTAGGCGGTTTGATTGCACTGCACATGGTGCGGGCTGCCGAGGAAAGCATTCGCCGTCGGATAGCAGGCGTAGTGTTGATTTCCACGTCTATCGACAAGCTGGCCGCCCAGGGTGTGCCGCAGATTCTGGCGTCCCCGGTGGCGGATGCGGCGCGCAATGCAATTGAGTCCTCGCCGAAGGAGATTCGCAAGTTCCGCGAGGCAATCGCGTCACTGATGGCGCCGTCGTTGGCGGTGGCGGTGTTCGCCCGGCGCACGGACTACGAGATCATCGAGTTCCACGCGGCCATGATTAATGAAACACCGCTGGAAACTTTCGTGGGATATCTCGACGACCTGCAGGATCACGACGAGTTCGCAGCCGGGCCTTACTTGGAGGGCTTGCCAGGAGCGGTACTGGTGGGCACGAAGGACGATGTCACTCCGCGCAAGCAAGCAGACCTAATTATGGAAAAGTGGCCGGACGCCGAACTGGTTGAAGTCGACGGGGCCGGCCACATGTTGCCGCTGGAGGCGCCTGAAGCGGTGAACCGGGCAATCGAGCGACTACTGGATCAGGTGCATAGCTAAGAGAATCTCTGGGGATGAGCATTGGCATTACATCGGTTGACCATTCCAGGAATAAGGAAAATATCTAGCAGCCACCAGATACCAGCGCCGCCCATAGTAATCAATTGAAGAAGACCCCCGACGTTATCGCCGAGATAAATCCGATGTGCGCCGAAAATCCCCAGGAAGAGCCACAAGAAATACGCTACGCCAATGTCCTTCGAGGCTTTAGGGGAAGGCTTTAACGCACTAGACAGCGTTGGCCTTGTTTCGAGCATTTTCTGAGCAGACATCATCGCGGCAGAATATGGGTTGTTCGCCGTCGCTTCGTAGGACGGCTCCTCGGAGGCATCTTCATCGTCGAAGTTATCTACTTCAAATGGGTCGGAGTTGTTCTCACCTGTCCACGCATCCGGAATTGCCAATAGCTGATTACCATTGACAAGTTTGGGGATATCTACCGACTCGGGCGCATAAAGGAAAGATGGAGCGACCTCATCCGCACGTGCTGCACATACAGTCATCGCTGCAGCCACTGCGGAACCACGGAGCATCGCACGAGCCGTGGGCTGCAAATTGAGCTTCTCAACCTGTTCAATAAGAGGTAACAGCCGGAAGACTTGTGATTGCGGCAATTCGCCTACCTCATCAAACCCAACGTGGACCGAGATTGCTGCCTGCCCTTCAGCTGCAGAATTTTTGCTATGCAAAGTTACCAAAACCTGGTTTTCACCGGATTCCGAAATCAATGGCTGCAACACATTTATTTGATTATTATCAATTAGCACAGGAATTGGCTCCCCCCACGGCAACAACGCCATGGGCAGTACAGGCGGGTCATTAACGGGGACAAGTGTTCCTGGCACTCCTAGTGCAATGATGAGGGTGAACTCAGCAAAAATCGAGTACAAATCCCCGTCTGGAATGAGCCGAGCCATTGTCGTCGGTCGTAGCCCAGTTGCAGCGATACGCGCCAGCTCATCCCAGTACTTTTCGGACTCATCCTCCGGAAGGTAGCCCAAAACCTCATCTTCAAAGCGAATCGAAATTGCCTGTCGAGAGCGGTGAAATGGATTATCTGGCTCCAACACCAGCTCTACAGGGAATTCGTAACTCCCATTTTCGTCTGCGGTACGGCTTGCACTTGCGCGCTGAGCAGACCGAAGATATTCGTCACAACCTACTGCTTCGATGTTGAACCACAATTTTCGCGGAGAAACATCATATGTCGCATGATGCATTTTGCCGACACCCTTCATAATTTTTAAACAAAATCAAGAGTGGATATTAGCAACATCTTCAAGCGCCCCGGACATGTGTCCGAGGTACATAAATAAAATGGACTAGGAACTAATAAAATTAGCGCTAGTTTTCCTCGCGGTCCTTAATCTGCTGCGCAATGTATTCCTTGTGCGCGCGGCGGTTCTCCGACCACACTGCAACAGACTCATTGGCCTGGACGCGCAGCTTCGGGAACACAAAAACCGACAGCGGCATCGCAATAATCAGTGCGAACACAGCCGTAATTGCAGCCGGAATCTGCACATTAACGAAGTAAATAATCACGAGCAGAACGAAGAACAGCACTAGGAATAGCAGCAGACGAGCAAGGCCGTACCAGAACAGCCCCTTCATGGCATTGCCGCGACCAGCATTCTTGGTCACCGGAGCTGCTGGCATCTGAGCCTCAGAAGCCAACTTGTCCTGCTCTGCTGGATTGGTCATTAAACCCTCACCTCTACGTGTTACGCCTGTGCTGTGCCCGACGTTGTTCGTGTCCAACGTTCCTTTGTACCCTAACGAACTCTGTACGCCGTACCGCATGCAGTGCGATACCCCTCGTGGGCACTACGGGACTCGTTGCGTATTCTAGTCGGTAAATCCAGGAGGTTAGCTATTACATGGGTCGGCTCATTCTGCTGCTGTTCATCATCCTTGTCGTAGTCATGCTGTGGAAGGCATTTGGTCCCGGCAGTCGCGGCAACGGCATGCGACGTATTTCCGCTCCGCAACCGGAACCCCGTCCGCTCGCTCCCGACGATGATCCGGAGTTCCTCTGGAAGCTCAAGAAGGCCGAATTCGATCGCCGTAAACGTGAGCAGGAGCTACAGGAGCGGCGCGAACGGGAGCAGGACGACAACCTCGATAATCCCGGCGAAACTGACTAAACGTCCTTGCCACGCAGCAACAACTGCTGTAGATATTCCCCGTAGCCACTGGCGCTGAGGGCGTCGGCACGCGCGCTAAGCGCAGCATCGTCAATGAATCCCATGCGCCACGCCACCTCTTCCGGCGAGCCAATCTTTAGCCCCTGCCGCTGCTCAATCGTGCGCACGAAATCACCCGCGGCCATCAGATTGTCCACCGTGCCCGTGTCCAGCCATGCCGTGCCGCGCGGCAGCACCTCTACCTGCAGTTTCCCGCGCTCCAAGTAGGCGCGGTTAACATCCGTGATTTCCAATTCGCCGCGTGACGACGGTTGCAGCGAGCGAGCTATCTCAACAACCTCGGCATCATAGAAGTACAAACCAGGCACCGCGAAATGGCTGCGTGGTTTCTTCGGTTTCTCCTGGATCGCCACGGCTTTGCCGCTTTGGTCGAAGTCCACGACTCCATAGGCTGTGGGATCTGCGACCCAGTAGGCGAAGATCGCTCCGCCATCGACGTTATGGAAGCGGCGCAGCTGCGTGCCCAAGCCAGCACCGTAAAAGATGTTGTCGCCGAGGATGAGGGCAACGGAGTCATCGCCGATGTGGTCCGCACCGATGATGAACGCTTCAGCGAGACCACGGGGCTCGTCTTGGGTGGCAAAGGTGAGGGTGAGGCCCCACTGCGAGCCGTCGCCAAGCAAGCGTTCAAACTGCGGGGCATCATGTGGCGTGGTGATGACGAGGATGTCCCTGATTCCCGCTAGCATCAGCGTGCTCAGCGGGTAGTAGATCATCGGCTTGTCATAGACGGGAACCAGCTGCTTGCTTACGCCAAGTGTGATGGGAAACAGCCGAGAGCCCGTACCACCTGCGAGGATGATGCCCTTCATAGTGCTCGCGCCTTTCTGCCTTACTGCCCGGCCGCTTCGTTGGCGATTGCCCACTCGTCGCGAGCCATGTTCTCAAGATCCTTGCAGTCAAACTCACTGGGGAGCTTATTGCCCTCGGCCTCGAACTGCTCGATAGTCGGAGCCTTCTGATCGCGCTCGGAGAGAATCATGTCCGCGTCGGTGAGACCACCCTTGGCCAGCAGCGCAGCCAGGTCAATTCCGAGAGTCGGGTCCTGGATGCTAACAGCACGCTCTGCCTCCGGGTTGTAACCGGTGGAAGTGAGGTAAGTGAGCACAGAGTCGTCGGCAAGCGAGACGAAGCCATGTCCGATGCCGTTGGGCAGATAGACCACTCGGCGGGTCTTGCTGTCGAGCTCGAAAACCTCGACCTTGCCGAAGGTATCGGAGCCGCGACGCAGGTCAACCGCAATGTCGAGGATGTGGCCCGCGGGACAAGTAACCAGCTTCGCCTGGCCGGGGTGGCCATCTGGCGCGGTGCTGACGTCAGCGAAGTGCAGGCCACGGACAACGCCTGCGGCGGAGACACTCATGTTGGCCTGCTCCGGGAAGAACGGGTAGTCCGTGGCCTCGGCGAATGCGTCGAGGCGATACCACTCGTGGAAACTACCGCGGCTGTCGCCGTGGATGACCGGTTCGAAGGTGAAAACGCCGTCGATAGAAGTGGGCTGGAATGTGCTCTTAGGGCTCATGGGTAACAAGTGTAGACGGGGCGCCCGGGCTGAGGCTGTGGCACGCGTTGAGTGTGCACTGAGTGTGCGTTGAGGGTTCGCTAGGCATGCCCCAGCAGCGAACTACAACTCCTGCTCGCGCTCCGCGTAGCCAGCCTCAGCGGCATCGTAGGCCGCCGCCCACCAGGACTCGTTGGCGCGATACCAGTCGATGGTCTCGGCGAGCCCCGCGGAAAAGTCTTGGTAGCGCGGCTGCCAGCCAAGGCTGCGGATGGATGCGGGGTCAATCGCATAACGACGGTCATGCCCCGGGCGGTCAGTGACATGGACAAAGTCGGACCGCTCACGACCGAAGCCCTCCAGGATGTCTCCGACCACGTCGAGGTTGGAACGCTCGCCATCGGCACCAATCAGGTAGGTCTCCCCCACCTCGCCAGAATCCAAGATTGCCCAGACCGCGTCGTTGTGGTCATCGACGTGAATCCAGTCCCGAACATTCTCGCCAGTGCCGTACACGCGAGGGCTACGACCGCGCAACAGACCACAGATCTGGCGGGGAATCAGCTTCTCCGGATGCTGCCTCGGCCCGTAGTTGTTCGAGCAGTTACTAATCGTCGCAACCAACCCGAAGCTGCGCACCCACGCCCGGACAAAGTGATCCGCTGAAGCCTTGGAGGCCGAGTAGGGGCTGGAGGGTTTGTACGCGGTGGCCGTCGTAAAGCGTGCTGGATCGTCGAGAGCGAGATCGCCGAAGACCTCGTCGGTGGAGATGTGGTGAAGGCGGACGTCGTGGGTGGCGCAAGCCTTGGCCAGATTCACGGTGCCCATGACATTAGTGGTGACGAAGGGATCGGCATCCACCAGCGAATTGTCGTTATGGCTCTCTGCGGCGAAGTGGACGACCACGTCGAAGCGGGGCACGAGGCGATCGATCAGCTCCGCGTCACGAACATCGCCGCGGATGATTTCACAGTCCGCGCCATCCAAGCTCGCAGGGTTCGCGGCATAGGTGAAAGCGTCCAGCACCGTGACATTCACATCGGGCCGTGTAGCAAGAGTGCGGAGAACGAAGTTGGAACCAATAAAGCCGGCACCACCGGTGACGAGAACGCGCATGGAAGCGATTCTAGTTCACCCGGCGATGCCGGCTTTGTACAAGTGTGAAGACTTAGTTCAGACCAGCGTAGGAGTGCAGGCCCGAAACCACCTGGTTGATGAAGAAGAGGTTGAACACCATGGTGGCAAAACCGAAGATGTTGATCCACGCGGCCTTGGTATTACGCCAACCCGAAGTCGCGCGAGCGTGCAGGTACAGGGCGTAGATAATCCAGGTAATCAGCGCCGTGGTCTCCTTCGGGTCCCAGCCCCAGTAACGACCCCATGCGGACTCGGCCCAGATAGCGCCCAGCACAATGCCCAGACCGAACAGTGGGAAGGACCAAATAGCGGTGCGGTAAGCAATCGCATCCAGCTTTTGAGCATCCGGCAGCGGCGCGACCAGTTTGCCCAGGAAGCCCTTTTCCTTGCCCTCGCGGTTGTACATCCGCAGCATGTAGAGAATCGAGGCAACACCGGAAATCAGTGCGATACTGCACCCGATAGAAATAATCGAGACGTGAACCGGAATCCAAATCGACTGCAGTGCCGGCACCACCGGAGCAGCCTCAACATATAGGTTCTTACCACCGTAAAACATCAGCGCCAGAATCGGAGCCAACAGCCACGGCCAGAACACACGCATGGTTTCACGATGCAGTACGCCAGCTGCAATTGCCATAGCAAAGAGGATTGAAACTGATACGTACTCGTAGAGGTTGCCCCACGGGAAACGCTGCACGGCCAGGCCACGCAGCAGCACCGATGCAAAGTGCACGGCCACCCCGACGTAAATCAGCATTTCCGTCACAACGCCGAGTCGGTTCGTCAGCACCTGGTTCTTAGGCTCGCTTGCCGACGACTTCGTCGCCGACTCCCCCGAGTCAGCAACACTAGCGGTGGTAGCTCCCTCACCCGCACCGGCGGCTACCAGCTCGCGTTCCGCAACCTGGCTTTTCGCTTCAGCGGCCGCGATACGACGACTGTAGTAGGCAATGGAAATAACAAAGGCCACAAGATAAAAGGCGAAGGCCGTGAAGTACGACCAGTCCGAAAACTGCGCCAGTGTCTTATTGACGAGCATGTACTTGGCTCCAAAGTGTGGAATTAGCGGAATACTTCTTCAAACCCTAGTACTAAAGCAGGACTAAGCAAAAGGGGACCGGGGACACGGGGGACGCAAAAATGCGCGGAGGCGCAATTCTCGCCCCCGCGCATTCACCCTGCAGTAATGATGGACCAGACTTAGTGGTCAGTTAGCTTTTGTCCTTGTCGTCCGCGCTCTCGTCGGTCGCAGCATTGTTGTCAGCAGCATCCTCGTCATCACTGTCACGTTCCAGGATGTCATCTACGATGTACTGGAACTCCTCGCCCCAACCTGCCTTGTCGGTGCGGGCAAGGCCACCGAACTCAACGCGAGTGCGGCCATCTTCCAGCGGGAACATGCGCACCCAAACACGTCGGCGCTTAATGCCCAACGAAAGAACCATGCCCGCCAGTGCGGCCACAGTTGCCACCAGCACCCAGAACTGCGTGGGATCGTGCGAAACCTGCAAGTTGACGAATTCCTTCGCACCGAGGAATTCAATCTTGGTGCCGTCGGCAAGCTCGGTGGATTCGCCCTGCTTGAGGTTGACGCGGGCTTCCTTAGCCAGCTGACCCGAGTGCATCAGATCGCGGTCGAGGGAAAACAGCCCCTGCGAACGACCGGTGTCCAAGCCCGCGTCGCCGCGGTAGATGTCGACAGCCACGGCCGGGTCTTGCATCGCCGGGTAAGAGGACTGCAGCAGAGCACCCTTTTCACCAGTAAACTCCGCGGTCGGAGCGAACAGTCCCTCGATTGCAATCTGGTTCTGGCGGCGCTCGAACAAGTCCGGGTACATGCCTGCTGGTGGGTCGAAGCGCAGCGCACCAGAGGACAGGAAGAAGGTCGGATCATCCGGACGGAACTGGACAATCGACGTACGCGACTCGCCATTCGGCCAGGTCACCTTGAACGCAGGCGCAAAGCCGTGCCCCTGCAGGTAGACGCGGTCACCGGCGATGCGCAGAGGGTGGTTGACCTGCAGCGTGGTCTTCTCCCACTCATCGACAGGCTTACGCATATCCTCTTCTTCTGCGAATCGGATGTGCGAGGTAAACATCTTGGCCTGGCCGTTCGGCAGGTAATCGGCCGCGAAGTCCTCTACCTGAATACAGAACGGGTTCAAAGTCGTACCGTCGAAGGTGTTTCCCGAGCGCAGCGAGTCATAGTTCGCCGCAGCGGTGTTACAGAACGGAACGCCCACCGCGCTGTTGACGTTGTCATCAGAAATTTCGGTGCCGGTGTTGGTCAGCAGAATGACCTGGCCCTCGTAATAGATCATGCGCCCCAAGCCGACGATGATAATCAGCAGCGCAATGCCCAGGTGGAATACCAAGTTGCCGAGCTCACGCAGGTAGCCCTTCTCCGCGGAAAAGGAGCGTGCCCCGGCGCGATCTTCATCTGCTGGAGTTTCCGTCAATGCCCACTTGTTCAGGCGCTCACGCACCCGCTCAGAAACTTCGTCCGCGGAAGCATCGACCACGGCTTCGTCGTGAAGCGGAAGACGCGCCAACCGTTTCGGTGCCCTGGCCGGCGGTGTCTTCATGGCCTTGTAGTGGTCGATGGTGCGCGGAATAATGCAGCCGACCAGGGAAATCAGCAGTAACGCCACGATGGCGACGAACCAGACGGACGAGAAGACATCGAAAAGCTGCAGCTTATCCATGATCTCGGCGGTCTTGCCGTTGGCGGCAAGATACTGGTCGACCTTGTCCTTATTCAGCGAGCGCTGCGGCAACAGGGCACCCGGAACCGCTGCGAAAGCGAGGATGAACAGCAGAATCAGCGCCGTGCGCATGCTGGTCAACCAATTCCAGACCTGCTGGAAGGGCTGTCGTACCTTATTCCAATTCACCGACATTGAAAAAATCTTTCACTAAATTGGCGTTACCGTATCAGTAATAAAAGCGGCCTGAACCCAGGCAACAAAAACATCCCACAGTCCCGTGACCAGGGCAATTCCGACCAGCACCAGCGCCACACCACCGATGAGCTGAATAGTTCGCGAGTGCTTACGCAGGAAGTCCACTCCACGCATCGCGCGTGCCGACCCCAGCGCCACCAAAATGAACGGCAGCCCCAGCCCCAGGCAGTAAGCGATAATCAGCGCCACTCCCCTGGCCGCGGTCATACCCTGCGTGCCCGCGGACACCGAAATAATTGCAGTCAGCGTCGGGCCCAGACACGGCGTCCACCCCAGCGCGAACACCGCGCCAAGCAGTGGCGCTCCCAGCCACGTGGTCCAGCGCTTCGGCGCCATGCGGGTGTCCTTCTGCAGCGCCGGCACCATGCCCATGAAGGCGAGTCCCATCACGATGGTCACCACGCCACCGACAATCGTCAGCGTGCGCGCCTGCAGACGCAGCGTGGACACGAGCCCGAAAATTGAGGCCGACCCCAGCACGAAAATGACAGTGAAGCCCAGCACGAACAGCAACGCAGCCAGGCCGACGCGGGCAGTTGCGGAACGCTTGCCACGCCCTCCATCGCCGTCATGCTTATCGACGGAGGTTGCGTCCGCAGTGCCCGTCGTCAAGCCCTGGCCCTGCGCCCCCGATGCTCCGGAAATACCGGTGAGATACGAGACGTAACCGGGCACGAGCGGAATGACGCACGGGCTGGCAAACGAGACGAGACCAGCCAGCGCAGCAGCGAGCAGGCCTAATAGGATGGGACCGCCGGTGGCGGCGTCGGCGAACTGTTGGCCGATGCCATCGGCAGAAAAGATCGTGTCCATGGCAAGAGTTGACATGCCGGGGCCTAGCCCTCCGCCTTCACTTCATTAACAGCCTTCATCAGCATGGTGTGGTCGACCTCGCGGAGGAAGACCTTGGCCGGGCGGTGCTGCTTGTCCAGAATGATGGTTGTCGGAATCACCGAAGCCGGGATGCCGCCGAGTGCGCTGGCGTTGACGAAGGCCGGGTCATAGATGGACGGGTAGGTGATGCCGTTGTCCTTCACAAAGTCGATGGGAGCCTGGCGGACATTGTCGCGGACGTTGATGCCGAGAACGGTGCCGATACCTTGCTCTTCCATCTGTTCCTGGACATACTGCAGGTCATCCGATTCGGATCGGCACGGTGCGCACCACTGCCCCCAGGCGTTTAGGACCACAATCTGGTCCTTGAAGTCATCGAGGGAGATTTTCTTGTCGTCGTCCTCTAGAGAAGGACCGAACACCTTGCCGACCGGTTTGCGCTCCTCGGGTGCGTAGTCAATGATCTGCTGACCCCCTGGAGAAACAAACTCGAACTGACCGCCGACGGCAACGGCATCGTGTCCCACTGAATCTCCGGGGTTACATGCTGCGAGCGACAGAGACAGAGTTGCTGCCGCTAGCGTTGCTGCAATTCGGGACGATGAGACCTTGGCCACTTGGGGTGCCACCTTCCGGGGGTCAGTGAAACTTCAACAAAACTATTTATTCACCTTACAGGTGACCGGCCGGTTCACTGTAGCGCACGTCGACAATGGTGTCGCCGACGAAGACCAAGGAGGTCACGCTGGCCAGATCGCACTGCCTAGTTGCCGGGTTGTGGGCGAGCTTCAAGTACCGCGCACGACGCTGAGCTGCAATGATGCACAGCTGGTGCGTCACCAGCACCGCTTCCGCTCCTTCGGCGGCCTCGCGGGCTCGCTCGATGGCGTGGAACATACGGTCCGCGATCTCCTCGTAGGGCTCGCCCCAACTGGGCACGCTCGGACGACGCAGCCGTGGCCAGTACTTCGGATTCCACAGTGCGGAGTCAATGCCCTTGATGTGTAAACCCTCAAAGGAGTTGCCAGCCTCCAGCAAATCTTCATCCAGGGTCGGCTTCATGCCGATTATCTCGGTGAAGGGCCGTGAGGTTTCCTGCGTGCGCTGTAGCGGGGAACAGGCGAAGTAGCGGATGTCGTGGCCTTCGAAGGACGAGGCCGTGGCCGCTGCCTGACGCTGACCGCGCTCAGACAAGTGCCAGCCGGGCAGGCGACCGTAGAGAATCTTATCCGGGTTATAAACCTCGCCGTGGCGGACGAGATGTACGACCGTGGTCTTGGCGTGCTTTGTTGCACGCTTAGACGCCTGGTTTTCCGGCTGTGTCGGCTGCGATTCCTGCTGTGCTGCCTGCGAATTGGTCTTGTTCGGCACGTGTCACCTACTCCGGCTTGGCGGTTGCCGCCGCCTCGGCCGCGCGGGCTGCTGCACGCTCGATAATCTCGAAGTCGGCGTCGGTCAGCGCAGCGGAGACGAACCAGGTCTCGTAGCAAGAAGCCGGCGGGTAGACACCATTGGCCAGTAGGGCGTGGAAGAAAGCCGGGTAGCGGAAAGTATCCGCTGCCTGCATCTGCTCAAAGTTATGGCCCTCGCCCTCGGCGAAGCGTGGCGAGAGCATCGTGCCCGCACGCTGAATGTGGTGGGCCACGCCCTGCTTGGTCAGGGCGTCGGACAGAATCGTGGCCAGGCGATCTGCATTGGCTGCGACGGTGTCATAGACATCCTTCGTGGCATTCTCCAGGTTGGCCAGGCCAGCTGCCATAGCGACCGGGTTACCGGAGAGTGTGCCTGCCTGGTACACCGGACCGTTCGGAGCCAAGTACTCCATGACGTCGCGGCGACCACCGAAGGCAGCTGCCGGCAGACCACCGGAGACGACCTTGCCGAAGGTGGTCAGGTCACCGGCCACACCATCAATGCCGTACCAGCCGTTGTAGGAAGCGCGGAAGCCAGTCATGACCTCATCGAGAATCAGCAGTGCGCCGTCTGCGTGGCAGACTTCCTTCAACTTCGCGTTGAAGTTGTCCTGCGGTGCGACGGTACCCATGTTGCCCGCTGCCGCCTCAGTGATGACACAGGCAATCTCGCCCGGGTTCTCAGCGAATGCGGCCTTGACGGCCTCAATGTCGTTATAAGGAACAACAATGGTGTCGGCAGCCGATGCACCGGTGACACCCGGCGAATCCGGCAGACCAAAAGTAGCGACACCGGAACCGGCCGATGCCAGCAGCGCGTCCACGTGACCGTGGTAGCAGCCGGCGAACTTGATGATCTTGGAACGGCCAGTGAAACCGCGAGCCAGGCGTACTGCGGACATAGTGGCCTCAGTGCCGGAGTTGACCAGACGCACCTCATCTACCGACGTGCGCTCAACGATGTGACGAGCCAGGTCGGTCTCAGCCGTCGTCGGAGCGCCGAAAGACAAACCGCGAGTGGCGGCGCTCTGAACGGCCTCCACCACTGCCGGGTGCGCGTGGCCCAGAATCATTGGACCCCACGAGCAGACCAAGTCCACATATTCGTTACCATCAACATCCACGAGACGAGAGCCCGCGGCGTGGTCAATGAAACGTGGGGTGCCACCGACGGAACCGAAGGCGCGGACCGGCGAGTTCACGCCACCCGGCGTCACTGCCTGAGCCTGCGTAAAGAACTCTGCCGAACGATCGGTGAGCTCAACGTTTTCTGGGACATGAGGAGCATTAATGTCTTGAGTCACGGTGACCATCGTAGACGGCCACTCGGATGAAGGGCTACCCTGCCCTACCAACGTCCCAGCTTCACCCTGAATAGATGCTTGCGGCGAGAGGACACTCGACGGGATCG
Organism: Corynebacterium sp. MSK035; assembly: GCF_030232615.1. Taxonomy (NCBI): domain Bacteria; kingdom Bacillati; phylum Actinomycetota; class Actinomycetes; order Mycobacteriales; family Corynebacteriaceae; genus Corynebacterium; species Corynebacterium sp. MSK035. The sequence goes on from NZ_JASPJP010000009.1 coordinate 33,598, forward strand.
CCAGTCGATCCACAAGCTGGAGAAAATCATCAAAAGCGATGCCAGCAGCGGGTGAATCATACCGGTCATACCCAGCAGGATGACCGCAACGTTGTAGAACCACGCAAAGTAGATGTTGGAGTCCATCATCCGCACCACAGCACGTGCGATTTCAATGGCCTCCGGAATCGACAACACGTTGTTACGCAGTGCCACGACATCGGCGTAATCAACATCAAGATTCTGATTGCCTTCGGTGTTGTCCATCAAAACACCCACGTCAGCGGCACGCAGAGAGTCCCGGATGTCCTTGTCGCCAACCATCACGACAGTCTCGCCGTCACTGTGGACCGAACGCACCGCAATGGCCTTGCGGGAGGCAATGATGCCCGCGAATACTCGTGAGATATTCAGCCGGTCAGCAAAACGACGGGCTACTGGATACGGATCTCGCGTGATCATCATGGTGTCCACGCCCATATCCTCAAGCTGGTCAATGCTCTCGACCGCATCGGGCTTAATGTCCTCACCAATGGTGATGACACCACGGACCTTGCCACGCCACGACACCACCATCGGAGTACCGCCACTGAGCGCAGCCACGGCCATTTTCTCGCTGAGTGCAGTGAGATCACGCGGACGCCAAACGCGCCCCTCAACAAAGCGCATCTCCAACTTGTCGTCCGAGTCCTTCACCGGGATCTCTACCTGGCCAACGAACGCACCGTCTTCCGCAATTGCGACGTGTACAGTCTCAATCCAGTGCGGCACCTCGCCACCGCCGGAACCGGCGTCGCGGGATACACGGCACGCGCGCACGATTGCCGCTGATGCCGGGTGGTTGCTCTCCATCATGAGAGCGCCCGCCACACGCAGAACCAGATCCGGATTTTCATTGCGCTCAGCGGCGACACCGAGCACGTGGGTGTCACCCTCGGTCAGCGTTCCAACTCGGTTAAAAATCACCACATCGGCAGCGGCCAGCTTTCGGAAAGTCTCATTGCCACGAATCAAGATTCCGTTACTAGCACCGGCCAGAATCCCGATGCGCTGCACGGTCGACGTAGACATTGCCAATGCCACCGGCGCGATGCCCGAGAGCATAGCCAGCGCCACCGCGAGGGCACCGCTCATCGTGCCAGTCGCCAGCCACCAGCCGCAAAAAGCCACGCCCGCCAACGACAGCGTCCATGGCACCAGCTCTGATGCCGAGTGCACTGCGGTCTGGTGCATCACCGTTTCTTCTCGAACCGCTTGACGAAGCCAGCGCGCTATCGATGACGCCCGGGTCTTGAAACCGGTGCGTTCCACGCGCACCTTGAGCTCCGAATCCAGGTTGATTGCACCGGCCCAAACCTTGGAATTGACCTTGACCTTCTGCGGTTCAACGCCGATACCGAGTAGCTGCGCATCCATCGTGGACGCACCACCGATGACTGAGCCATCAACCGGAATCACCGAGTGCGGTGGAACCACGATGTCATCACCGATATTGAGCTCCGCGACCGTCACCTCCACCCGTTTCGGCTCCGCGGATTTAGCGCTCTTGCGCACGACTGTCACGTTTCGCTCAGCTGGAATGCGCAGGTTGCGCAAGATTTGTCCAGTACGCACCTTGTTGTAGCGCGTAAACATGCGACCTGTTAGCAACAGCACAGTCAGGCCGCACGCAACGTCGAAAAACACCTCTGCCGAGGCGCTTTCCCGGTAGTTGAAAGCAAACCAAGTGGGCGCAGTGGTATATCCAATCTGTCCCGCGGGACCAAAGATAAGCTGCGCTAGCGACCACAGCCACGCCAGCAGGATGGCAATGGAGCTCGCCCCATCCAGCGCCGACATCCGCCGACGCAGGGACGCCGCCATTGCCCGGTGGAACGGCCAACCACCCCACCACACCACAATCGTGGTCAGCACAAGACACATCCACTGCCAACCCGGGAACTGCCAGTTGACGTTCAACGACGTCACCAGCACCGGAATCGATAGGAACAGGCTTCCCCAAAAGCGTTGCTTGGTCACCAGTTCACGCGCCGTGAACAGTACTTCCGCGCCACCGCCGCTTCGGCGCAAGGCCGCTTCACGACGGCGAATGCGCTCCTCCTCATTCTGTTGAGCGGCAGCCGGAACAGCGGGACGGCGATGTTGTGACACATCCAGCCGAGTTGCACGACGCCGAAGCGTGCTGCGCGTGAGGTACGACTCGACCCCAATTTCGCGGAGAGCTTCGATGAACTGATTCGGATCGATGGTATCGGGCGCGGTAATCCACGCGCGTCCGGGCTTGTAGACCACAGAGGCGGTCACATCTGGAAAGGATTCCAAAACATGCTCAGCACGCTCAGCGCTCTCGGCGTTTTCCAAGTTTTCCAGGATGAGTGCGAAAGCTGTGTTGGACTGGCCTCTGCGGTGTGCAAGCCGCTGATGGGCACTTTCTTCGTCGATGTCCTGACGGCTTCGTGGCAATGCCTTACGAGCAGCGACCTTGGCATCCACAATCGCTTGTTCAACGCGATTGTCCAGAGAGAAATCAAACTCACCGGTGTCACTCATGGCCTTTGAAACTTTCCGTCTAATCCTGTGGCTGGTTGGCGCGCGTGAGCGCTAATTCACGATAGAGCAACAGTAGTCCACACGCCATCGCCAGGCTGGGCGCGATAACCCATACAGTCAGCGCTCCAGCCATAATGGCAAAGAACATGGCGAGAGCCGTGATAATCACCATGATGAGCAGGCAGTTCCGGGAGAGTTTGAACTCAGTGGCCGTCGGCAAGCAGCCGCTACCAATAAGCGAGCAGACCAGCGTCACACCGGCGACGATGTAGATATCGCGGCCAACGGCGGCGGGAGCCTGCGAATAGTCGCCGGTGACCAGTATCAAGCTCAGGACAATCTGGGCGATGAGCGCGACGAAGAGCACCCACTGCCAGGGCCGACTCGGCAGGGACATCATCGCTTGGACTCCTCAGGCTGCTTGGATTGCTTGGGCTGTGACTGGCCCAGCTGCTGTTGCCGCTTTGGATCAGCGCCATGCTTCGACGCTCTCGGCAGATGCGATTCCGGAGCGGACGGGGTCCACGGTTTCGACGGGCGCTGATGATCGAAGTAGTCCTTGGATTCCTTCGAAGCGGCGAGCACTAGACCCGCTACCGCGGCAGTGGCCGAGGCGATTCGCACAATTCCGCTGATAAGAACGAGGGATGCCGGCACTCCCGATTCTGAAGCCGTAGAAGAGAAGAAGGACATCAGCGCCGACAGTGCCAGGTAAAGCGAGCCGATAACCAGCACGGTGCGAGCACCTTCGCTCCCCTTGCGCATTCGCTCGATAATGGCGAAGAACGCGATGCAAAGCCCCACTGCGAAAAAGAACGCGATAACGATAGTCGCCTTCATGGCAGCATCAATCTGGCCCTCGCTGAAACCCGGGAAATTCTCCTTAGCGGTTGAGGGGCTCATCAGCATTTCCGGATGCAGCCAGTAGGTCACCGTAGCTACCGCAGCGACGAGCAGCTGCAACACGGCCGTAACCCGCCACGCCTGCCTAGCTCCCTCGACCTGCTCGGGAATTGCGGGCTTCTTCTCTTCTTTAGTCATCCGTCCACTTCTCGATATTTACTACTGCACGTTCACCCGAGCGAATTAGAACTGGGCGCGCAGCTTCTTCGCCAAGTCCACCGCTGCGTAGGTCAAAATCTGCTCCGCACCGGCACGGCGAATGCTCAGAACTGCCTCCATCATCGCAGCATCCAGGTCAATCCACCCGTTGGCGGCAGCGGCGTGAATCATCGCGTACTCACCAGAGACCTGGTAAGCGGCAACCGGCACCGGCGACATATCCGCGACCTCGCGCAGAATGTCCAGGTAGCTCATGGCCGGCTTGACCATCACCATGTCCGCACCTTCGTCAACATCGAGCTGCACTTCAAGCAGGGACTCACGACGGTTTGCAGGATCCTGCTGGTAGGTACGGCGATCACCCTGCAGCGAGCTGCCCACAGCTTCACGGAATGGACCGTAGAAGGCGGAGGCGTACTTTGCCGAGTACGCCATGATGGAGACATCCTCATGGCCAGCGGCATCCAAGCCCTCGCGAATGGCGGCAATCTGGCCGTCCATCATGCCCGAAGGGGACACGATATGTGCACCGGCGTCGGCCTGCGCAACGGCCATCTTGACGTAGTTAATCAGCGTGCGGTCATTCTCAACGACCGTGTTGCCGAAGCGATCCGTGCCCAGCACGCCACAGTGGCCGTGGTCAGTGAACTCATCCAGGCAAGTGTCGGCCATGATCAAAATGTCATTCCCGAACTCGTCGCGGAGACGACGCAGAGCGCGGTTGAGAACGCCCTCCGGATTCCAGGACTCAGAGCCCTCGCCGTCCTTGTCCGCATCCAGCGGGACACCGAAGAGGTCAACTGCCGAGATACCTGCCTCAACAGCCTCGCGCACAGCTTCTACCAGGGAGTCCTCGGTATGCTGCACTACCCCGGGCAGGGAGCTGATTGGCTTCGGCTCATCAATCCCATCTGCAACAAACATGGGCAGGATGAGATTCTTCGGAGTCAGTGTCGTCTCCGCCGTCATCGCACGCATCACCGGGTTGGTGCGCAGCCTGCGTGGGCGACGAATCGGGAGAGGAAATCCAAACTGTTCGAGATCGATTTCGCGGGATGATTCAGAAGCTCCAGATGTAGTCATAAAGACAACCTTAATCAAAACGCGAACTCGCTCCGGTACGCCCCTGCTCAGTCCTTGGTTTTACGCGAACGACGACGCTTCTTGCGCGGTGGTGGCAGCTGCCCTGCCGCCCGCAGTTGCGCAACATGCTCTGCCAGCGCATCCACCAGCTCCGGGATGCTTGCGCGCTCCGGCACGACATCTACCCGCAGGCCGTACTCGCGAGCCGTGGCTGCGGCCATCGGCCCGATGCAGGCAATGATGGTGCGAGCATGCGGCTTACCCGCGATGCCGACCAGGTTCTTCACCGTCGACCCCGAGGTAAAGCACACTGCGTCGAAGCCACCGGACTTAATCATGTCGCGGATATCCGCACTCGGTGGCGCTGCCCGCACGGTACGGTAAGCGACCACATCATCAACTTCCCAGCCCAGATCAATCAGACCGTCGACAAGCACGTCAGTGCCGATATCGGCGCGCGGCAGCAGCACGCGGTTGACCGGATCGAGATCCTCGATGTACTCCGGGAACACGTCGACAATGCCCGCGGCATTTTGACGAGTGTCATCCGGAAGCAGCTCCGGAGTGATGCCGAGATCGCGGATGGCAGCGGCGGTGCGATGGCCGACTGCTGCGATGCGGACCCCGGCGAAGGAGCGCGCGTCCAAACCGAATTCCTGGAACTTCTCCCACACTGCGGTGACGGCGTTGACGGAAGTGAAGACAACCCACTGGTAACGGCCGTCGACAAGCCCCTTGATGGCGCGTTCCATCTGCGCCGGGCTGCGCGGTGGCTCGATTGAGATGGTCGGGACCTCAATCGGGATGGCGCCGTGCGCAACGAGACGGGCACTCATCGGCCCTGCCTGCGCCTTGGCACGTGGGACCAGCACCTTCCATCCGTAGAGAGCGCGGTTTTCCCACCATGAGTACTTCGAACGATTGTCCACACCCTTGCCAAGCGTGACCACCAGCGGACCGGCCAGGTCACCCGAGAGCTGCGCCAAGGTGCCCAGCGTGACGTCGTAGGTGCGCTGCAGACGAGTCGTACCGTTGACAGTCACCGACACCGGCAACGACGACGGCAGGCCGCGTTCGCCGAGCTCAGTTGCAATGGCGGACAGGTCGTCCTGCACGGCCTGCAGTACCAGCGGCTGTGGTGCCTGGGCCAGCTCGTCCCAGTCCACATCGGCGCGACCGAGATCGGTCTCCGTGTACGTCGAGCCCAACGCGATACCGGCAAATGCCGGGACGGTGGAGGGCACGGACATGCCAGGGACAATCTGGAACTCAACATCGGCGTGCGAGACCTCGTTGATTTCGGCCAGCAGCGAATCGTTGGTCAGCGGATTGCCTGCCACCAAACGCACCACGTCATTGCCTTTAGCGGCTTCTTCGACCAGCAGGTTGGCCATCTTCTTGGGATCGTCGATAGGCGTGCGCAGATCTGCGGCGGTCGGTGGTGCCGGACGCGGCGGCTTACGACGAGATCCCTTGGCCTTGGCTGCGGCGCACATGCGCTCGTACTCTTCCTCGGCTTCCTTCAGCAGCTCGGGAGGAACAGGCACATCGGTTGCGACGAGCTCTCGAACCCCCGGCATGACATCGGCGTCGACGTAGGCGATAGCGGTGTCTGCGAGAATCTCACGGGCGCGAAGCGTCAGCAGGTCGGGATTTCCAGGACCAGCGCCGACGAACAGGATGCGTCCCGTTGCTGAGGGGAGGGAGGTGTTCATCGTTGCGGAGTGATTTCTTTTCTATTGGTTGTTCACTTTTCGTGCCGATGAGTCTTGAAGGAAGAAAGCGGACATGCGCCAACGCATGTGAGTGGCAGGTGGACACCTGAATCTCACATGCGAGCACACGAAGGAAACCCTTATCCCAACGGCATGCATACAGGCCTATTAGCATAAAGGGTTTGAGCCAAATTAACTAACCGGCTACTTTTGAGATTCCCGCAGGGTATCGCCCATTACCTCATGAGCACCCCGTTCGAGCAGGGCCGCCGCAACCTTCCGGCCAAGCTCATCGGCCTTATCCACGTTTGCGGTAGCGGTCTCGAGCAACTGACGCGAACCGTCGAGTGCGAACACCCCCGCCTGCAGGGTGAGTTCACCACTGTCGCTCACGGTTGAGTAGGCCGCGACCGGAGCGGTGCAGCCCGCTTCCAGCTCATTGAGTACCGCGCGCTCAGCGACAGCGCGGGCATGGGACACCGGGTGGTCAATCTTGCGCAGAATATCCACAATTTCGCGGTCAGCAGTGCGGCACTCCAGCGCCAGGGCGCCCTGAGCCGGGGCCGGCATGAGGACGTCCACGTCCAGGGATTCCGCAATCTCTCCGAGGCGACCCGTGCGCTCCAGTCCGGCGCGAGCCAGAATGACAGCGTCCAAGTCCTCAGAGACGCGCCCCATGCGGGTTTCGATGTTTCCACGCAGTGGTACAAGTTCCAGGTCGGAGCGCAGCGCACGCAACTGAGAGACACGACGCGGCGCGGAGGTACCCACACGAGCCCCCTCAGGCAGGTCCATCAGCGGCGTGGCATCGCGGGAAATCAGCGCTTCTCGCGGATCGACGCGCTCCGGCACGGCTGCGACCATCATGTCGTCTTCCGGCAGGGTCGGCAGGTCCTTAAACGAGTGCACGATAATGTCGCACACCCCCTCGCGGAGTGCATGACGCAGCGCCTGGGTGAAGACACCGATGCCAATCTTTTCCACCGGGTCGTGGCGGTTATGGTCACCGGCGGTCTTTACAATCACCAGCTCTGCAGGCTGTCCCAGCTCAATCAGTGCATCACGGACGTGACCGGCCTGTGTCGTGGCCAGTTCCGAGCCCCTGGTACCGATACGAATAGTCGCTGGGTCAGGCATGTTTCCCTCCGGGTGTTAATTTTTGGTGGTTTCAGCAACGCCTTCAATGATGGCACTACTGTCAAGACCATACTGCTCAAATCCCTGCATCCGCCCAATTCGGCCCTCTACCATGAGATCTGCGGGGATATCGGTGTCAGCATACAGGCCAGAGGGGGTGGATAGGGGCAGGTCGAAGAGCTTCTGCAGGGCAAGCGCGTAGTTGCCACCACCCTGCTGGCTAGAAAGCTTCTTGACCTGCACCGTTGGCGCGTGCAAGAGCTTATCGACGACGCGGCGAACCGTGGATTCGACCTCGCGACGTTCCTTTTGAGTAAGACCCGGTGTCTTCGCCTCCAAGCGAGCGAGCTCAGCCGCCGCCACATCTGCCGCACGCTCACGCAGAGCACGAACAGTCGGTGCTACCTCGCTTGCGCGCTGCGCCGTGAGGTAGGACTCCAACTCTTCGGCCACAATGTCGCGCGCTGCAGCCTCATCATCACGACCCGGAACCTCCGTGCGAGTCATCTGCAGCAATTCGATGTTGAAGAGTGCGATCCCCTCAAGCCCGGAGACATCCTCCGCGACGTCGCGAGGCATAGACAAATCGACGATGGCGAGCGGGCCGTGGTCGACAACATCTGCAGCTGAGACCACTGGCGTCATGGCTCCGGTGGCACTGACGAGAATGTCCACATCATCGAGGACATCAGCGAAATCATGCAACGCAATAGCAGTAGCGGGGATGCCCGCTTCGATCGAGTGGTTAGCCAGGTTCTGCGCCCGGTCAACGGTGCGGTTGGCAATAATCAGACGATCAATGCCGCAGCGCCCCAGGTAACTGGCGGCCAGCGAACTCATCGCACCGGCGCCGAGGATAAGGGCCGAACGTCCGGCCAGAATATCGGTACCCTCAGCGACGTCAACACCAGAGTTGAACCCAGGATGCAGCGCAGCAATCGCCTCGTCGATGGCCACGGAGACCATCGATGCGCCCGCATTATCGATCAGTGTTTCGCTGTGGACTCGCTTGCCTGTGTGCAGCGCCTTCTGCGCCAAGTCATGCAGCATGCGACCGACGGTGCCGGCTTCGTCCGCTTCCTGGTAAGCATTGCGAAGCTGACCGATAATCTGCTGTTCCCCCAGCACCATCGAGTCAAGACCAGCACACACCGAGAAGGCATGCTCCGCTGCGGCCTGTGCGTACCGCACATAGAGGTGCGGTGTCAGTTCATCGAGTTCGAGCCCAGTACGACCGACAATTTCACGGACCACGGCCGATAGCCCAGAGTGGAAGCCGTTGGCCACCACGTAGTACTCAACGCGGTTACAGGTCGACAACAGCATCGCTTCGCTGATCGCTTCATCCGCGACCAGCCGAGCCAAAATGGCCTCTCGCTCAGTTTCACCGACGGAGACCTTTTCAAGAAGGGTCACCGGTGCAGACCGGTACGACATTCCGACGAGAAGCACACTCACCGCTCTATTGCTCCTTCACAGGCCCCGCTACGGGCTTTTTCACACAGCTATGACTGTTAACGCTAGACAACTCTGCCATCTCGTCACAACAAAGGCATACTTTACTTAGCCTCTACCTCTATGTTCGCAGCACTCCCCTGCTTCTTTGCCACTACTCCACATTCTGCCATGTCTCCGCAGCTCCTAGCAGTTCGGCAGAGTTGTCTCCCGAACTTATTCGGCCTCCGCTATCGCTTCCAGGAGTTCATCATCATCGATTTCCCAGCAAGCGATTTCCTCATCATTGACCAAAATCACCGGCACGCGATCGCCAAATTCCATGGCCAAGTTCGGATCGGTATCGACGTCTTCCACCTGGAACTGCGCATTTTGGCCCCGAACTAGCGGCTCAATCTGCGCAATCACTCGGGCGCACGAACCGCACGTCTTCCTACTCATCACCGTCACAGTCACCATAACGGCCAGTCTAAAGGTCGACTGTTTCGCTTTACGACGTCCCCCTCCCCACACTTCCCCTGCAAAAGTGACTCTTCTTATCCTTGCCCCATCCGCTCCTTGAATCTCAGCGCGCAGCTTTGCCTAAAGAGCGGATACTATTCAACAAGAGCTTCCGATAACGGATGTCGGTTGCATACACCGTGGAAAGAGATTTTCGTGCCGTGAGTGAGTTCAGTGCCGACAACCGCTCCCCCTTCCCCATCGACATGCTGGGTGACCTTGCGTCCTCGCAGGGTAACGTCCGCAACTTCCTCGAGCAGGTAGTTCTCGCTCCGCTCAATGATGAAGCACAGGAGGAAGCTGGTGCTGCAGCGGCTGCCAATGCACTGGAAGCTCTCGGCGAGGTCTACGACGTCGGCGGCGAAGAACTGGCTACGGGATTTCGCAGTGTAGCGGGTGCCGAAGATGCCGCTGGCGGTGCACGTGTGCTCTCGCAGCCCATTCCAGGTGTCGAACGCGATCAGGGCGCAGCCGCTTTCTTCGATGTGGACAACACGCTTGTCCAGGGCGCATCAATCTTCCTCTTTGCCATGGGTTTGGTCGAGCGCGGCTTCATCAAGAAGCGCGATTTGGCCGGCATGATTTGGAAGCAGCTGAAATTCCGAATCTCAGGCGCGGAAAACGCCGCCGACGTAGCTAAGGCCCGTGAACAGGCATTGGAGTTTTTCGCCGGCCACGATGTGAATGAAATGGTCAAACTCGGCGAAGAAATCTTTGAAGAAAAGATCAGCGACCGCGTTTACCAGGGCACCCGCGATCTTGCGGAACTACATATCCAGGCTGGCCAAGAGGTCTGGCTGGTCACCGCCACCCCGGTGCAGCTGGCCCAGGTTATCGCTAAGCACATCGGACTGACCGGCGCCCTTGGCACGGTCGCCGAGGTCAAAGATGGCAAGTTCACTGGCCGCCTGGTAGGCGATATTCTCCACGGCCCGGGCAAGAAGCACGCGGTGGCAGCTCTGGCGGCCTCCTCCGGGTTGGACATGTCTCGCTGCACGGCATACTCAGATTCCGCCAACGACATTCCCATGCTGTCCATGGTAGGCACCGCCGTGGCCATCAACCCGGACCGCAAATTGCGGAATTACGCCCAAAAGATGGGGTGGACTGTCTACGACTACCGTCACTTCCGCTCCGCAACCTTCGCCACGATGCGGTGGCTCTCGATCGGAGCACTGCTGGCAGGAGCTGTCGGGGGCGCGGGACTCGTCGGCAAGCGACTGTGGGACGCGAACAAGGAAAGTTAAACGCTGCTAGGCGCACTCGAGAGTTAGTGACTGCGTTTATGACAAAAATGGCTCGAAAAATGGCATGAAAGTGTCATAAACTCCTACAGTTTCACATTTGCAGCCCGTAATCGGCAGCCCGTGATTAGCCCCCAACGACAAAACCCGCCCTATCTCAACGAGACCGGGCGGGTTCTGCTTTTAAAACGTGTACGCGACGCAGCACGCGCGCTCCTGCGATAACGGCAGGAATGCTGGCTTACTTGCCGAGCTTACGACGCTGCACGCGGGTACGGCGAAGCATCTTGCGGTGCTTCTTCTTCGACATGCGCTTGCGACGCTTCTTAATGACGGAACCCATCGGCTCGACCTCGCTATTCGTTGACGGAAATTTCTTTTCTTGCACAATGGCGGCGTACTCAATGCGGCCTTACAACCGCCGAGATGTCACGCCCTTTTTCCTTCCGCCTTCACAGCTAGATACTTCATGACTTGAAGACGATAGGAAACAGGGGCGCAGCACAGCACCATGTACTAATCGGATTAATCATAGCGGGGACATATGCGTTCAGGTCAAACAGCCCCGCTTAAAGGCAGAAAAAATTAACCCGCGTTGTAGAAGGAGGAGTCCAGGTATTCCTTGACTGCGGACTCATGGACGCGGAAAGAACGGCCAACGCGCACTGCCGGCAGCTCGCCAGCGTGAACCAGGCGGTAGACGGTCATCTTGGATACGCGCATGATGTCAGCAACTTCTGCAACGGTCAGAAAGGTGCCTTTATCTGCATTCTGCATTAGTAAATATTCCCTTCAGCGCACGCGACGCGCTGCAGGCTTCCCCTCCTGCAGAAAATCGTGACACGCACGTGCTTTTCATATCCTACCGGTAGGCAAGGTGCCGGTGCGATTTTTGATAAAAAATAGGGGCATTGGCGAATGGTGTGACAGTTGTGACTAACCCATCGTCCCTGCGTATCGGATTAGCTACTGCCCCTGACCATTTCCAATGCCCCAAATATTGGGGTTACTTGTACACCCGCCTCTACTCGGCGAAATGCTTATTTACCCATCTCGTTGGCCTTGTCATAGCAAGCCTGCAGCGCACGATGCACCGCGCGACGAATGCCCTCTTCCTCGAAAACTCGGGTGGCCGCAGCTGTTGTACCGCCCGGCGAAGTGACATCGGCACGCAGCGCAGTCGGGTCCGCACCTTCCTGCATCATCATCTCAGCCGCACCAGCAGCCGTAGCCGACGCCAGACGCTTAGCCTGATCACGCTTGAGCCCCAGGTTCACACCCGCGTCGGTCATCGCCTCGACGAACTGGAAGAAGTAAGCCGGACCGGAGCCCGAGACTGCAGTGACTGCAGACATCAGCGACTCATCGACAACCTCAACGCTGCCGACCTTCTTCAACAGTTCGACAACCTCGTCGGTCTGGCTCTCCGTGACAAAGCGGCCCGGCGCGACTGCACAGACCCCCTTGCCCACCAGCATCGGGGTATTCGGCATGACGCGGATCACCGGAGTACCGACAGCACAGACGCTTTCCATCTTGTCCAGCGTGATGCCAGCCGCCATCGACACCACAATGGTGTCGACCTCAGAGTCATCGAGCACGTCGGCAATCTGCTCGAGCATGTCGATAATCAAGTACGGTTTTACGCACAAGAACACCACGTCGGCACCGTCGACGGCCCCTACTGGGTCGTCGGCATCGACAATGCCGTAGGTCTCCTTCAGACCGGCCAGGCTCTCCTTGGTGCGCCCCACCACATAAATCGAGGAAGGCGAGACACCACCGTCGATGAGACCACCGACGAGTGCGCTACCAATCTTTCCGCCACCAATTACAGCAATTCTTGTCATGGACGCTAAGTGTGCCAAAACTGGCCCACACATGCGAATGCAGGGACCGGAAAACTACGCTTCCGACCCCTGCATCAGGTGATGATTATTCTGTTGACCCCACTACAACTGGAAGAGAATCCAGGGGCCAAATGTCAGCGCCAAACCGACAAGTCCCGCGAGAATCGGTGTCAGTTTGTCCTTCTCACGGCGCAGGTAGTTCGCCATTCCCGCGAAGCCACCAGCGACCACGAGAGCCATGATGACAACCACGATCTTTGGCAGCGACGACCAGGCCATGGTGAAGCCCAGGAACACCAATGCACCAGCAATCAGACCCACGAAAACCTGGATTAGCAGCAACGGCACCGAGAGGGAATTGTCCTCAGCGTAGCCATCGCGCGCGACGGCCTTGCCCTTGGAGCTCTTGGATTCTTCACGCTTAACGACGTCCCGGGGCTCCGCCTGCTTCTCGTCAGCTGCGGCCTGGGTCGGTGTGGTCTCGACCTGTGCAGCCTCAGCGGGGGCGTCCTCGGCCTGCTCAATATCGGCCTGTGCGTCTTCCGCCTGTGCAACTTCAGGAGCAACAGCGGCTGCCACTGCCGCCTTGGAAGCGGCACCGGTATCGGCGTCAGCGTCGGCAGCCTCGAAGCTAGCGGTTTCCTGAGCGGCTTCAGCCTCAGCAAGCTGTTCACCGTCGACGTCATCCGATTCAGCGGATACCTCGGACTCTTCGTTGACATTGTCCTGGACAACCGGAATGGAGGCGGTCGGACGGTCGTCGTAAGCGTTGGAACCGGTGAGTACTGCACGAGCGACTGGCCCCGGCTCCCCAATCTGCTGCGACTCGTCTGCCATGTCACGCAGTTCGGTGAAGGTGTAGGTAATCTCCGAACGCTCGGAGTTGACCATGACCGGACGGGGTTCCATCGGAATTGCCAATGGCACCGCCGGGGCTGCTGGCTGCGCAGTTGGTGTGCTCTGCGCGGCTTGCTCCTGCTGCGAAGCTGCCGGTGCTACCGGAGCAGCCGGTTCTTCAGCAACTTCGGTAACTTCGTCAGCTTCGGCCTCCGCGACCTCGGCCTCCGCGACCTCGGCCTCAGCGACCTCGGCATCAGCCTCAGCTACTTCCGACTCCTCTTCTTCCTGAGCAGCAGCTTCAGCCTCGGCCTCAGCTTGAACCTCATGCTCCGAAGAATCCGCCCCTTCAGCAACTACCACTGAATCAGCGACAGCCTCCGAGTGCTCCGGAGCTTCTACCTCCGGTTCGGCTGCCTGCGCTTCTTCGGCGGCGTTGGCCGCAGCTTCTTCGGCAAGCAGATCGCTCGTAGTCGTCTGGTCGTCGTCTGCGTTGGAAAGAGCGTGAGCACCACGTCGCGGTTCGTCGGCCTTTACACGAGGGATTGAGCCGGTGAGTTCCTGAACGGACACACCGCCTTCTTCAAGGCTGCGTCGACGGCGGCGCCGCGGTGGTTCAGAGGGGGCTCCCTCCTTCTGCCGCCGCGCCAGCAGTTCGGCAACGGTGAGCTTTTCCTCGCTCATCTCAACCCTTTCCGTATAGGTCACTGTCCAGTCGTCGGAAGATGATGCCCTCGCGCAGCGCCCAAGGACAAATCTCGACCTTCTCTAATCCCAATGCTCGCATACTAGCCTCTGCAACGAGAGCACCTGCGACAATTTGGTGAGAACGATTCGCACTAACACCCTCAAGTTCAGCACGGTCAGCCGCCGTCATGCGGGAAATAAACGCAATCAACTGGCGCAAACCAGCGGCAGTCAGAGTGCGCTTAACCCTGGGACCAGCGGCGGAAGGCGCCGCACCGGTCAGGCGGGCGAGAGTGCGGAAAGTCTTCGAGGTGGCGACAGCCAAGTCCGGCTCACCAAGCGTACGCAGATGACGCGCTGGCTCAGCGAGCTCAGCATCAATGTAATCGCGCAGCAGGTCAATCTTCTTGCGCTCCGGCGGATCGGTCTCGAACCACTCGTGGGTCAAACGCCCCGCACCGAGCAGCAGCGAGTACGCCGCCTCCGGATCTTCATCAGTACCCGACGTCAGCTCAAGAGAACCGCCACCGATATCCAGGTTGATTAGACGACCAGCAGACCAGCCGTACCAGCGCCGTACTGCCAAAAAGGTCAGACGAGCCTCATCCTCACCGGAGAGAATCTGCAGCTTAATGCCAGTTTCTTTCTCAACGTGGGCGAGAACCTCGTCCGCATTCGTGGCATCGCGAACAGCTGAAGTGGCGAAGCTAATCATCTCTTCGCACTTCATCTGCTCAACCAATTCCTTGGATTCAGCGACGTAGCCCGTCAGCTTGTCAATGCCCTTCTTGGACAGGTTGTTGTCCTTATCCAGGTACTCGACCAGCTTCATCGTCGACTTGGAATCGCTCATCGGAGTCGGATGTCCGCCCCGGCGGGCGTCCACCATCACCAAGTGGACGGTATTACTACCTACATCTAATACACCTAATCTCACTCTTAGTAGGTTAGACGGTCTACGGTGTATTGGTGTGAATCAACCCCACCCCCGCCCCGGTCGCGGACCGCAACCGTCTCCCGCTGAAGTCGCCTATGACTTTCCCCGCGAGTGGTTCGAGTTCGCCCACCCGGAGGACCCAGAACACATCATCACCTGCGACCTAACCTGGTTGATGAGCTCCTATCAATGCGCTTTCGGCACCTCCGCTTGCCAGGGCATCGACTCCGCGAACGCGGATGTCGGATGCTGCGGCCATGGCGCCTTTATCACCGACGAAGAAGACCGCGAGAGGGTTATTGACGTCGTAAAGCGAATGGAAGGCGACTCCGCAGAGCCCCAGTGGTGGCAGAACCGCCCCGAACAAACTCTGAAGTGGCTTGAAACCTACGAAACCGACCCCTCCGAACCGTTGGAACCGTGGTTAGTATGGGACGAGCTTGACGACGAAAACGGAGAGCCTGAGCCTGCTCTGAAAACGAAGGTCGTGAAGAATGCCTGCATTTTTGCCAACCGTGACGGATGGCGCAATGGTGCGGGCTGTGCCATCCACCAATGGGCGATGGCCAACGACATTGACCCCGTAAAGGTCAAGCCGGATGTGTGTTGGCAGGTGCCGCTGCGCCGACTGGAGGACTGGGAGGAACGCCCGGACGGCCAGGAGATTCTGCGCACGACCATTACCGAATACGATCGTCGTGCCTGGGGCGATGGCGGCGAGGACTTTGAATGGTTCTGCACGGGCGCGCCGGCCACACATACCGGTGGCGAGCCGGTGTGGCGCACGCACAAGTCCGAGCTAATAGAGCTCATCGGCGAAGAGTGCTACGAAATTCTGGCGGAGCACTGCCGTGCCCGAGAAATAGCGGGCGCGGCCAAGGCTTTCGGGCCGAGTGGCTACCCACTGCTGGCGATTCACCCGGCCACACGCGCAGCGGCCGAGGGGCTGGCACCGGACGAGGTTTAACGTCGAGGATTCATCAGATCGCCGGCGGAGAGCATCGGCAGCAGTTAGCTGCGTTAGTCCTCGAACTTGTAACCCAAGCCGCGAACGGTGACCAGGAACTCAGGCGAGGAAGGATTGCGCTCAATCTTGGAGCGCAGGCGCTTGATGTGTACGTCCAGCGTCTTGGTGTCGCCGACGTAGTCGGAGCCCCAGACGCGATCGATGAGCTGGCCGCGGGTCAGCACACGACCACGGTTGCGCAGCAAGTACTCCAGCAGGTCGAACTCCTTGAGCGGCATTGCGACATCATCGCCGTCAACGGTGACAACGTGGCGCTCGACATCCAGCACGACCGGGCCGCCGCGCAAGACCTCCTCGTAGATCTCCTCGACATCGTCGGAGTCGTCGTGACGACCGCGTCGCAGCACAGCCCGGATACGGGCAATAAGCTCCCGAGAGGAATAAGGCTTGGTCACATAGTCATCCGCACCAATTTCGAGGCCGACGACCTTGTCAATCTCAGTGTCACGGGCGGTGACCATAATCACTGGGACAGAGGACTTTAAGCGGATGTTTTTGCAGACCTCGGTGCCACTCATACCTGGCAGCATGAGATCCAACAGCACAATGTCCGGTTCTGCTTTGGAAAATCCTGCAAGTGCTTCCTGGCCGTCAGCGGCCATCCGCACCTCGAATCCCTCGCGCTGCAGCAGAAACGCTAGCGGCTCCGCCAAAGCCGTCTCGTCTTCGACAATAAGTACCTCAGTCACGGATTACTTCATTCCTTCCTTGGAATCCTTGTTCTGGGAATCCTTATCCTTGCCGCGGGTTTTGCCCGTACCACGCTGCGCGCTTTTCTTAGCCACAAGTTTACCCGCAGGCGGAGTGTGCCCGATTGGCAAACGTGCAGATACATCGCCGTCATTCGACGCGGAACCGGTCTTGTCCATCAGCGGTAGCTCAATGGTGAAGGTCGATCCAGTGCCCAGTCGACTCCACAGCTTGACGGTTCCCTTGTGGTTCGCTGCGACGTGCTTAACAATTGCCAAGCCCAGACCTGTACCACCTGTCGCCCGCGAGCGTGCCTTATCCGCACGGAAGAAGCGCTCGAAGATGCGCTTCTGGTTCGCCTGAGAAATGCCAATACCGCGGTCAGTTACACGGATAGCGACGGTGTCGTTATCCTCCGTGACTGCAGTCACGGACACAGGCGTGGCCTCTGGCGAGTAGTTGATGGCGTTTGAAATCAGGTTGGACACCGCAGTGATCAGCAGGCTGCGATCACCTTCAACGACCAACTCCGGCTCACAGTCAACGGTGATTTCAATACCCGCTTGCTCCGCGAGCATCTGGTTACGACGCACCGCTGCCTGGACGATCTCTTCAACCTTCACGGGCGACATGTCCGGCAGCGGCTCCGCCCCCTGCAGCTTCGACAGCGAGATGAGCTCCGTAATCATCGTCGACATCCGCTTGGACTCCTGCGTCAGACTCTCACTAAAGTGACGCACTGCCACCGGGTCGTCGGTAGCTTCATTCAACGCCTCAACCAACAGACTGATAGCCCCCACGGGAGTCTTAAGCTCATGGGAAACGTTGGCCACAAAGTCACGTCGTGCGGCTTCCATGCGAGCCTGTTCGGAGACATCCGCCGCGTAAATCACCACAAAACGGTCATCCACCAGTGACAGCGGAGTCAGCTGGCAACGGACGATCGTGTCCGGCGCCCCTGCCCGGCGCGACGGCAACACCAGTGTCAGCTCCTGGTCCTCCTGCGAGTCAAAAACCTTTTCTGCAGCTTCCCAGCCCACATCATTCAGGCGGCGCTCATAAACCAGCCCCAACTTGTGCGCCATGGAGTTGGACAAAATCAAATCACGGGAGATGTCAACGACCACCACCCCCGTCGGAGACTTCTGAATGGCCAGGTGCATGACCTGCGCCATGGTGGTTATTGTACTTTCCTCGTCGCTCCTCTGGCGCCGAGCGGCGTTATAGGCACCTGAGACAACTCCACCAAGAATCAGCACAGCTGCCATAACCGCAGCACCTAGTAGAGCAGCGATAATGATTTTTGACACGGGTCTTACCCTAAGCTCTTTTCACAATCCGCGCGCGCTGAAAAACTATTGCGCTCGCTAGCCCTAAATAAACCAAGGAGCACAGCCTCACTTGGCTGCGCCCCTTATCGGCCTATCAATCACCTACATATTTACTTGTTGCCCTGAGCGGCAACAGCAGCAGCACCTGCAGCTGCAGCTTCCGGATCCAGGTAGGTGCCACCCGGGTTCAAAACCTTGCCCTCAGCATCAAAATCGTAAACCAGCGGGATACCGGTCGGGATGTTCAGAGCGGCAATGTCCTCGTCCGAGATGTTGTCCAGGTGCTTGACCAGTGCACGCAGCGAGTTACCGTGAGCTGCCACCATGACAGTCTCACCGGCCTTCAGACGCGGCAGGATTTCCTCTTCAAAGTAAGGAATGAAACGCTTGACGACGTCCAGGAGGCACTCCGTGCGCGGAACCTCATCCAGGTTGGCATAACGCGGGTCATTAGCCTGCGAGAACTCGCTGTCATCCGACAGCTCCGGCGGCGGAGTGTCGTAAGAGCGACGCCAGGACATGAACTGGTCCTCGCCGTACTTCTCCTTGGTCTCTGCCTTGTTCAGACCCTGCAGAGCACCGTAGTGGCGCTCGTTCAGACGCCAGTCACGGATAACCGGAATCCACACCAGGTCAGCGGTATCCAGGGCAATGTGTGCGGTGTTAATTGCGCGACGCAGCAGCGACGTGTAGAGCACCTGCGGCTTCAGGTCTGCCTCTACGAGCAGCTCACCGGCACGTACTGCCTCAGCGCGGCCCTTGTCGGTCAGTGCAACGTCGACCCAGCCCGTGAACTGGTTGGATGCGTTCCACTCACTCTGGCCATGACGGACAAGAATCAGTTTTCCATTGCTCATACCCCCAATTGTGCCCCAAAACTGGACAGCCCGCCGTTCGTTGCCCCGCTATGTGGGTTACTACCCCCGGCTACTCAACCATGTGGCGGAACTGCTCCAGATTGGCCAGGTTTTCCCCGCGGTCAACCCGCCACTCCCACTCGCGCTTAATGGCCGATGCAAAGCCGCGTTCGAGGATCTGGTTGAAGTCCCCATCGGCCGTCTCCAGCAGCTGACCAAGGAGGCGATCGAGGTCATCGTCGGAAAGCTGAGCCGGCAGTTGACCAACCAGGTAGATGTCGCCTGCGGCGTCAATGGTGTAACCGATGCCGAACAGACGACGATTGCGCTGCAGCAACCACTTGTAGACGGCCTCGTGGTTTTCTTCGACAGCGCGACAAACGAAGGCTTCGACACGCAGGGAGTCAGGCGCCGGGATGAGACCAACGACGGTCTTTAGCTTCTTCTTACCAGGCAGAACCACCACGGCGGCATTGTCGGCAATGCCATGCTCAACACCGAGACGTTCTAGCTGCTCACCGAGGAATTTCAGCAGTCCTTGGATGTCCGTGCTCATCGTGAATCATCTCCCTGTTTATGTGGCTACGGCCCTGGCGATTCTGAAGCTAACGAAACCTACCGAGAGCCACCCGCATCCCGGATAGAGCCGGGACAATTCTCCTTTTGGAGTTCGGTTCGATGATAGACATCGGCCAACCGATCCACGGTCTTTTGCCAGGAAAACTCCAAGGAGTGCTCGCGCGCCTGGGTGGCCAACTTAATGCGCAACTCGTCGTCCTCCACCAGGCGACCGAGGGCATCGGCCCAGGCTGCGGGCTCGTGACCGTCGACAAGCAAACCGCTGACCCCATCGTCGACAGCGATGGAGAGCCCGCCAACATTCGCCGCGACAACGGGAGTGCCGGTGGCCTGAGCCTCCATCGCCACCAACCCGAAAGTTTCGTTGTAGCTGGGCACGGCGACGATGTCTGCGGCCTGGTAGAGCTTCGCCAGGTCCTGCGGCGGGCGTGGGGGCATGAAACGGACTAGGTGATCGATCCCCTCTTCCGCGGCGAGATTGGTGAACTCGTCGGGCGCGTGCACCCCAGAACCGGACAGGCCACCGCAGATAATCACTCGGACATTAGTGGCGGGATAGCGACGCATGAGCTCGCCAACACCGCGCAGCAATACCTGCGGCCCCTTCAGCCGCTGCAGCCTACCAACGAACAAAATGACCTTAGTGTGCAACGGGATGCCCAGCTCACGACGGGACCGCTCGGTGGCACGATCGCTGCCCGGCGAAAAGAGCTCCACGTCCACCCCGGGCGGCACGACATTGATGCGCCACGGGTCGGCATCGTGGAGATCCGCGAGCTGCTTAGCTTCGGCATCTGTATTGACGATGAGCCGGCATGCATTGTCCACAATCTGCTGCTCACAAATACGACGCGATTCAGGCTCTGGCGTATCCCCCTCTGCTAGATGGAGGTTCTTCACCGCCGCCAGCGTGTGCGCCGTGTGCACAAACGGAATATCAAGCAAATCCGACAGCAACCACCCCACCTGGCCAGAGAGCCAGTAGTGCGAATGAATCAGGTCGTATTCAATCCCCTGTTTGCGGGCGAACTCAATAACCCCGCCAGCAAAAGCCGGCATCTGCGTAGCCAGGTCTGACTTCTCCAGCCCCTCATATGGGCCAGCCACTATGTTGATGACACGGAAATTCTCACTGACCTGAATCACCGGTCCATCGCTGGAACGCGTGGCGCGAGTGAAAACATCCACCTTCACACCGCGTCGCGCCGACTCCTCGCAGGTGCGCAGCACGTAGACATTCATGCCGCCAGCGTCACCGATGCCCGGTTGCTCCAGCGGAGAGGTATGCATGGAGATCATCGCGATGCGGTTCGGCCACGCCGGGGTATTAGAGGTGGTGCTTGGGGTGGCTGCGTCTGCGCCCTCCGTTGCCGCCGGAAATATTTCGCTCATACTGCCCAGAGTGCCTATGCCAGGGGCAACCCCGCAAATGAGTACCTCAAATACGTGTATAGGAATTCCGGCATCGCAGTGCGACGTAGGGCACAATAGAGGTCGATACCTACTACGTCGTAGGTTATTATCACCTCACGACATAGTCAGGCGATAAACAAAACTTTAGGAGGACCCCATGGCCGATACATCCAGCTCACACGCTGCAAATGACTCTGCCCCAGCTCACGGTTCCACACCCAACGCTGCGGCCTCCAAGGCCTGGCTGAACCTGTATCCGGAGTGGACCCCACCCCACATCGACTACAACTTCGACACCCTCCTAGACGTCTACCGCCACACTCTGAGCAACCACCCGCGCCGCAAGGCATTGACCTTCTTCGGTCGCTCCACCTCCTACGCCGAGCTGGATGCCAAGGTTCGCAGCGTTGCCGCCGGCCTGCGCGCACTTGGCGTACGCAAAGGCGATCGCGTGGCACTGCTCATGCCGAACTGCCCGCAGCACGTCATCGCCTACTGGGCAGTTCTGCACCTCGGCGCTGTTGCCGTAGAGCACAACCCCCTCTACACCGCCCACGAACTGCGCCACCCATTCAACGACCACGGCGCCCGCTTTGCCATCTGCTGGGACAAGATCGTCCCCGTACTTGAAGACCTCCGCAACAACACCCCGCTCGAGACCATCATCGCGGTCAATATGCTGCAGGACCTGCCGTTTGTCATGCGCACCGCCCTGTCGATCCCGCTGCCGAAACTCCGCGCCGCCCGCGCTAAGCTGCACTCCTCCGCACCGCAGGTCATGGGTTTTGACGCTTTGCTTCACGACGCCGTCGGCGGAGACGGCCACGACCTCCAGGCCGATGAATCCATCATTGCCGATGACACTGCAGTGATGATGTACACCTCTGGCACCACGGGCTCGCCAAAGGGCGCGCAGCTGAGCCACCGCGGGCTGGTCGCCAACATTCTGCAGGGCAAGGCCTGGGTGCCGGGCCTTGGCAAGGAGCGGGAAATCTCCCTCGGCATCCTGCCAATGTTCCATGCCTACGGCCTGACCATTGTCACCAACTTGTCCATGCTGATTGGCGCTGAACTGGTGCTGGTGCCGGCACCGGAGATTCCGCTGATTATGAAGGTGATGAAGAACAATCGCCCGACATGGGTGCCTGGTGTGCCGACTCTCTACGAGAAGATTGTCGAAGCCGCCGAGCGCGATAATGTCGACCTCTCCGGGGTAAAGTTTGCCTTCTGTGGCGCCGCTACCCTGCCGGTTTCCCTTGTACAGAAGTGGGAGAAACTCACTGGCGGGCGCCTTGTCGAAGGCTACGGCCTCACCGAAACGTCACCGATTATCGTCGGCAACCCGATGGACGGCAACCGCCGCCCGGGCTACGTTGGCCTGCCATTCCCCGACACCGAGGTTGCCATCGTTGACCCCGAAGATCCCACCAAGCTCCGCGCTGACGGCGAGGAGGGCGAGGTCATCGTCCGAGGCCCACAGGTTTTCGCCGGTTATCTCAACCTCCCGGAGGCAACGGAGAAGTCCTTCACCGATGGGCCTGCTGAGCTTCCCGCTGGCGATCGTTGGTACCGCACCGGCGATGTCGGAGTCATGGAGTCGGACGGCTTCATCAAGCTGGTTGCCCGCATCAAGGAGGTCATCATCACCGGTGGCTTCAATGTCTACCCGGCCGAGGTCGAGGAAGTACTGCTCTCCCACCCAGACATCACCGATGCCACGGTCGTCGGCCTCCCGAAGAGTGACGGCTCCGAGATGGTCGTGGCCGCCATCACCCTTGCTGACTACGCCCGACTGGATTCCGACGCCTACCGCGACCACTGCTACGACAACCTGACCCGGTACAAGGTGCCGCGCGCATTCTTCCACCTGGAGGAACTTCCTCGCGACCAGATGGGCAAGGTCCGCCGCCGCGATGTCCGCGACGTGCTGCTCACGCAGCTGGAGCAGAAGGGCCAGAGCGTCGATTCGCTTTCCCACCGCAAGCACCATTAGTTCACGGTGGTTTTGTAGTTGGGATAGGGGCCTGAGTAGAGCGGGCTCCTATCCCTTTAAGGCGGACCCCGGCTCCCCCCAGACTTAGTGACTAGGTTTATGACAAAAAACTGAGGGTGAATACTATTCACATGTCATAAACCTAGTCACTTTCTCTATCCCCGCCATTGGGAGAAGGCCCGGGAGCGCAAACTGAGGACTACCCGGCGGTTCTATCAGCCCCAGCGCCCCGGTCAGCCCCAGCAGTCCCGCCAGCCTCTCCAGTCCGCCCCCCCCACTGGCCATCAGCCACCCGCCGCGGGCCTAGTCGATGCTCACGCCGACCCACACCGGCTCGGGCACCAGGGTCACGCCGAAGGCCTTTTCCACACCAGCGCGCACATCGCGCGCTAAAGCCACCAAGTCGGCGGCGGTCGTAGGCGTACCGTCGCCGGACTCCCCGCGGTTGGTCAGGGCAAGAGTGTGCTTAGTCGACAGTCGCGCGGGCGCACCGTCACCGGGGTAGCCCTTGGGGAACCCGGCGCGCTCGATAAGCCACGCCGCCGAGAGCTTCACGGCTCCCTCGTGGCCGGGGCCAGCGGGGAATGCGGGCATATTCGCGGCCTCATCGGCCCCACGCAGCGCGGCAACCTTTGCACGCACGGCCTCCACCGAGTTCTCCGGAATGATCGGGTTGGTAAAGAAAGAACCCGCGGACCAGGTATCGCGGTCAGCATCTTCGAGCACCATGCCCTTGCTCCGGCGCAGCTCAAGCACCTTTTCACGCACCAACTCAGCCGGCCTGCGAATCTCGCCAGCCGCAGCCTCGGCCTCGTCGACGCCCAGGCGCCGCGCCAGTTCGCCATAGCGAAGTGGCACGGACATGCCATCCACACTGAGCTCGAACCGCACGGCCAGCACCACTGCCCGTGCGGTGAACTTCAGGTTCGAGTAGCGGTAGGAAAGGTCGAGAGACTCCGGTTCCACCCACTCGAC
The DNA here is from genome assembly GCF_030232615.1 of Corynebacterium sp. MSK035. Classification (NCBI taxonomy): domain Bacteria; kingdom Bacillati; phylum Actinomycetota; class Actinomycetes; order Mycobacteriales; family Corynebacteriaceae; genus Corynebacterium; species Corynebacterium sp. MSK035. The sequence continues at coordinate 57,500 of NZ_JASPJP010000009.1, forward strand.
CGAGCCGGTTGCGCGGTCGTAAAGCTGCACCGCGTCCAGGACCTGCGACACCTCAGCACCGTAGGCGCCCACGTTTTGCACCGGAGTGGCTCCGGCCGATCCCGGAATACCCGACAGGCATTCCAGGCCGCCAAAACCTGCGTCGACACTCATCGCCACGACCTCGTCCCAGACCGCACCGGCCTCGGCCTCCACGATTGCCGACACGGACTCCAGCCCGTGTCCGCGAGTGCTCATGGTCACGTTGTCGGCCTCGATCACCACAGCCACCAGCGGCTCGAGTTCATCGGCCACCACCAGGTTGGATCCGCCTCCCACGATGAGGAGGGGCACGTTAGCGTCGTCAAGCGTGCGTACAACATCGACCACAGCGTCCGTCGTGCTACACCGGACGACGGCACGCGGCACCCCGCCGAGGCGGAGCGTCGTCAAATCCGCGAAAGCGGTATGCGTGCTGAGCTCCACCCCCTCTAGCCCCGCAAGCCCATCGATGGCTTCTTCCATGTCGGAGGTCAGGTGAATTGGGTTCGGCGATTGGTCGAGATTTTCCACGCCCCTAGCGTAGTGCAAATTACGTATCATCAAGCGCATGACTACGACTAACACGCACACCGTCAACTTCGACCAGCCGATTGAGAAGGTTTACGAGGCCCTCACCGACGCCGGTTTCTGGGAGAAGGTCGCAAACCGTTTCTCGGCAGCTGACGGCAAGGTGGAAAAGTTCGAGACCACCGACGCTGGCACCACCGTCGTGATTCGCCAGACCGTCTCTGCTGACAAGATTCCGGCGCAGGCGCAGAAGTTCGTTAAGTCCGGGGTCGGCATGACGCGCACGTTCGTCATCAGCCCGCTTAACGACGACGGCGCGACCTCTACTGTGACCACAGAAGCTTCGGGCGTACCGGCGTCCTTCAGTGCGTCCCAGAAGCTCACCGCCCAGGGTGAAGGTTCCGTGCTGACCACCAACTCCGAGTTCGCCATCAACGTGCCGCTGCTCGGTGGCAAGCTCGAGGAGAAGGCAGCTCCGTACCTGGAACGCGTCCTCAACGCTGAGACCGCTGTGCTGGCGGACTACGTCGCTAAGTAGGTTGCGCACTGGGGGGGGCACTCCGGGGCGACACCGAGGGGACGGATACCGGGCGAAGATAAGTGGTAGCGACGGAGCCGTCGTTAAGCAAGACTGGGAACCATGAGTTCTGCTAAACGCTCGTCGAGCGTCAAAGTCCTGCCCACCGTCCTCGGTGTCATCATCGTGGTGGCGCTCATTGCGATCGCCGGCGAAATCGGCGTCCGGATGTTCGTGAGCAAGGAGATTTCCGACGGCTACCGCACCTCCGCCGAAGAGCGTGGTGCGACGGTCACTGAAGACCCCAAGGTTTCTTTCGGCACCCGCCCGATGCTGCTCGCCTTGGCCACCAAGTCAGTGCCCTCGATGGATCTGTCCACTCCGAACACACTGGAGGTCAAGAACCCGGAGGCGCTGGGTGGCGCACCGGAGATCAACGGTGACCCGGCAGCGGAAGTGCACCTGGAAAACGTGGATCTGAGCAATCGTGCGGATCCGACGGCAGAGTCGCTGCGAGTAGACGTCACAATCCCACCTCAACTGCTGCAGGCGCTAATTAACCGGGAAAGCGGTGTACGCGCTTCCACAATCACGCCGTTGCCGGACGAAGGCCTGTTCAACATTGAATTCGCCTCCGGATTTGCGACCTCCAAGTTCCGCCCGATTGCCAACGGCGGTCATATCGAAATCAACTTGGAGGGCGGCTCAATCCTCGGCTTAAACCTCGATGGCCTGGCCGGCTGGCTGGGAGAAGCGAGCGGTACGCTGTTGAGCTACGACATCGGCCACGGTATGCAGGTGGAGGAAGCACACGTCACAGGGGAGGGCCTGGCGTTGACGCTGACGGGCGCAAATCTGCCTTTGTCGACCGTGAGCGAACTTACCTTTAGCTAGCAGGTAAGATACCGAGAATGACTCGCTCTCTCATCACCGCAAATAGCGGTACTCCCACCGAGCGCCAGTACATCTTCTCGCTCGGCTGTCCAGACCGTACCGGTATCGTTTCCACCCTGTCGACCTTCCTGTCCGACATTGGTGCGTGGATTACCGAGGCGGACTTCTTCTCCGACCCGGAGACCGGATGGTTTTTCACTCGCCAGGCGGTCCGCGCCGACGCTCTCGACCTGACGGTAGAAGAGCTGCGCGAGAAGTTCGCTGAGCTCGTCGGTGATTGGGGCCCTGAGGTCCGCTGGAAGGTCACCGACAACGCTGTCCCGAAGCGCGCTGTCATCCTGGTGACCAAGGAAGGCCACTGCCTGCAGGATCTGCTCGGCCGCGTCGCACAGTCCGACTATCCGATGGAAATCGCTGCAGTAATTGGTAACCACCGCGATCTGGAGCCACTGGTCGCAGCGTATGACATTCCCTTCCACCACGTGCCCTTCCCCAAGGATGCCGTCGGCAAGCGTAAGGCATTCGATGAGGTCGCCGAGATCGTCGACGCCGAAAACCCGGATGCCATCGTGCTCGCACGTTTCATGCAGATTCTGCCGCCGGATCTGTGCGAAAAGTGGGAAGGCCGCGCGATCAATATCCACCACAGCTTCCTGCCGTCGTTCATGGGCGCGCGCCCGTACCTGCAGGCTTATCGACGTGGTGTGAAGCTCATCGGTGCCACCTGCCACTACGCCACTGAGGACCTCGACGACGGCCCGATTATTGAGCAGGACGTCATGCGTGTCTCCCACAAGTACACCGCTGCGGACATGCAGCGTGAGGGTCGCGATGCGGAGAAGCAGGTCCTCGCCCGCGGTTTGCGCTGGCACCTGGAGGATCGTGTGCAGGTCTACGGCAACCGCACCGTGGTGTTCCAGTAGGTTTTCGGGGCGTTCCAGTAGGTTTTCGGGGAGCCAGACCTATCCCTATCCCCTCCCCCAGAAAGAAAGTGTCTGGGTTTATGACAAAATCACCGGGTTTTTCACCCAGAAACTGTCATAAACCCAGACACTTTCTCAGTTGTGCGGGCTAACACCCGCCCTGGGCTAGCACCCGCCCGGGACTAATACCCGCCCTGTGCGTTCGACAAAATGTCCTTGATCTGTGGGCGAACATCCAACCAGTAAATCCCCGTGATGACTAGTCCGGCAATCAGCGGGATGCCCAGCATTGCCCAGCCCAGCCACGGCAAGAGTAGGAAGATAGCCGAACCGACCAGCATGCCGGCCCAGACGTTGCGGCTCTTGCGGTCTGCAGCGTCAAAGGCATCCGCGCGGGTGGTGATGACAAGCACCGCACCGATTAGCGCCAAGATGCCGATGACAAACGGAATGGCGAACTGAAACAGGACGTCCACATAGACGGAAATTGCCATCAGCGGCGAATCCGCAAGACTGGGCAAAGATGGTAACAGGCGCACCGGGGGAACAACTCCTTTAACAGGGATGCATTGCTTTTTACATGCTAACGCACACGGTCTGATGTGCTGGGTTGTGCTGCTAAATAGCCCCAAACACCAAGGTCGACAGGGTGTAAATAGCCAAACCGGCCAGTGATCCGACAACAGTGCCGTTAACGCGAATGAACTGCAGATCGCGACCGACCATCAGTTCAATCTTGTCGGAAGCCTCATCGGCGTCCCAACGCTCGACGGTCTCGGAAATGATCGAGGTAATCTCGCCCGCGTAGTTCTCAGCGATGAAGACGACAGCCGCTTCCAGACGGCGGTCCATTCGTTTGCGCAACTCAGGATCGGACTGGATCCGCTCGCCGTAGCGGGCGGCCGTTTCCGAGACCTTCCGACGGAGCAGGGAGTCCGGGTCGCGGGCAGCGTCGACAAGCTTTGCGGATGTCGATGCCCAAATCTTCGCCGGTGCCTGTGTGACGGCGGCGGACGAAAGAATGTCAGTCTTAATTTCTTCGACCTTGGCGATGGTCTTCTCGTCGTTCTGCAAATCAACGGCGAGCTGCGTGAGGAAGCGGTGGAGCGCCAGGCGCGCGTCGTGCTTAGGGTCATGCTGCACCTGCCAGGTCCAATCAACCAGCTCGCGATAGACCTTGTCGCCGATGAGATCGTTGACAAAGCTCGGTGCCCAGGAGGGGGCGCGCTCTCCGACGAGTCGGTCGATAAGATTCTGCGAGCCCAGCGACTTCCGGTGCAGCCACTCAGCCATCTGCTGGACAATAGGCTCGGTGCGCCCTTCTTCGATCAGCTGCTCGAGAACCTTACCCGCTGGTGGCCCCCACTCCGGGGCTGCAACTTCGTCGATGACTGCTGACTTCAGCACTGCGGCGGCATCGTCAGGATTAATCGCCTCCAGCACATTTCCGGTGAACTTACCGACCTCTGCGGACACTTTGTCGGCGTTTCCCGGCGCTACCAGCCATTCGCCGATACGCTCAGGAATCTCGGCCTTACGCACCTTGTCCACAATCAAAGCGGGGTTCAGGAAGTTATCACCGACGAACTGCGCCAGGGACTCACCGACCTGGTCCTTCTTGCGGCGGACGATAGCGGTGTGTGGGATAGGAATGCCGAGCGGGTGGCGGAACAGAGCTACGACTGCGAACCAGTCGGCGAGGGCACCGACCATGCCAGCCTCAGAAGCAGCGCGAACGTAGCCCACCCACGCGGGCACAACTTCGCCTGCGGATAAGTGTGAAGACTCAATACCGCGGCATGTGAAATACACAGCGGTTGCGATGACCAGCAGCATCGTAGCGAAGGCCTTGGCCTTACGCAGTTGCGCACGTTTTTCCGCCTCAACCTCTGGTGATGGCCCGGGAACTTCGAGACGGTCCGAGACCGTATCTACAGCTGCCGGGAGCTTAGCGGGGTTGTTATCCATGTGTATAGATTAGGCGCCGAAAACGCGAAAATGCCACCGCGCCGCAGTCCGCTGTTGGTGAGAGAGGTACTTCTCAATACTTCCCTACCCCAGCGCACTGTGCACAGTGGCATCAACTGTGGAGGTGCTAGTTCAAAAGGCTAGCGTTGCATCCGCCTAGAGGCGGGCCCCTTTAAACTGGGGCAAGCCTTTAGTGGTGAGTGCCGAATTCCTTTCGGTAAGCCTTGTAGTCACGACGACCGATGGAGATGCAGGCCACACCCGCAATAACCATAACCAGTGCGACTACCAGGCCAGCCCACATGAACACGCTGCCGTCGAAGTTCCAACCACCGGTGTAGTCGGTGTAGTTGGCGGCATCCTTAGCCAGGAAACCGTTGCTGTGAGAGGCAGCAGTCTGGTCGGCAAAAACGGTCGTTGCGAGACCGAAAATGAAGGTACCCCAAGCCGCCAGAGAGGCGAGAATGAGACCCATGCCAATCCAGGTAATGCTCTTGTGAAGCGAGGAGTATTCGGCATTCATGCTCTGAGGCACGTAACCGTCGACGAAGTGCTCTTCGCCCTGGTAACGCTTGACTGCATTCGCCATAATCTATGTCCCTTCTGGAAAACTCTAATCGAGAAAGAGTCTAGTCGTCCTTACCGCGGAAGAACGAACGAGCTCGTTCCTTGGTGACGGCGGCAACCGCAGTCAGCGGGATACCTGCCGGGCAGACGTCAGCACATTCACCATAGAGGGAGCACGGACCGAAGGTGCCTTCGACCTCGTCAACCATCTTGCGGGCACGCTTGCCACGCTCTTCCTTACCCAGCGGGACCAGGGAAAGGTGAACCAGCTTTGCGCCGGTGAACAGGTGTGCAGCACCGTTCGGGCAAGCTGCGACACAAGCACCACAGCCGATGCAGGCTGCGTGGTCAAGTGCGAACTCAGCGGTCTCGTGGTTCAGGTGCAGAGTATCTGCATCCGGAGCGGTACCAGCGTTGATGGAGACGTAGCCACCCTGCTCGAGGACACGGTCCAGAGCGGAGCGGTCAACGACCATGTCCTTGATGACCGGGTATGCGGCGGAGCGCATCGGCTCGATCTTCAGGGTGTCACCATCGCTGAACTGGTGCAGGCGCTGCTGACAGGTCGGGGTGTTCTGGCCCGGGCCGTGCGGACGACCGTTGACGTTCAGACCACAGGTACCACAGATACCCTCACGGCAGTCAGATGCGAACGCGAACGGCTCCTTGCCGGACTCGACGTACTTGGAGTTGACGTGGTCAAGCAGCTCCAGGATCGACATCTCTGCGACGGCGTCGTCAACGTCAACGGATTCAAAGTGTCCCTCGACGTTCGGACCTGCTTGGCGCCAGATTTCAAGGTGCAGTTTCATTACTTGTAGTTCCTTGTCATGAGCGGGACGGCTTCGAAGGTGAGCGGCTCGGCGTGGCGAATGAATTCGTGACCGGACTGATCCCATGCAGGACCATTGTTGCCTCGCTCCCATGCGGAAACGAAGCACCAGTTAGCGTCATCGCGCTCTGCCTCGCCATCTTCGGAGATGTGGTCATCGCGGTAGTGAGCACCGCAGGACTCATCGCGGTCGAGGGCGTCGACACACATGAGCTCACCGAGGTCGATGTAGTCAGCAACACGGTTAGCGTACTCGAGCTGCTGGTTCATCTCATTCGGCTCACCCGGGATGAACAGGTCAGACCAGAATGCCTTACGCAGTTCGCGGATCTCCTCGATACCACGAGCCAGGTCTTCCTTGTTACGGGCCACACCACAGTCGCGGTAGAGAATCTCACCGAGCTGGCGGTGGAAGTACTCAGCGCCGTGCTTACCCTGGATGCTCATCAGCTTGTCCAGGCGAGCCTGAGCGCGGTCCAGTGCTTCCTTGGCCTCCGGGGCATCCTCAGCCAGGCGGTCGGTACCGAGCAGCGGGCCAAGGTAGTTCGGAATGGTGAACGGCAGGGTGAACCAACCGTCGACCGAACCGGACAGCAGGGAGTTTGCACCAAGACGGTTTGCACCGTGGTAGGTCCAGGATGCCTCGCCACCGGTGAACAGACCCGGGATGGAGGTCATCTGGTTGAAGTCAGACCACAGACCACCCATGGTGAAGTGGCAGGTCGGAGCAATACGCATCGGAACCTTGTACGGGTCCTCACCGATTGCCTCTTCGTACATCTGAATCAGGTTCGAGTAGCGTTCCTTGATGACCGGCTGGCCCAGGCGCTCAATTGCGTCACGCAGATCCAGGTAGACGGAGTTCTTCAGCGGACCAACACCGTAGCCGGCGTTAATCTGCTGAGAGTTGGCACGGGAAGCGACGTCACGCGGGACGAGGTTACCGAATGCCGGGTAGCGACGCTCCAGGAAGTAGTCGCGCTCGTCCTCCGGGATGTCGTTGGCCGGGCGCTCGTCGCCCTTCTTCTTCGGGGTCCAAATACGTGCGTCGTTACGCAGGGACTCGGACATCAGAATGGTCTTCGACTGCCAGTGCGCGTTAACCGGAAGACCGGTCGGGTGGAACTGGATGAAGGACGGGGATGCGAAGTAAGCACCCTGGTCGTATGCACGCATGATGGCCGAAGCGTTGGAGTTCTTGGCCAGCGTGGACATGTGGTAGACGTTGCCGTAACCGCCGGTAGCCAGAATAACTGCGTGAGCAGTGTGAACGGTCAGCTCACCATTGATGAGGTTACGCATGATGGCACCCTGGCAACGGCCGTCGGCGACGATGATGTCAACCAGCTCGTTGTGGGTGAAGATCTCGACGTTGCCGAGACCAATCTGACGCTGCAGAGCCGAGGTAGTCGACAGCTGCAGCTGCTGACCCGTCTGACCACGGGTGTAGTACGTACGGGAGACCTGCACACCACCGAAGGAACGGGTTGCCAGGGTACCGCCGTACTCGCGAGCGAACGGAGCACCGATTGCATTCAGGTGGTCGATGACGCGGACGGACTCGACAGCCAGACGCCAGCAGTCGTTCTCGCGGCAGCGGTAGTCGCCGCCCTTAACGGTGTCCTTGACGTGGCGGTAAGCGCCGTCGTTGTCGACCTTCTTACCGCGAGCGGAGTTCACACCACCCTGTGCAGCAATGGAGTGCGCACGGCGCGGAGCGTCGTGGTAGGTGAAAACCTGCACGTCGTAGCCGAGCTCACCGAGGGCAGCAGCGGCAGCGCCGCCAGCCAGGCCGGTACCGACGACCATGACGCGGAACTTACGACGGTTCAGCGGCGAAACCAGGTTGGCGTGATCCTTCTGGTACTGCCAGTGGTCCTTCATGGAGACCTTGTCACCCGGGGAGTTATCGGACAGAACCTTGCCGATCTTGACCCCGTCGACAGCGCTTTCCGGCGCGCGGAAGTCCGCAGCGACGGTTGCTTCAGTGTTAGTCATAGTAAATTTCCTCCTCGACCTACGAGACCAGACCGGTCAGGACGGCGACTGGGATGAAGATGTTGCCGACAACAACCAGCAGCGGCAGCAGGCCGGACAGGAACAGCAGAACCTTGCGCCAGCGCTTACCGGTGATACCGAGGTCGGAAGTAGCGGTCCACAGACCGTGGGACAGGTGCAGCAGCAGAGCGAGCTGAGCAATGATGTACCAAACAACAACACCCGGACGCGAGAAGGACGCAACCACGTTCTGGTATGCCTCACCGTGCTCGAAAGAAGACGGAGAAACGCCAGCACCGATGGTCAGGTCCAGCAGGTGGAAGATGATGAAGGCCAGCAGCACGATGCCGGTGACCACCATCGAACGTGCAGTAAAGGTGTTCCAGCTGGACACCATGCCCTGACGGCGGAACTTGCCGCGGGACTGCTTTGCACGTGCAGCCAGGGTGAGGCCACCGAAAATGTGCAGGACAATAGCTACCAGCAGGACAATGCGGAAAATCCACAGAATGCCCTCGTTCGGAACTGCCGGAGCACCGACAGTGCGTAGGAAGGTCGCGTATGCGTTGAAGTCTTCCTCGCCAGCGAAAATCTTCAGGTTACCCAGCATGTGGACAATAACGAAGAGGCCAAACAGCACGCCAGTGACGGCCATGGTCAGCTTCAGAGCCCATGAAGGGTATTTAGGCTGCTCGCGCAGCGGTTCTACATTAATTTTGCCGTGCGCGATTGCGTCACGGTTTGAACTTTTAACAGTCATGGCACCTCCAGTGTCATATTCACTCTAAAGTCACACAGCGCCTGGTAAACATTTTTCCCCCTTTTGGGTGGGGATTTTCACAGGTTACCTAGGTCTTTTCTCCGCCTTTTCTCAGGTTATCGCATTTTAGCCACTTCTGACGTCGTCGCTGCATAAACCCTCTCCCCCACCATAAAAACGCCCCTACCCCGACTTTTGCCGATTTTTCCCCCGCCCAAACTAGCTAATAACGCAACATAAATAGCACGAAAATAAAAAACCGCCCACTTTTCTCAGGTGGACGGATTTAATACTCAATAATTATGTTGCGAAATTCTTTATTTTTACCCCTGCCGAATTCCCCAAAGGCCCAAACAGCCACCCCCAACAGGCAATCCCCCCCCTATTGGCACCGTGTACGGCCGAAGCCGTCCGACTAATCCTCGCTCTGATCCGAGTTCGCCATCACCACGGTCAACGGCTCCGGACCAATGATCACCTCATGTCCTGCGACCATAATCGGCCCAACCTGGTGGTCTCCCTCCTCCAGGACGACTTCCACCGTGCGGCCGCGCACCGTCACTCGGATACGACAACCACGAATAGTGACTCGGTACGTCAGACCACTCCAGTCCTCCGGCAGACGCGGGTCAATACTGTAGCGGCCGTCATGATCGCGGAAACCACCGAAACCATAGACCAGGGACTGCCACACACCACCGGCAGATGCGACGTGGACACCATCGGCAGCGTTGCCATGCAAGTTCGCCAGGTCCACATAGAGTCCGCGTAGGAAGAAGTCCATTGCCTGCTCCTGCAAGCCCAACTCGGCCGCAACAATGGACTGCACAACGGCGGACAGCGAGGAATCACCGGTGGTGAGCGGATCGTAATACATGTAGTCTGCGCGCTTTTGTTCCGTCGTAAAGCGATTGCCCATGAGGAACAGTGCGAGGACGACGTCCGCCTGCTTAATGACCTGGTGACGGTAAATCGTCAGCGGGTGGTAATGCAGCAGCAGCGGGCGCAGCGGGCCAACTTCGGGATCGTCGAGATTCCAGCGCTTACGCAGCAGGAACTGGTCATCCTGAGGGTGAATGCCGAGCTTCTCATCGAACGGGATGTACATCGCCTCAGCGGCCTGCTCCCACTCTTCAACCTCGCGCTCAGTGAGGTCGAAGCGGTTGGTCAGTTCGCGATAGGCAGCAGGGCGATCACGCTTCATCTGCTTGACGACGTCCGCAGCAACCCGCAGGTTATACTGCGCCATCACGTTGGTGTACAGGTTGTTGTTCACCACCGTGTTGTACTCATCTGGACCGGTGACGCTGTGAATTTGGAACTCTCGCTGCTCGGCATCAAAGAATCCCAACGACATCCAAAACCTGGCCGTGCCGAGCAACAGATCCGTGCCCTCCTTGAGCAGGAACTCCTCATCGCCGGAGGCATAGACGTACTTCATCATCGCGTACACGATGTCCGCATCGATGTGGTACTGCGCCGTGCCGGCCTCAAAGTAGGCCGAGGACTCCTGACCATTGATAGTGCGCCACGGGAAGAGGGCACCGTCGTGCGCCAGTTCGTCGGCACGCGCCCACGCGGCTTCGAGCATGTCCCAGCGGAAACGCATGGCATTGCGCGAGAATTGCGGCGACGTATAGGTAAGGAATGGGGTCACGTAGATTTCCGTGTCCCAGAAGTAGTGGCCGCCGTAGCCGGTGCCGGTCATTCCCTTGGCCGGGACGCCTTGGAATTCGGCGCGGGCGGCGGCCTGGATAATCTGCCAAATGTTCCAGCGCACTGCCTGCTGAATCTCCGGCTGATTGTAAATGACCACGTCAGAGCGCTCCCAGAAGCGTTCGAGCCACTCCTCCTGGTTCTCCATCAGCCCCAGCATGCCGATGCGGCCGACGCGGTTCAGGGTGCGCTCACAGCGGAATGCCAGCTCTTCGGCACGCACCTTACGGGAGGAGTGGTACGCGACCAGCTTCTCCAGGCGTATGACAGTGCCGACCGGCGCATCCAGGTTGAACAGGGAGCTGGCCACATCCGGCTCGGTCGACTGCGAAATCTCTACGAACGGCTCCGTGCCGTCGGGAGTGCGGACAGTAAAGGTGTGGTCCATGGAGGTAGCCACGGTCATACCGGAGTTCGCGCAGCGGTAGCCCAGCGTCGAGCGCTGCCCGTGCGCCGATTCCGACTGAAATGCCGGAATGAGAACGCGGTCTTCCAGCGCCTCGGCGCGACGGGGATCCAGTTCGGTGCCCTGCGCCTTAGCGGCATCGTGGTATTCGTCCTCGCCGTCCTGGCGGTTGAGGATCTGCGAGTTAATCATCACCGCAGCATCCGCATCCAGCAGCTCGACTTCCAGACTCATCGCGGCGACATGCTTTTCCTGGAAAGACACCATGCGCTCAGAGGTGACGCGAACGCGCTTGCCACCCGGGGTGCGCCAAATGAACCGACGACGCAGCACGCCCTCGCGGAAATCCAGGCTACGTTCGTAGTCGCTGACCTCAGCATTGCCGAGACGCAGGGGCTCATCGTCAATGTAGAGACGCATTGCCTTAGCGTCCGGAGCATTGACAATCGTCTGCCCCTGGCGGGCTAGGCCGTAGGCGTCCTCGGCGTGCCTAATCGGCCAGGTCTCATGCAGACCGTTGATATAAGTGCCGTGTTCACTGGAGTCACGGCCCTCCGGCGGATTGCCACGCATGCCGATGTACCCGTTCGACAGCGCAAACAGCGTCTCGCCCAAACCGAGCGGGAGGCCGTTCGGCTTCGTCTCAATCAGACGCCACTCATCGACCGGAGTGATGTCTCGGTCCATGAGTCCCTCGGCATTCACCAGGTGGTGGTGCTTATCCGCACGACCCGCCGGGAAGTTGCGACGCTGCTTACGACGAACTGGGGACACCGTCTCCTCCTGTTTTTCAGCCTCGGCGGTCTCCGCGTCGTGCCCCTGCCCCTGCGGAATCACACGCTCGGTCTCGTCGACTGCTGCTGTGGTCGAATCGTTGGCCATGATGCCTTCCGGTTTTCTCTCAGCCATTTGTCACGAGCCAGCCTAGACGAGTTCCGCCAAGTCACTGACCACAATGTCGGCACCCGCTCGGCGCAGCGCTTCTGCGCCAGCACCGCGGTCAACACCAATGACCAGACCAAATGCGCCGGCTGCACCCGCTTGCACACCGCTGATGGCATCCTCAACCACCACAGCATCGCGCGGTGCCACCCCCAGATTCTCCGCCGCGTACACGAAAGTATCGGCGGCTGGCTTACCCGGCAGGTTGTTCTCGTGCGCCACCACGCCGTCAACAATCTCCACGAACCGCTCACGCAGCCCAGCGGCCGTCAGCACCGGCACCGCGTTCTTCGACGAGCTGACCACCGCCAACTGCGGTTTTTCGCTTGCCGACGAGTCCCCCGCGCCCTGTAACTCGTCGAGCAGCGCTACCGACCCCGGGTAGGCCTCGATTCCTTTCTCGACTCGCGCCAGGAAGTCATCGTTCTTGCGCTTCCCGAGCCCCACAATCGTCTCGTCTTTCGCTGTGTCCTCATCGCTACCGTGTGGCAGCGAGATGCCGCGAGATTCCAGGATTGCTGCGATGCCCTCATCGCGGCGGCGACCATCGAGGTAGGTGAAATAGTCCTCCTCTGTGTAGGCCGAGACGCCCTTGTGCTCAAAGTAGTCGCTAAACATGTCCGCCCACGCCTGCTCGTGCACATCGGCGGTAGGGGTAATCACTCCGTCGAGGTCAAAGAGGATTGCGCCCGCGCTATGGAGGAATTCTTTGGCCTTGGCAAGGTTGATAGCACTGTCGGTCGTGGAATTAGTCATGGGGGTCGCAGCTCCTTGGACGTTGCAGACTGCATATTCGCAATTAACTTCTCAATCAACGCTAGCAACGTTGCCCCTAGCCCGCTTGTGAACCCGGGTATCTCAAATTCTGAGCGCGCAGGTGCCACACACTGGCAACGGTTGGGGCTCTCAGTGCACACACCGCGGGTGCTTCCAACTCGGGTAGTTCCAACGCACGCCCTCTAAGCACGCGCAGCCACCACAGCAAAACAAACTGCCGGGTATATACGGAATTGGCTTTAGAAATCAGCCAACAACACATACACACCGGCAGTTTGGTGGTTATTTAGTTAGTTCGGCTCGGCAGTCGCCTGCTAACCCTAGCCTGACCCAGAATTAATCCTGGTCGATGCCCTCGCGCTTCTTGAACTCCAGGCGACGGCGGTGCAGGATCGGCTCGGTGTAACCGGACGGCTGGTTCACACCATCGAGGATGAGCTCCTTGGCAGCCTGGAAACCAATGGACTTGTCGAAGTCCGGGGCCATCGGCAGGTATGCCTCATCGCCCTCGTTCTGGCGGTCAACGACCTCGGCCATGCGCTCCAGCGAATCGATGATCTGCTCCTCGGTGACAACACCGTGCAGCAGCCAGTTAGCCAGAGTCTGGGAGGAAATACGCAGGGTAGCGCGGTCCTCCATCAGGTCAACATCGTTGATGTCCGGCACCTTGGAGCAGCCAACACCCTGCTCAACCCAGCGGATAACGTAGCCCAGGATGGACTGGCAGTTGTTGTCCAGCTCGTTAGCCTTGTCCTCATCGGACCAGTCAGCGCCCGGCTCGCCAGCCTTAGCTGCCGCTACCGGGATGGTGAGCAGGTCACCCATGGAGTCGCGGCGACCGTCGGTAAGCAGCTTGTCCTGAACGCCGAAGACGTCAACCTCGTGGTAGTGGGTAGCGTGCAGCACACCACCGGTCGGGGACGGAACCCATGCGGTGGAAGCACCCTGCTTCGGCTGACCGATCTTCTGCTCCAGCAGCTCAGCCATCTGCTCGGTCATGGCCCACATGCCCTTGCCAATCTGAGCCTTGCCCTGCAGGCCGTGTGCCAGACCGGAGTCGACGTTGTTGTCCTCGTAAGCCAGCATCCACGGAGCGGTCTTCTGAACAGCCTTGCGGAACATCGGACCAGCCTGGATGGAGGTGTGGATCTCATCACCAGTGCGGTCCATGAAGCCGGTGTTAATGAAGACGACACGCTCGGAAACAGCCTTGATGGCGGCGTCCAGGTTGACGGAGGTACGACGCTCCTCGTCCATCAGGCCGACCTTCAGGGTGTTGTGCGGAAGACCCAGCAGCTTCTCAACGTCTGCGAACAGCTCGTTGGTGAATGCAGCCTCATCCGGGCCGTGCTGCTTCGGCTTCACGATGTAGATGGAGCCGGTACGGGAGTTCTTACGTGCGTTGTCCTGGTCCAGGCCCGGGATTGCACACACAGCGGTGACGACGGCATCCATGATGCCCTCGAAAATCTCCTCGCCGTCGCGGTCGAGGATGGCCGGGTTCTGCATCAGGTGGCCGACGTTACGGACCAGGTTCAGGGAACGACCGTGCAGGGTGACCTCGGAACCGTCAAGAGCGGTGTAGGTGCGGTCGTCGTTGATGGTACGGGACAGCTTCTTGCCGCCACGGGTGAACTCGACTGCGAGGTCACCGACGTTCAGGCCCAGCCAGTTGGTGTAACCCAGGGTCTTGTCAGCAGCATCAACTGCGGCGACAGAGTCCTCGAGGTCCATGATGTTGGTGACAGCGGCTTCCAGGATGATGTCCTTGACGCCAGCCTTGTCGGTCTTGCCAACCGGGGACTCCGGGTCAATCAGCAGCTGGATGTGCAGACCGTTGTGCTTGAAGTAAATGGACTCCGGCGCGTCCTTATCACCGGTGTAGCCGACCAGGGTCTCCGGCTCGCGCAGACCGGAGGTAGCGCCACCTTCCAGGGTTGCCTGCAGGTGACCGTCGACGATGTCGTAAGAGGTGACGTCCGCGTGGGAACCGTCGACCAGCGGCAGAGCCTTGTCCAGGAAGTTACGACCCCATGCGATAACGCGGTCACCGCGGACCTTGTTGTAGCCCGGGGTGTCCTTCTCCGCACCGCCATCTTCAGGAATAGCGTTGGTGCCGTACAGCGCGTCGTAAAGCGAGCCCCAGCGTGCGTTCGCAGCGTTGATGGCGAAACGGGCGTTGAGAACCGGCACAACCAGCTGCGGGCCAGCGGTGGAAGTGATCTCGGTGTCGACGTTAGCGGTAGTGACCTGGAAGTCACCCGGGTTGTCAACGAGGTAGCCAATTTCCTTCAGGAATGCGACGTACTCATCCTGATTCTGCTCGCCCGGGTGTTCCTTGTACCAAGCGTCGAGCTTTTCCTGCAGCTCATCGCGCTTGGCCAGCAGCTCGCGGTTGCGCGGAGTGTACTTAGCGACAATGTCACCGAAGCCGTTCCAGAACGCGTCCTTGTCCTCAATGCCAGCGGCGGGGAGTGCGGTGTCATTAACGAAGTCGTAAAGAACCTTCGCGACCTGCATTCCACCTGCCGAAATACGCTGTGCCATTGCTCTCCTCAAAACTATTGATTGCAATTTGCCCATCCAGTCACGGCCACGTCAGCGGCTCACACTGGATGCGTTGTTCCCCTACTGTATGTGATTCGGCGCACTTATGAACCGTCTTTTTCCATAACCGCCAACCGCCAGCCCGGTATAACGCCGCTCACATTTGCCATTTCATTCGCTTTACGACGAGCACCCCGCGAACAGACCCCACCCCCTCCCCGATGACCATTCGGGCATTTAATCCTGACGCCACAACCAGCCCTCCCCCACCCACATTGACCGCAGTATCCCCGGCACTCTTTCCTCCAGCCACGGAACACCACATGCAATGGGAAAGTGTCGCGCCTCACAGACATTTACTATTGCGACCTGCGTATGAACGGCCAGCGACCAATCACGTCGCTACAGCCTCCGCCTTCAAACCAGACCATAAAAGCGAGATGACAACCGAGACCCTGGCCACTACCCAGGGATGCTCCGGCGGGGTACTGACGGTGTAACGGCAGTGTATTTAGAAGCCCGTTTCCACCTTTACGGCCGTAATTTCGGGGGTAGCGAAACACCCCCTAAACCCCAAACACTGTTAACGGCCAGCTTTGATAAATACCAAAATATAAATCACCCCAAAGCGGGGGGAACATTATTCGCGAGCCCGCCATAGGGAAATAACAGTACAAATGTACCGGCCGGTCACAGGCGAAAATTGTTAAAGCCAAGCTACACATCACAATGTTTGCAATCTTCACAAGTGTTATCCGTATTACATACTTGAATTCACATCGGAAGCTGCTTGACGAACGTAGCGCTATGCCCCAAAATGTGAGACATGGCACGCGGAAGCGGACATTGTTTTTGTTCGCGTGTTTGCGTGCAGGGGTACAGCACTCTGCTAGCGCCCCCTGCATTCACGTGACACCGCGGTCACTATCGGGTCAGCCTGTAGATCGGTTCTGTCGGAATTGTTCTTAAGTCAGCACCCGGAGTTCAAAAAGCAAGCAAAAGGAAGTGACTCCGTTTATGTCTAACGTTGGTAAGGCACGTACCGCCGCCGAAATCCAGAAGGATTGGGACGAGAACCCGCGCTGGGAAGGTATCACCCGCGACTACACCGCTGAGCAGGTTGCTGAGCTCCAGGGCTCCGTCGTCGAGGAGAACACCCTCGCTCGCCGCGGCGCTGAGATCCTGTGGGAAGGCGTCAACGTTAAGGACGACTCCTACATCAACGCTCTGGGCGCACTGACCGGTAACATGGCCGTTCAGCAGGCTCGCGCTGGCCTGAAGGCTGTCTACCTCTCCGGTTGGCAGGTTGCTGGTGACGCTAACCTCTCCGGCCACACCTACCCGGACCAGTCCCTGTACCCGGCCAACTCCGTGCCGAACGTCGTTCGCCGCATCAACAACGCTCTGCTCCGCGCAGACGAGATCGCTCGTATCGAGGGCGACGACTCCGTCGACAACTGGCTGCTGCCAATCGTCGCTGACGGTGAGGCTGGCTTCGGTGGCGCTCTGAACGTCTACGAGCTGCAGAAGGCTATGATCAACGCTGGTGCCGCTGGTACCCACTGGGAGGACCAGCTCGCTTCTGAGAAGAAGTGTGGCCACCTGGGCGGCAAGGTCCTGATCCCGACCCAGCAGCACATCCGCACCCTGACCTCTGCTCGCCTGGCTGCTGACGTCTCCAACACCCCGACCGTCATCATCGCCCGCACCGACGCTGAGGCCGCTACCCTCATCACCTCCGATGTTGATGAGCGCGACCAGAAGTTCATCACCGGTGACCGCACCTCCGAGGGCTTCTACCACGTCCAGAACGGCCTGGAGCCGTGCATCGAGCGTGCAAAGTCCTACGCTCCGTACGCTGACATGATCTGGATGGAGACCGGTACTCCGGACCTCGAGCTGGCTAAGAAGTTCGCTGAGGGCGTCAAGGCTGAGTACCCGGACCAGCTCCTGGCTTACAACTGCTCCCCGTCCTTCAACTGGTCCGCTCACCTCGAGAAGGACGAGATCGCCAAGTTCCAGAACGAGCTGGGCAAGATGGGCTTCAAGTTCCAGTTCATCACCCTGGCTGGCTTCCACGCCCTGAACTACGGCATGTTCGACCTGGCTTACGGCTACGCTCGCGAGCAGATGTCCGCATTCGTCGACCTGCAGAACCGCGAGTTCGAGGCTGCCGAGAAGCGCGGCTTCACCGCTGTCAAGCACCAGCGCGAGGTTGGCGCTGGCTACTTCGACCGCATCGCCACCACCGTCGACCCGAACTCCTCCACCACCGCCCTGAAGGGCTCCACCGAGGAGGGTCAGTTCTAAGTCACTCGACTTAGGGCTTAGGTCAAGGACCTAACTTCAACACCCAGCGAGGGTTGCACTTACAGCCCTCGCTGGGTGTTTTTGTGTGTTCATCGACGTGTCGACTCCGGGCCGTCGTGAAGCGTGCCTGAGAACCTCAGCACCTACACACGTAAGCAAAGGTTGCAACGGTTTTCTACACAAGTTCAGCAAAGCCCGCGATATGCTGGGCAGTATGTCGAAAACCTATGTCGGATCCCGCCTCCGCCAGCTACGCCGCGAGCGCGACCTCAGCCAGGCTGCGCTCGCACAGGCGTTGGGCCTCTCGGCTAGTTACGTCAACCAGATTGAGCACGACGTCCGCCCGCTGACTGTGCCCGTGCTGCTCCGCATCACGGACACATTCGGCGTTGACGCGACTTTCTTCTCCCGAGATGACGACTCCCGCCTCCTCGCTGAGGTCCAGGACGTGGTAATGGACAAGGAGATCGCTAAGTCTCCCATGGATCTGCAGGAGATCTCGGAAATGGTTCGCGACCACCCTGATATCGCCCGCATCATGGTGGACATTCACCGCCGCTACCGCAACGTCACGGACAAACTCTCTCTGGCCACCGAGGAGCGCAACTTCGGCAACAGCACCGACACCGCCTCCGGTTCACAGGCGCTGACCATGCCTCATGAGGAGGTCCGCGACTACTTCTACGCCCGCCAGAACTACATCGCTTCGGTCGACACCGCCGCTGAGGAGCTGGCCCGCGAGCTGCGCATCACCGACGAGACCACCGATGTGGTCTCTGTGCTGGCCGACAGGCTGTCCAACGACCATGGGATTCGGATTGCGCTGGAATCGTCGTTAGGCGATGTGCAGCACAGCCTTGATCGGCGGACGAAGACGCTCTACCTCGCGCGGCACCTCTCGCCGGGACAGCGGGCCTTCCGCATGGCCACGGAGCTGGGGTTTTTGGAGCAGGGCGAGACCATTTCCGAGGCCGTCGCGTCCGGGCATTTCATGTCGGAGGAGTCGCGGAAGCTGGCGCAGCGCGGAGTCGCGACGTATTACGCGGCGGCGCTGATTCTGCCGTATGAGTCGTTCCATGCGATGGCTGAGTCGAAGCGCTACGACATCGAGCTGTTGTCGCGCACTTACGGTGTCGGCTACGAGACCATCTGCCACCGATTGTCCACGATGCAACGCCCCAGCTTGCGCGGCATCCCGTGGACATTCGTGCGCGTCGACCGCGCGGGCAACATGTCCAAACGTCAATCCGCCACGGGCTTCCACTTCACGCATTCGGGCGGTACCTGCCCGCTGTGGAACGTCTACGAGACTTTCTCCTACCCCGGCAAAGTCATGCGGCAGGTCGCGCTCATGCCGGATGGTCGGCCGTACATGTGGATCTCGCGGACCGTGGAGCATCACGCGGCACGTTTCGGCAAGCCAGGTAAGGTTTTTGCCATCGGTTTGGGCTGCGAGGCCCGTCACGCTGAGCGCACCGTGTACGCCGATGGTCTCGATCTCGCGGACCTCGACGCCGCCACTCCAATCGGTGCCGGCTGCAGGGTCTGCTCCCGCGAGGCATGTCCGCAGCGCGCGTTCCCGCCGATCCATCGCGATATCGACATCAACATGCACCGCTCCACCGTCTCGCCGTACTAGTTCGCTTTACGACGGGCGCGGAGCCGGCCTGTTTGCGGGGGCTTGGTTCGCGCAGGATGCCTCAAAGAAGAAGACCCCAAAAAGAAAGTGCTTAAGTTTATGACACTTTCGCACCGATTTTCACGGTCAAACTGTCATAAACTTAAGAACTAACTCGTATCTACCTGAGCCGGGACCAGCGAAAACTGGCCCTAGGCCAAAGCCACAACCTCTTACAGGTTAATCATCTTGCCCATAACGCCCTCGGCTGCTTCCTTCATGGCCTCGGACATGGTCGGGTGAATGTGAACGGCGCGGCCGATTTCCTCAGTGGTCAGCTCGTACTTCTCCGCCAGAACCAGCTGCGGCATGAGCTCGGAAACGTTGGCGCCCACCATGTGGCCACCCAGCAGCTCGCCGTATTCGGCATCTGCAATGAGCTTCACGAAACCAACCGGCTCCGCCAAACCCTGCGCCTTACCGTTGGCAGAGAACGGGAAGGTGGAGACCTTAATCTCGCGACCGTTCTCCTCTGCCCACTTCTTGGCCTGTGCCTCGGTCTTACCGAAGGAACCAACCTGTGGGTTACAGAAGGTTGCGCGCGGCATCATGTTGTAGTCCGGGATTGTCTCGGTCTCGTGACCCGCCATGTGCTCAGCTGCAATAACGCCCTGTGCCTCAGCGACATGTGCCAGCTGCAGCTTCATGGTGACGTCACCGATGGCGTAGATGTTATCGACGTTGGTGCGCATGTACTCGTCGATGACAATCTCGCCGCGCTCGCCCAACTCAACACCAGCCTTGTCCAGGCCGATACCCTCGGTGCGCGGTGCGAAGCCGATGGAGACCATAACGCGGTCGACGGTCAGAGTCTGCTCGTCGCCGCCATCCTTGGCCTCGACCTTGACCTCAACCGAGTCACCATTGTCCACGATGGAGGTGGTCTTGTGTCCAGTCATGAGCTTGACGCCCAGCTTCTTGTATTCCTTGGCAATAACCTTGGAGACGTCTGCGTCCTCGTTCGGTAGAACGTTGTCCATGAACTCGACGATGGTGACATCCACGCCGTAGTTGGCCAAGACGTATGCGAACTCCATACCGATGGCGCCAGCGCCGACGATAACCATGGAGTCCGGCAGCTCGTCGGAGAGAATCTGCTCTTCGTAGGAAACGATGTTGCCGTCGACCTCAACGCCCGGCAGGGAACGGACGACAGAGCCGGTCGCAATAATCGCCTTATCGAAAGTAATTTCCTTGCCTTCGTCATCGCCATCAGTGATGGCCATGGAGGTCGGGCCAGTGAATTCACCGAAACCGTTGATTTCGGTGATCTTGTTCTTCTTCATCAGGAAATGAACACCCTTGACAATGCCCGCGGACACCTTGCGCGAACGCGCGTGTGCGGCACCGAAGTCAAAGGAGACATCGCCGGAGATACCGAAGGTCTTAGCCTCATGGTTGAAAATGTGCGCCACCTCGGCGTTCTTCAACAGAGACTTGGATGGGATACAGCCAACGTTGAGGCAGACACCGCCCCAGTATTGCTTCTCCACCACAGCGGTCTTCAGACCCAGCTGGGATGCACGGATTGCTGCGACGTATCCGCCAGGACCGCCGCCGAGTACTACAAGATCAAAATGTTCAGCCACGTGCACAAGTCTACGCACGACTTGTCTTTACTTCACGCGCGAGTCCCGGTTTTACCTACTGCGGTCGGCTACGGTGGTGGGCATGGGCACCGACACGGACACCGACTTGGGCAACAATCTCTCCTTCCTCTCCACTGATCTTGTCCCCGATTGGCTGGACGATATCGACGGCTCCCAGGCGCTGGCGTGGGCTCGCGCGCAGTCGAAGGCCACCGTCGCAGGTGTCGATTCGCTTGCCGACGACACCAGCGACCGCACCAACCTGGAACAACGCATCCTGGCTGCGCTCAACACCGATGCCCGGATCGCATACCCGGTGCGGCGCGGCGAGTACCTCTATAACTTCTGGCGGGATGCCGAGCATCCTCGGGGCCTGTGGCGGCGCACCTCGTTGCAGAGCTATCTGGCTGGCCAGGAGGATCCGCAGGCGACCGAGTGGGAAAATCTCATCGACCTCGATGCGCTGGCGAAAGCCGAGGGAGAAAACTGGGTCTGGAAGGGCACGGTGTGCCGTTATCCGGAGTATGACCGCGCGTTGATTCTGCTCTCTCGCGGCGGGGCCGATGCCACTGTGGTGCGGGAGTTTGACCTCGTCAACTGCACTTTTGTGGAGGATGAGCCGTTCTACCTCCCGGAGGCGAAGTCCGATGTCTGTTGGTTGGGTCGTGACGAAATTCTCGTTGGCAGTGACTTTGGTCCGGGGTCACTGACGGATTCGGGCTACCCGCGGCAGGTGCGGAGGTGGCGGCGCGGCATGCCGTCGTCAAGCGCGGATGTGGTTTTCTCGGGCCACAGTGATGATGTGGCCGTGGGCGGCTGGTTCGACGCGACGGAGGGTTTTGAGCGGCTGTTTGTCGAGCGTGCGCATGATTTTTATAATTCGCAGCGGTTCGTGGCAGCGGAGCGTCCGGGCAAGTTGGCGGCGCAGCAGAATGGGGACTTTTCCCTGCAGATCCTGGAGGTACCGCAGGACTGCCGGACGAGTGTCCATAGGCAGTGGTTGGTGCTGATGCCGCGCACGGAGTTCAATGGCATTCCGGCTGGTGGCGTGGCCGTTGTGGAGCTCGATAAGTGGCTGGCGGGCTCGCGTGAGGTGGAGGTGATTTTCACCCCTGATGCGCACACCTCGTTCCAGCAACTGGCGTGGACGAAGAATTTCCTGGTGTTGACGCTGCTGGAGGATGTCGCGACGAAGTTGGTCGTCTTGCGGGAGGGCTCGTGGGAGCCGGTGGAGGCTTTCGGCGAGTTACCTGCGCAAGCCACTGTGAGCGTGATTGATACAGCCTCTGAACGCGACGATGAGATCTGGTTGGTTTCGACGTCGGCAACGCAGCCGGCAACCCTCTGGTACGGGCAGGTCGGCAGCCCGCTCACGGAAGTGCGGCGTGCTCCGGCGCTCTTCGACAGTGAGGGGATGGAGACGCGGCAGCACTGGGCGACTTCGGCCGATGGCACGCGGATTCCGTATCGCATCACCGGTCGCTTCGGCGCGGGGGCTGGTGCAAGTGCTGACGCAGGCGCTAGTGCAGAGACAACCACAGCCACACCCGCTCCGAACCCAGCCCCTACCCTCGTGCACGCCTACGGCGGTTTCGAGGTCTCACTGGTCCCGCAGTACTCGGCGATTCGTGGCCTGACCTGGCTCGAGCGGGGCGGGTACTTCGTGGAGGCCAACCTGCGTGGCGGTGGCGAATTCGGCCCGACCTGGCACTCCTCGGTGGTCAAGACTGAGCGGATGAGGGTCTATGAGGATCATCAGGCCGTGCTGCGCGACCTGGTTGAACGCGGCTACTGCACGCGCGAGCAGCTGGGCGTGCGCGGTGGTTCCAACGGCGGGCTGCTGACCGCTGTCTGCCTAACCTCCTACCCGGAGTTGGTGGGCGCAGTGGTGTCCCAGGTGCCACTGGCGGACATGATGCGCTATCACAAGCTGTCCGCGGGAGCCTCCTGGATGGCCGAATATGGAAACCCGGACGACCCCACCGAGCGGGCTGCGATTGCGCAGTATTCGCCGGTCCAGCGCGTCGTCAAGCGAGAGCAGCGCGCCTACCCACCAGCGTTGATTACGACGTCTACCAGGGACGACCGCGTCCACCCAGCGCATGCGCGGAGCCTGGCGTGGCTGCTGGAGGAAGCGGGACAGCCGGTGGACTATCACGAAAACACAGAGGGCGGGCACGCGGGCGCGGCGGATAATTCGCAGGTCGCGTTCGTCGAGGCACTCATATCTACGTGGCTGTGGAACAAGCTCAAGTAAGGTAACAGCCGTGAGTAGCGCTGATTTCACTAATCCTTATACCGGTATTGCGTTCAACCTGGGTTTCCGGGTGAACAAATACGAGCTGGACCTCGATTATCGGGTCGGGCCGAATCGTCTGAAGGCGACGGCGACTCTGCATATCGAAATCAATGCTTGGACCTCACACATCACGCTCGACTTTGCGGATGCGCTGGGGGTCGATTCGGTGGATGCGATTTCCGATTCGCAGGCACACTCAATCGATGTAAAGCGCTGGCGCCATTCGGGACGCAAGCTGCGCGTCACCTTTGACCGCGAGTTGGCTCCCGACGAGACGCTGCGGCTGATTGTGACTTACTCGGGCACGCCACGTCCGGTGCGCTCGAAGTGGGGCGAAATTGGCTGGGAGGAACTCGAAAACGGTGCACTCGTGGCATCGCAGCCGGTGGGCGCGGCGTCGTGGTACCCCTGCGATGACGATCCCGAGGTCAAGGCATTTTACGAGTTCACGATGGTCACCGACGCTCCCTACGAGGTCGTCGCACCAGGGCTTGCCGACGCTCCGGTGAACGTGGGCGGATCGCGCCGCCGCTGGCGGTTTGTCACCGAGGAGCCCATGGCCTCCTACTTGGCCACCATCAATGTCGGCCAGTTTAAGAAGGTCGAGCTGCCGTGCCAGACCTCGACCGTAGTGGCCTGGGTGCCCTCTGAGTTGGTGGCAAATGCCCGCCACGACTTCCGCGACCAGGGACGCATGCTCGATGAATTCGCCAAGCTCTTTGGCCCTTACCCCTTCCGTGCCTACCAGGTGGTCATTTGTGAAGACGACCTGGAGATCCCCATCGAGGCACAGGGTCTGTCCATCTTCGGAGCCAACCACGCCGACGGCAAGGACACGTGGAATCGACTGATTGCCCACGAGTTGTCGCACCAGTGGTTCGGCAACAGTGTCGGCATTTCGCAGTGGCGCGATATCTGGCTCAACGAGGGTTTTGCCTGCTATTCCGAGTGGGTGTGGTCCGAGGTCAGCGGCGGTGCCAGCGCGGATGTGCACGCCCGCAAGCACTACCTGGACCTGCTTGAAGATGATCAGGACATCGTCATCGCCAACCCAGGGCCCAAGCTGATGTTCGACGACCGTCTGTACAAGCGCGGCGCGCTGACTGTGCACGCTCTGCGTCTGCTGCTGGGCGACGAGGTGTTCTTCGACCTGGTGCACAAGTGGACCACCACCAACCGCCACAGTGTGGTCGATGCAGTGGACTTCCGCGCACTGGCCAACCGTGTATGCCGCGAGCGTGGCATCACCACCTCGCACCTGGATGTCATCTTTGACTCCTGGCTGTCACGCAGCTCCTTGCCGGACTTCCCCACTGATCCGACGCGCTCCCCTGCTGACCAGGGCATCGACGATAATGGTGCTCCAATCGTGGATGAGGAACTGGCCGCTCAGTTTGAAAAGCTCGGCTACTCGAAGGCCAAGGACTAGAGAGCTAGAGGCACGTCAATGTCCGGTTTCAAATGGTTGTCGCTGGCCACGATTGTCGCGGCGATAGGCAGCTTCGCGGTGCTGATTATCTCGGCCCGCGCACTTCCCAATGCGGTAAACCTGCAGTTCGTGGCGTTCTGGGGGCTTTTCTTCGCGCTCACGGGTGTTCTCGGCGGGCTGATGCAGGAGACCACGCGCGCAATCGGTGCTGCGGAATCGCGGGAGCGGGATCGAGAGCAGGGGCAGAGCCAGGAGCAGGAAGCCTCGGAAGCGGGTCAAACTCTCGGTGCTCGTCCCATCACAGTGTCCCTGGGCGTCGCCGCAGTTACTTTCGTCACCATGGCAGTGACGGGTCCGCTGTGGGCCCCACTGGTCGTGCAGGATGGCGCCGGCACTGCAATTCTGCTCATGGCTTTTGGTCTGGCGCTGTACTCTATGCAGGCAACCACCTCGGGTCTGCTCAGCGGCCGCCAACTGTGGGGCCCCTACGCCGCGCTAATCATGATTGACATTCTCGTGCGCGTGGCTCTGGCACTCATCGCCTGGTACTTCGGCTGGGGCCTGCTGGCCTGGCTGATTATCACGGTGTTCGGCACTGTCAGTTGGCTTATTCTCGCGCTGTTTTCCCCGGCAACCCGCTCGGTCATGTTCGCGCGTGCCGACGTCCCGGTGCGCCGCTTCATCACTCTCATGGTCACGGCCATGGGCGCATCCGGCGCATCTGCTGTGCTGGTCACAGGTTTTCCGACAATCGTCAAGATTGCCGGCGAAGCGGTCACCACTGGCGCAGGGATAGCCGAGTCGCTTACCCCGCCGCATGCCAACAACTTCACCGCAGCGGTGACCATTGCGGGTATCGCCTACGCCGTAACGCTGACCCGCGCTCCACTGCTCATGCCCTTAGAGAAGTTCCAAAACGCCATCATTGTGAGCTTTGTCCGGCATCGCTCCGAAGGCGTGCTGGCAGCGCTGGCCAAGCCGTTGGGAGCGCTGGCTGCTTTCGGCACCTTCGGGGCGGGCCTGGCATGGCTCATCGGCCCGTGGATTATGACTCTCATCCTGGACGATAGCTATCACGTGTCCGGGCCGGTGCTCGCAGCGCTGACGCTCGGTGCGACGTTGACCGCCATGTTGATGATTACCGGCTCGGTCACCTTGGCAGTGGAAAAGCACCATATGTATCTGATCGGTTGGTTGGCTGCGACCACGATCGCCGTTGCCATTCTTTTCCTCCCTGGGCACCTGTCGGTACGCACGGTCGCGGCTATCGCCGTAGGCTCTGCAGTAGGTGTTGTCATTCACCTGCTTGCGCTGCGCAAACTTTCCCCACGTGCTGCCAGGTCAGCCGTATCGGAGGCTTTTGCGGTGGAATAACACCACCCACATCCAATGCCGTCCCCCCCCCCAAAAAAAAACCGTCCACATCCCCCTGCAACTCCCAAGGTTCGAGACTCACATGTCCACCATCACTAACCTCACGGTTCTCATGACCGTCTACCACCGCGTCGTCCCCGACCAGCTCGATGCTGCGCTGCAGTCGCTGTGGAACCAGACGCGTCCGGCCGCGCACGTCATTGTGGTCATCGATGGCCCGATCGGGCAGGAACTCGACCGGGTCGTCGTCAAGCATGAGCAGGCGCATTCGGAGATGACCGTGCTGCGGTGTGCGGAAAATGGCGGCTCGGGAGTGGCTTCGCAGGCGGGTCTTCAGTTGGTGGAAACGCCATGGGTGGCGCGGCTGGATGCGGACGATATTGCGCGTGCGGACCGCTTTGAAAAACAGTGGGACGTGCTGACCGCTAATCCGGAGTTGGATGTGTTGGGCAGTGCGATGGCGGAGTTCGAGGGCACGCCGGACAACGTGGTGCGCGTGCGGACTCTGCCGCAGACGCACGCCGAGATTGCGCGTTATATCAAGATCAATTCGCCCGTGAATAACCCCTCCTCGATGCTGCGAACGGCGAAAGTGCGTGAGGTCGGCGGGTATCGCGACATCCGTCTGATGGAGGACTATGACCTCTGGGTGCGCCTCATGGCCGCCGGCGCGAAGTTTGAGAATCTGCCCGAGCCGCTGGTGTACTTCCGCGCCGACGGCATGTTCGAGCGGCGAACCTCGCGCGGCATCATCCGCGGTGAACGTCAGCTCCAGCGCACGCTGGTAGCTGAGGGGCTGATTTCCAGGCCCCGGGCAGTGTTTAACTTGGCGGTGCGGACACTTTTCCGACTTTTGCCAACTCAGCTCATGTCACGCGCATATCGACGATTGTTTGTGCGGTAGGCTTCGGAACGATGACTGACAACATGGATTTCTCGGACACCTGGCTGATTGTGCCGTGCTACAACGAGGGCCAGGTTATTCGTGAGGTTCTCGAGCACGCTCGCGAGACCTTCCCCAACATTGTCGCGGTCAACGACGGCTCTTCGGATAACTCCAGCCTGGAGATTCACAGGGCCGGCGCTCACCTGGTCAACCACCCTGTCAATTTGGGTCAAGGTGCGGCTATCCAGACCGGCGTGGAATACGCTCGCGCGCAGGCTGGCTCGAAGTACTTTGTCACCTTCGACGCCGATGGCCAGCACCAGGTCAAGGACGTCGTTGCCATGGTGCAGCGACTGCGCAGCGAACCAATCGACATCATTGTGGGAACCCGTTTCGGCCGCCCTCGCGCCGAGGATGACCAGGTGCCGCTGATTAAGCGAATTGTCCTCAAGACGGTGGTCATGTTGTCACCACGCACGCGCCGACTCGGTCTTACCGACGCCCACAACGGCCTGCGCGCCTTCAACCGCACGGTGGCAGAGCAACTGAGCCTGCGCATGAACGGCATGAGCCATGCCTCCGAATTTGTCGAGGTCATGGACAACAGAGGCTGGCGTACCGCTGAGCAGCCGGTGGATATCCTCTACACGGAATACTCCATGTCCAAAGGGCAATCCTTGTTCAACGGTGTCAATATCCTTGCCGACTCCCTGATTTCGAAGAGGCTGCCATGACCGCATCCATCGTTCAAATTATTTTGCTGCTGGCGATGGTGGGCCTGGTGGCTTACTTCGTCGCTAACCGTCGTAAAGCACGCGCCAAGGCGGGCGTGAAGCTGGGATTCGTCCTTTTCGTCGTCGCGTGCCTGTGGGCAATCGTGCGTCCCGACGATCTGACCGTGGTGGCCAACTGGATCGGTGTGACCCGGGGCACCGATTTGCTGCTCTACGTACTGGTGTTGGCGTTCGTGTTTACCACGGTGTCGTCCTACATCCGCTTCCGCGAACAGGAGCTACGCTACGCGCGACTGGCTCGTGCAGTGGCCTTGAAGACCGCTGTGCGTCCGGAAGAAGAAATTGTGATTTCGGGCAGCCAGAACAGCAGCCAAAAGGACAGCGCGACGAAGGTCGAGAACAACGCTCCGTCCGACTAATCGGCACGCTAAGCGCATGTGAATCTGAGGCTGTGGTTCCATAGAAGCCATGAGCGAAGAAAATAAGGACAACGCCGCCGCTGACAACAGCAGCGATTCGCAGCAGCCCTCGGCAGACGCAGCGTGGCAGGAGACACCGCAGGAACCCCAGCAAGGTTCTCAGCCGGTACCCACTGAGCAGGACTTGGAGTCCTGGTCTGCCGACAGCGGTGGGAAAACTAAGTCGTGGTACTCGATCCCGAACGCCGCATGGGCGCTAGCTGTCGTCGCATTGATTGTTGTCGGCGCAGCGGGCTTCTTCGCTGGTTCGCGTTCGGCTAGCTTCAACGGCGTGAGCACCGTCAACATGGCGGGTGTTGCACCAGGCAAGGGCGAGATTGCGCCAGTGCCTGGCCCGAATGGCTCTTTCGACGCCAGCATCTACGGACCAAAGGCGGGAGCGCAGCTGAAGTCCCCGGAGGACATGGACAATGTCCACCGCCGCAATGAAAATGATCCTTTTGCTCTCGGTGCAGTGGATGCGCCGGTCGTAATCTCGATCTACTCGGACTTCGAGTGCCCGTTCTGCGCGAAGTTCGCAAACGAAACCGAGCCTGACCTCGTGGAAAAGTACGTCAACGAGGGACTGGTCCGCCTGGAGTGGAACGACATGGCCATCAATGGCGAGAAGGCCATCAAGGATGCTGAGGCCGGCCGTGCCGCGGCAGCTCAGGGCAAGTTCTGGGAGTTCTCCCGTGCGCTGTTTAAGAAGGCCGGGGAAAAAGGCCAGGGCCACCCGGAGTTCACTGAGAAGGACCTGATTGCCGTCGCGCGTGAGGCCGGTGTGCCGGACATGAAGCGCTTTGAAAAGGAGCTTAAGGACGGCAAGTGGACCGAGGCAGTCGAGAATGCCACCCAGTTCGGCTCCATGCTGGGCATTTCCGGAACTCCGGGCTTCCTCGTTGGTACGCAGTTCGTCTCGGGCGCACAACCTCTCGACGTGTTCGAGGACAATATCGAGCTGGCTCTCATCCACGCAAAGCGCATGGAAGAAGCTGGCAAGTAAGCTGCGCTGACTTGCTGCTAACTTATGCGGGCGAGTGCATGAAGCCGCCCGCGTAAGTTGTGCTAGCCCTGATTCCGGAAGTACTCCACAGTACGGGCAACGCCCTCCTGAATACTCATAGCCGGCTCCCAGCCGAGTACCTCACGCGCCCGCGTGGGATCCAACGCCGACCGCGCCACATCACCAGTGCGCGGCGGTGCAAACTCCGGGTTATCCTCGGCATCCGCAGCCTGCGCCACCAACGAGTGCAGCTGACGATCCGAAGTTTCGACACCGGTGCCAATGTTAAAGCGCATTCCGCCACCGACTTCGCCGGATGCGCGGTAGAAAGCATCCACCACATCGTCGACGTACACATAGTCGCGGGTATTTCCGCCGTCGCCGAACACCTTGGTCGCCTCTCCCGCCAGCAGACGCTGGGCGAAAATAGCCACCACACCGGCCTCGCCGTGCGGATCCTGCCGCGGGCCGTACACATTCGCCGGCGCGATGTGCGAGCATTCGAGCCCATAAAGATTGCGGAACATATTCAAGTACAGTTCGCCCGTCGCCTTTGAAGCGGCATAGGGGCTCATCGGATTGACCGGCACGTTCTCCGACACCGGAAGCTCCTCCGGCGTGCCGTAGATGGAACCGCCCGAAGATGTAAACACAACCTTGCGGACACCGTGCTTTCGGGCCGCATCGGCAAGTTTGATTGTGCCAATGATGTTCAGCGTCGCATCCCGCACCGGGTCGGCCACGGAAATCCGCACATCAATCTGCGCTGCGAGGTGGAAAATAACCTCCGGACGGTTTTGCTCGAGCAGCTCGTCCCAGTCCACCTCCAGCACATCGGCGGTTATGAACTCAAAGTCGTCGTTAAGCGATGCCTGCTGGAGGTTTTCCAGCTTTCCGTGGGAGAGATCGTCCAGCGCCGTGACTGCGTACCCTTCAGCCAGCAGCCGGTCAACCAGCGTCGAACCGATAAATCCCGCACCACCCGTCACCAGCGCACGCGGTTTCGCGCTTGCCGACGATTCTGTCATCGCGGTGGCCGGTGATTCGTTCTTGTGCTTCTCCATAGGAAGAACTATAGGCGCTTAGTAAGGAAAGCCGCTTATACGTGTGCCAACCTCACATTGACGGGGTTGATTAGTCTTCCAGGGAATGCGAGATTACTCAGCGCGCTGTGGCAGGTTGACGGTGGAATTGAAGAAAATAACCAAGCCCATCAGGATGGCGATGACCATACCGCCACCGAGCATGACCGGGTAGGTCATCCAGGAGATGGACTCGGAGAGCTTGGTCAGAATTGCTGGGAATGCGAAGCCGATGTAAGTCAGGCAGTAGAAGATACCGGTCAGCCCGGCCATGTCGCGCGGGCCGGCGATGCGCTGTACTTCGTTGAGGCCGGTAAACATGGCCAGGCCGTAGCCGGTGCCCAGCACCAGCGCTGCAATAAACGCCGTCACTGCGGTGGGGTTGGTGGACATCCATGCGGCCATTCCCATGCCGATAACCACAATGCCCATTGCGATCAGCGAGCCGCGGGCGTTGTGCTCGGTTACAAAGCGTGGACCAATCTGCTGAATGCCAAAACCACAGAGCAGCGCAAACAGTGTGACCATCGCGGAGTAGAACACTGGCTGGGAGACGTGGTCCTGAAGCAGAGAAGGAATGATTGCATAGGCAACACCGGCTGCACCGAAGACCCACGGCGCTCCCATCGCGGCGACGAGCAGGAAGCGACGGTTAGTTACCGAAGGGGTGTGTAGAGATTCCCAGACGCTTTCGTGCGGAGCATTGCTGCCGCCCAGGTGCGGCGACTGGCGGGTCTCCGGCACAGCCACAAGACCGAAGATCGTTGGGATGGAAATCAGGATGTGGATGATATAAGCCAACTGCCCCGGCAGCGGTGCGAACTGCGCCAACGTGCCGGCAATACCCGCACCCAGGCCAAAGCCCAAGGTCAACGCCATGGACTGACGCTTCGCGCCCGAGGTGGAAGTGGCCTTGGGGTCAAAGCGTGGATCGGAAAGCTCCTTTACCCACGAGCCGCCCACGGCCATGACAATGCCGACTGCCAGGCCCGAGATAAAGCGACCGGTGAGAATGAGCGGAGCGATGGTCTCGCCCAGCGCGATGAGAGTCGAGCCCAGAATCGAGAGCACCGGCGCGGCGAGCATCACCGGCTTACGGCCGATACGGTCCGAGATTGGGCCAGAAATCAGCAGTGCCGGCGCGATGCCGAGAGCGTAGACCAGCAATAGAAGGTCAATGAACACCGGCGCCAGGTCAGCGTTTTCGCGGTACATCACCATCAGCGGTGTGAATTCATTGCCACCCCACGCGACGGCGAAAACTGCAATTGCGGCGAGCAGCCACAACGGCGTGCCTTTATTGGATTTGGCCCTGCCGTGAGGTACCTCATTTTCATTGCCGTTAGTTCCTGCGTGAGAAGACATGTCGTTTACTTTACGACGGTCCCCAGCGCCTTACGCACAATGGTGCAGATTTTAAGCCACCGGAGCTAACCACAAGAGGTGTGCCGAGATAGTTGAGCAGGCGGGGCGGGGCAACTGAGTCGGTTAGTGCTGTGGCGACTAGTGGAGTGGTGGCTAATGCGGTGGCGTGCCCAGTTTGGTCACCTCGGGTTGGTCTCGGCACAAATGCCCCTGAAACCTGGGGCTCACACCCCCGTCTCGGGGTGGCATGTTGCCGACCTTGCATCCCTGCCCCATCCGGGGGCAATGACCTTTTCGACACTACATCGTTATTGTTCCGTTACTTCTTTCGTATCTTGCGCCACTTTCGCCGCACTATTCACACAACTTCTGATTATATAATTACAGATTAGTTCAATGTGGGGGTAGCCGAACAGCCATAAAACGCAGATTTCCCCTATTTAAGACAGTCTCACGCACAAACGGCCATCAGCTCGCGCACATCAGGCCGGAAACGGCCCGTCGTTAAGCAGCATCCATTCCACACCCTTTACATACCCCCGATTCCACCTTTTTCAGACATCTAGAAAATGAATTCGGTCACAAACAAAGGAAATCTACCGCCATTCACCAACCCCCATTACCCCCGTTGCCCACTTTTTGTCGTCGCTCGCTGAAGTTCAAACGCTGGTCGCTACCGGTCTGGCTGTGTAAGAATTCGACACCGTCAAACAATCTGTCCATTCCCCAAACGCTGGCTGAGAAAAACCTGGGGCGATTTCTGCACGACCGCTGAGATCGCCAAGGTCCTCGACGGCCGTGCGGACGGGTATGTAAAGAAAGTCTTGTTGTTTTATGACTACTTCGATCATCGCGAATGATCCCAAGCAGCGCCGCAAGGTGCTCACGGGAACTCTCGTGGGTACGACCATCGAGTTTTATGACTTCCTGATTTACGCTCAGGCCGCAGCTATCGTGCTCGCTCCGCACTTCATCGAGCCGGCTGCGAAGTCGAACCCACAGGTCGCTCAGGTGCTCGCCTGGGCAACCCTGGGTATTTCCTTCCTCTTCCGCCCGCTTGGCGCTATCGTCGCCGGCCATATCGGTGACCGCTACGGCCGCAAGATGATTCTGGTCTTCACCCTCATCGGCATGGGTGCAGCTACTTTCTGTATCGGTCTGCTGCCGACTTATGAGTCAATCGGCATCGCTGCACCTATCCTGCTGGTTCTGCTCCGTATCTTCCAGGGCCTTTCCGCGGGTGGCGAATGGGGCGGTGCGGCCCTGATGTCTGTGGAGTACGCACCGAAGGAAAAGCGCGGTATCTACGGCGCATTCCCGCAGGCCGGTGTTCCGCTGGGTCTGACCCTGGCTACCGGCACCATGCTGATTGTTATGGCTATCATCGGCGAGGAAGCCTACATGGACTGGGGTTGGCGTGTGCCATTCCTGCTGTCCTTCATCCTGGTTCTGATTGGTTACATGATTCGTCGCACCGTCGATGAGTCCCCGGTCTTCCAGGCTATGCAGGCTGAGTCTGCTGAGCGCTCCGCTCCGCTGCCGGAGCTCTTCCGCAACCACTGGGGCAAGGTTATCCAGGGCGCCCTGATCTTCGCTGCTCAGCAGGCCACCGGTTACCTCGTGATCGCATTCTTCGGCGCTTACGCACAGAAGACACTGGGCTACCCCGCAACCGTCGCTTGGACAGGCACTCTCGTCGCCGGTATCTGCTGGACCATCTTCATGTTCATGGCCGGCGCTTGGTCCGACCGTATCGGCCGCGCAAAGACCTTCATCATCGGCTACGTCCTAATCATGATTTGGGAAGCCGTCATGTGGAGCCTCCTGGATAAGGGCCCGTTCCTCTACGTCATGACCGTCGCAGTCCTCACTCTGCCGCTGGCACTGACCTTCGGCCCGCAGCCGGCCATGTACTCCGAGATGTTCCCGGCTGAGGTTCGCTACTCCGGCGCTTCCATCGCTTACGCCATCGGCGCTGTCCTGGGTGGTGCATTCGCACCGATGATTGCCCAGATGATCATGGACGCCACCGGTAACCCGTTCTACATCTCCATCTACCTGATGGCCATGGCTATCCCGGCACTGATTGCCCTGTTCCTGCTGCCGAAGGGTCTTGAAGACCGAGACCTCATCGAGCACCCGGAAACTAACCTCGACGAAGTTAAGTCGCGCGTCTAGTTCCCACAGCTAGGGGGTCTGCCCCACCGAGGGTCTGATTACGCGAGCCGTCGTCAAGCACTGCACAACGCAGTATTTGCTTGACGACGGCTTTTGCGTTTCCGCCTTCGTTCTATCCCGGTAGCTTGTTTCCGACCCGTGGCCCCGATTTCCTCATGAGTTTCTCAGTCGAAAGCGGCTGACAAGCCCCAGATATCCCATTAACGTTGGGTTATGGCACAGACTTCTTCCAGCTCCACGCGAATCCCCCGCCGTCGCTCGACCGATGGTCCGAAGACGCTCCCCTCCCGTCCTGAACCGGAAGTGGCAGGTGCACTGCAAAAGGCCCTGGACGGCTATTTCCCCGAGGCGCGCGCTGATGTCCGCGTCCTTCTAGAAGACCCCTCCCTGCGGCCCACCTCTGGGCTGACCGTGGAGGAGGCCAGGCAGCACACCACCGAGTCACTGTCCAAGGTGCTTAAGACCGGCATGCCCTATGGGGCTTTCCGCACTGACCAGGGCGGCACAGGAGATACCGGTGGCACTCTCACCGGGATTGAAATGCTTGGCCACACCGACTTGTCGTTGATGGTGAAGTCCGGAGTGCAGTGGGGCCTTTTCGGCGGCGCTGTCAGCAACTTGGGAACTGAGCGTCACGGCGAGTTGGTGCGTGACCTCATTGAGCTGCGGGCTCTCGGCTGCTTTGCGATGACCGAGCGCGGCCACGGCTCGGACGTCCAATCACTCGAGACCACGGCGCACTACGACCCCGAGACGGAAGAATTCATCCTCAATTCCCCTACGGCTTCCTCTGAGAAGTGGTTTTTGGGCAATGCCGCGCGCGATGGGCGCTGGGCTGCGGTCTTTTGCCAGCTCTACACACCAGGGCAGGAAGAATCCCATGGTGTGCACTGCATTGTCGCTCGAATCCGCAATGATGATGGTTCGCCTGTCGACGGAGTTGCTATCGGCGACCACGGCACCAAGGGCGGCCTCTTGGGCGTGGACAACGGCACTCTCATGTTCGATCACTACCGCGTGCCGCGGGAGAACCTGCTTAACCGTTTTGCAGATGTCTCGGCCACTGGCGAGTACAGCAGCGATATTGACAGCCCCAATGCACGGTTTTTCACAATGCTCGGTGCCCTCGTGCGCGGCCGCGTGACAGTCGGTGCGGCCGCTGGTGCGGCAACCCGCACCGCATTGACCATCGGCACCAAGTACGCACACTTGCGGCGCCAATTTGCTCCCGACGATTCGCTGCCGGAAAAGAAGCTCATTGAGCACCGCCAACACCGAATCCGACTACTCCCCCGCATTGCGCGTTCGTACGGTCTGCAATTTGCCACCAACCTGCTAATCAAGCGGATTCACGACCTCGAAGCGGAGGGGCTGGACCGTGCGAATCTCACCCCGGAGCAGGCTCGCGATTTGCGTGAAGTGGAGGCGCATGCCG
Source organism: Corynebacterium sp. MSK035 (assembly GCF_030232615.1). Lineage (NCBI taxonomy): Bacteria > Bacillati > Actinomycetota > Actinomycetes > Mycobacteriales > Corynebacteriaceae > Corynebacterium > Corynebacterium sp. MSK035. Next base: position 92,719 of record NZ_JASPJP010000009.1, read on the forward strand.
CCGCATTGAAGGTCGCCAACACCGCACATGCCACCGACGCCATCCAGGAGATGCGTGAGGCCACCGGTGGAGCCGGCTACATGACAGAGAACCTGTTGACCATTCTCAAAGAAGACTCTGACGTATTCACCACTTTTGAGGGCGACAACGTGGTGATGTTGCAGCTGGTCACCAAGGAACTCTTGGGCGGTTTTGCCCGGGAGGTGCAGAGTTTTTCCAACCTGGAGATGGTGCGCTTCGGCCTCGACAATTTCAGTGGCATATTGCGCCGTCGCACCGGTGCAGATGCCGTCGTCCAGAACCTCTTGGATGCGCTGACTGACGCTGATGAGTCCTCGCTCTTTGACCCCGCCAGCCAGATGCAGCTACTTATCGAGCGCGAGAACCGACTTCTCAAGTCCCTTGCTCGCAGGCTGCGCCCGGCGCGGAAACTGCCTGTTGAAAAGGCCGCGAGGCTGGTGGACAAGGTCCAGGACCACATGATTTCCTGCGCGTGGGCGCATATCGATCGCATGATTTTGGAAGCGTTTTTTGAAGCTGAATCCACACTCACAGATGAGCGCTCTCAAGAAGTGCTCGAGCAGGTTCGCGATGTGTTCTTCCTGTCGGTGGTCTGCGATAACGCCGGCTGGTTCTTGGAGCAGTCACTGCTCACCGGTACTCGCACCAAGGGCGCGCGGGCGGGCTTGGCCGATCTTGTTGATTCTCTTGGCCCCTGGTCTGAGGTGCTTGTCGACGCCTTTGGCACCCCCAGCACGATGCTGGATATCCCAATGATGGAGCCTTACGACGCGATGACACCGAAAGCTAAGGCAAACCCGGCTAGTTAGCGGGTTGGCCGGTTGGCCGCTGTGGTGGCTGCTGTGGCGGTGACTGGTGTGAGGTAGCTACGGCCTGGATGAGCAGGTTGGCTACTGCGCCAAGAAACCTTCCAGCCCAGCCACAGTGGCCTCTGCCAAGCGCTGACGGCCTTCGTTGGAGGTCAAGAGGGCAATGTCGCTGCTATCACGCATGTTGCCGTATTCGACCAGTGCCTTTGGCTTCGTCGATAGGTTGAGTCCGGTGAGGTCTGCGCGTGGATTCAGTCCTTCGCTGCCGAGATAGTTGGATGGAGCAAAACCGGCTGCGACGAAAGCATCGCGCAGGGCGGTTGCCAGCGCGGTAGATCCCTGCTCGTCATTATTGGCGAGCGGCTGCGAAATCGCAGACACATGGAATCCACGGTTGCCCTCTCCAGCGCCGTCAGCGTGAAGACTCACCACGGCATCGGCGTTGGAGGCATTTTCCTTCTCTGCACGGGCATCGATGCAATCTGCACGACCGGTGTCATCCTCGCGGCTGAGCAGCACCTGAGCACCGCGCTGTTCGAGCAGCTGCTTGATTTCCTGCGCCATCAGCCAATTGAACTCGTGCTCCGGGAAGCCGTCGTTGGAAGCGGTACCGGAGGTATTACATGGCTTCTGGCCACCGCGGCCGTCAGTGACCATCAAGTCGGCAGGTGGTGGGGTGCCGGCGTGTCCCGGATCGAGGTAGATGACCTTGCCAGCTACAGCGCTGGAACCGTCGGCACGCGAAGTAGCGCGATTAGCTTGCTGTTGTGGTGCATCGCCCGGAGCGACCGCGTCGGGGTTAGCAGAATCAGACATTGCAGACTCCTCATTCGGCGGAGTGGGATTCGGCATCTGCATGGCCTCTTCTTCAGCTGCCAACGACGTTTGCGTTTCCGTAGACGCAGCCTGCTGAGCGCTTCCTGCGTTGGAAGCCTCCGTGTCGATGGTGCAAGCTACAAGACCGGCTGGCAAGATTGCCGCAGCCACCAAAGCCACAGCTAGTCGTCTTGCTGATCGCTGCACTGCTAGTCCCTGGTGTCCGGGCTGCCGCATAGTGCGTTCTCCTAGTTTCCGCATACCTGCCATGTGTTGAATAACAGTAGCAAACACTCGATTGAGAGTCGCCGGCTCCGAGATTTCCTCCCCCTTCGTTTCGGGGAATCACCGCACGTCGGGACGTGTGCAGGATTTTTCAGCACTTATCACCGAGGGGTTTAGTGATTCCCCTTCGCCTGTGCTGCCAAACCCGTAAGCATTAAGTCCACAAGCTTTTCTTGCACACCGGGAAAGTACTGCTCGACCGCTGCAGAGTTAGGAAGGGGACGCGACACCACAGCGAGCCCAAGGTGGAAATCAATCGGTGCAACGCCCTCCGGGCATAGCCCAGCTGCTTTTGCCTTATCCAGCAGTCGCGTATAGCTCTGACGCAACTCCGTCATTCGCTTTTCGATAATGCCATCAATCTTTTTCGCCTCGCTCCCCAAACTGGTACTGAAATCGCTGAATAATGCCTGGGCAAGTGCCGCAACACTTAATTCCGCGATCGCGTGGACTGCTTCGTGCCAAGCGCCGTCCGGATCGTCGTCAAACTGAGCTACGGCTGCCTCAGTAATCCTGTCGATATCAGCTGCAACACGAGCACTGACTGCGCCGAGAAGCTCAATCCTGCTGGGAAAGTGCCTGCTTGCCGTAGCTACACCGACACCGGCCTCCCTGGCAATCGCACGCATGGATACACCGGCTCCTTGCTCTATCAAGAGTTTTCGCGCTGCTTCCACGATGGCATCACTGTTCATCACTGCATCTTGTCTCACACTTGCATACTAACAAACGGAACACTATACTCCACTTTGTAAGTGAAACACTCTGCTCTAGTTAGGAGATAGGCCATGTCAACAGCTACGACTGAGACGAAAAAAGCCTCACCCGCCCCCAAAGCAGTAGCCGTGATCTTCGGTATTCCGCTCGTCATCGGGCTCATGCTCTTCGCGTTCCTGGCACCGACATTTGCCTCCGGCCCGAAGGATGTCCCCATTGCGCTGACTGCCCCCGCCCCAATGTCCGAACAAATCACCCAAGCCATCGAGCACAAAGCTGGCGACAATGCTCCTGACATCCAGGTGATGGACACTCCTGATGCCGTACGCGAGTCAATCCTCAATCGCGAAACTGTTGGCGGCATCGTCATTTCCCCGACGGGCGCTACCGCCTACACCGCTTCAGGCAACGGCGCACCTTACTCGCAGCTTATCGACGGCATTGCGACGACCCTCGAGTCTCAAAACATCCCTGTAGAGCGGGAGGATTTGGCTCCAACCACCCAGGATGACCCACAAGCTTCCGGTGTCGCGCTCCTCGGCTTGCCGCTGGCTTTCGGCGGTATCATTTCAGCAGTTATAGCCACCTTCCTTTTCCGCGGTAAGAAGTGGACGAAACTGAGCGTCCTCACTGGCATCGCAGTCTTCGGGGCTCTCGTGGCAACGTGGATGCTCCACTCTGTCTACGGCACGCTTTCGGGCAGCTTCGGCATGGAATGGCTGGCAATTTCTCTGGGAATCCTGGCTACCTCAATGCTTACCGCCGGGCTCGCGGCCATTATTGGCACTCCCGGTGTGGGCATCGGCGCCATTTTGACGATTTTCTTGGCGAACCCGCTCTCTGGACTGTCCACCGGCCCCTGGCTGCTTCCGGCCGGTTGGTCCACCCTTGGCCAGTGGATGCCCATTGGGGCGACTGGCTACCTAGTCAGGTCACTGTCATTTTTCGATGGCAACGGTGCTGGGGCAGCGTGGTGGGTTCTCATCGTCTGGGTTGCCGCTGGATTTGCTCTACTCATGTTTGATCGTTCCAAAAAATAAAAAACGGGACCCCTTTAAAAGGATCCCGTTTCACACCGAGCCGCCTGCGAGAATCGAACTCGCGACCTTCTCATTACGAGTGAGACGCTCTACCGACTGAGCTAAGGCGGCACGCACATTGCGCCGAGCTTTCAAGCAAGCAGAAATAACCCTGCACAAAATGTACAAGCGGTAATACTACTGCACTGCCCCCATCGCTACCAAAATGGAGCCTACAGGCCGCTAAATTGGGAGCTTCTCCCGGATTACCTGCGGCCAACCTGCCCTGCAATCTGCAATTTAGCCATCAATTCATCCATCAAGACCGTCAACTTCACTGCAGTCACGAGCATGCCGCGCACCTCGGTGACAGCATCAATGGAGGCCAATATCGCCTCTGGCGGAAGGCGTCGGGCTAGCTCCGTGGCTGTCCGACGACGGTCTGGATTTATGAGGTAGACGGAGCCATCCCCAAACTCGGAATCAGCGCCAGAAGCCGGCCCAGAACGTTCCGCCCCAAACGCCAGCACCAGGGCGTCACGGTAAAGCCCCATAATGTCGGTCAACGACAGGTCGATCAGATCTGACTCCGCGCGCCTGCGCCGCCGCTTCTGATTTTCCTCCAGCTCCTTGATAACCCCCTTAGAGCCGCGCAGTGCCGCCTGCGCACCCTTGCCGGACGCACCTACGCCCAGTGAGCGCTCGAGGTTCTCCAGCTCCTCAGCCTCTAGTGGCTCCATCCGCCGCTTGACCTCGCCTGCTACTTCGTTGGCCAGCTCACGCGCCGCCACGTACGACTTCGCCGGATCGAACACAGCCTCCACGAAATCCAGGGCCTTACCCCGCCAAGCACGCGAGCCCTCATCGGAGACAAAGCCACGCGCACGCCCAATGTGACCATTGGACACTGTCGCGGCCCAGATCGCTTGCTCGTCGGTAAGCTCTGGCCGCTCGGCGCGCAGGAGGTTTGTGACGTCGTCGATATGCGGCGTCGGCACATAGACATGGCGGCAGCGCGAACGGAGCGTAACGGAGAAATCCTCCGCGTTCGTCGTTGGTGCGCACATGATGATGACGGTGCGCAGAGGCGGCTCTTCCACCACCTTGAGCAGCGCATTTGAGGCGGATTCGTTGAGCCGGTCGGCGTCTTCGATGATCAGCACGCGGCAATCCGCCGTCGTGGGCATCTTGTAAGCCCAGGGCCGCAGCTCGTCCCTCACCGTCGCCACCGAGATAATGGTTCCCTCCGGGCGCACGATTTTGATGTCGCCATGCGTTCCCGCCAGCGCCGTCCGGCAGCCCTCGCACTCGCCGCATCCGGGGTTGTCATGCCGCGTGCACAGCAGTGCCGCCGCAAACGCCGTCGCCGTCACCGACCGCCCCGACCCCGCAGGGCCAGTGAACAGCCAGGCGTGCGTCATGTCCGAGTCGCGTGGCACATCGCTTAACGACGACCCCGCGTCCCCACCTTCCGGCGAAACCTCCGCCCCATCGCCTGCCAGCGGTTGACCATTGGCAAAGCGATAATGCGCAGCGCGCACAGCAGCCTGCAGTCGCTGGCGAACCCCACCGGTTTCGGGCATACGAGAAAACACGCTGCGCTCTGTCATGGGCTCTGTCATGGCCACAACTCTAGCGCGCCCCACAAGACTCTTGTGAGGTAACTACTCCCTGCAATCCGGGGTTGCCACTAAGGTAGTAGTCATGCAACGGCTCTGGCGAAATCTGAAATGGCTAAGCGGGACAATGTGGCCTGCTTATGCCTCATTTATCTTCGTCTGCAACCTTGTCGGAGCCATGATTGTCGGCTTGTTCCTCGGCATGCTGTTGCCACTGAACCAAGAAACTCACTTGCCACGGTTGGCTAATGGTGTCATTTATGCCCTGGCTGGGTACCTGGTTCTGGCGATTATCGCGGGTATCGGCACTACCTGGATCCTGTTCAAACCGCTGGTGAAGTGGCAGCGTCATCCGGATATGCACGATCCGCGGCGGGTGCGATATCTGGTCATGCGCGTGCCCGTCTACCAGGCACTTTTGGGTACCGTCATCTGGTCTTTGGGCGTGATTGTCTTCAGCGGAGTCGCGTTCGCCTATGACAGCAAGATTGGCATGATGGTGCTGCTCACCTCGGTACTCGGTGGCGCAATGGTGGCGCTGTTGACCTATCTGATTGCGGAGCGCATGGTGCGTCCGGTTGCTGTGGAGGCGCTGGCGCGTAGGGCTCCGGATTCCTCGCTGGAGCCACCGATTGGTCACCGCCTGCGCCAGACATGGGTGTTGACCAGTGGTGTTCCAGTGGTGGCAATCCTGCTTGTGCTGATTGGTCAGCGCCGTGGCCTATTCACAGATGATGCGGCAGATTTGCTGCCCACCATCACCGCGCTGGCAATTCTGGCTCTGATTACCGGCTATTTCGGCACGATGCTGGCCAGCATGTCCATCGTTGACCCGATTCGGGATCTCACGGGCGCAATTAACAAGGTCCGCCAGGGCCAGGTGGATACGCGCGTGCCTATTTACGACGGCTCCGAGATGGGCGTTCTCCAGGCAGGCTTCAATGAAATGATGCGCGGCCTGCAGGAGCGTCAGCGGGTGCGTGACCTCTTCGGCCGCTACGTCGGCTCTGAAGTCGCTCGTAAGGCCCTGGAAGAAAAGCCGACTCTAGGCGGCGAGAATCGCCTCGTCGCAGTGCTATTCGTGGACGTGATTGGTTCAACCAACTTCGCGGAGAAGAACTCGCCAGAGGTCGTTGTCCGCGAACTCAATGCCTTCTTCGACCACGTTGTTGACTGTGTGCACCGCAATAAGGGCATTATCAACAAGTTCCAGGGTGACGCGGCTCTGGCTGTCTTTGGCGCTCCCCTGCCCCTCGACGACACGGCTGGTCACGCCCTCACCGCAGCCCGTGAACTGCGCGAGGAACTGCTCGATCTCCAACTCAGCGCTGGCATTGGCGTCTCCGCCGGTCATGTCGTCGCCGGCCACATCGGTGCTCGTGACCGTTTTGAATACACGGTTATTGGTGACGCGGTTAACCAGGCTGCCCGTCTGACTGAGTTGGCTAAGGACACCCCGGGCCGCGTGCTCGCTACAGCTTCCACTATCCGCCTGGCCAACGAGGACGAGCAGGCTCGCTGGACCACTCTGAAGTCTGTGGAGCTGCGCGGCCGTACGCACATGACGCAGCTTGCGCGCCCGGTGCGCCCGACGCTTGCCGACGAGGCCTAGGGGGCAGCGGACTCGTCGGTCTCGCCAACCTGCGTACCCTCCCACAAATCCTTTACGTTGGAGGAATGACTGACAGCCGCTCCAGCTCTAGCACCAACCCCAGACCTCGCATGCTCGTCCCCGACGCTGCGCGCGGATTCGCTCTTCTCGGCATCGCTATCGCGAACATTGCCACTGCCTGGCTGGTTGCAAGCCCCGAGCTGCCCGGAGCATTCTTCGGCGGCGTCATAAACGACAGCATCGCCGACAAAGCCACCGTGCTTTTTACCGCTGTGACCGCACACAATCGCGGGCTGCCGATGTTCGCAACGCTGCTCGGCTTCGGTGTGGGACTCATCGTCCGCAGTTTGGCCAGGAGAAACTTTCCACGGTCGCGGGCGCGAGTGGTCGTCGTAAAGCGTTATGCGTTCCTGGGGCTGTTCGGCATCGCGCACATGCTGTTTCTGTTCTTTGGCGACATCATGTTTCTCTATGGCATCTGCGGCATCATCCTGGGGCTGCTTATGGGGCTTAGCAACAAAGTGCTGACGATTCTCGCGTGGATTGCGTTGACAATTAATGCGGTATTGAGCCTGCTGTTTTTGGGATTCGTAATTGCGATGCCCGACGCCGAGTTCGTCGGCTCCGACATGAGCGAGTTCGTCAACGGCGGTGCAATTGAAACGAGTTACCTGGATATGCTCGCCGCGAACCTCCAGGTCCTGACAATGAGCATCACTACCCTGCCGCTGCAGCTGTTCCTCTACCTGCCGGTGATGATGATCGGCTTCGTATGGGCTCGCAAGGGCGTGCTTGACGACGTTGACGCGCACCGCCCCCTGCTTATTCGGTGGCTCGTGGTGGCCGTGATTGTCGCCTTCGGTGTCGGAATCCCTATGGGGTTGGCAGCGATTGGAGTTCTTCCAGCCGGACAGCACATGGCCTTCTTGGTAATTAATAACTTTGCCGGAGTGTTCGCCGGTCCTGGCATCCTAGCCGGGCTGGCGTTGGCGCTGCAGCCGCTCCAGCGACGCCTGAACGAGGGCGCCGCTGTGCCTGGTTGGCTGGTACCGATTGTGGCGCTCGGCAAGCGTTCGATGACGGGCTACCTGATGCAGTCGGTGATCTTCTTTGCGCTGGTGTACCCGTTTACTCTGAACATCCCGCGCGATATGGGTGCATTTGTGCAAACTCTCATTGCTGTGGGCGTCTGGTTGGTGACATTGTTCGCCGCGTGGGCGATGGAGCGTCGTGGCATGCAGGGGCCGTTCGAGAAAGTGCATCGCCGGCTGTCGTACGGGCCGACAATGCGGGCGGAGTTGGCCGGGGTCGGTGGCCCCAAACCGGCTCCGCAGGATGCGCCGGATGCGCCGGGTGCTGCGGGTTCGGCGGGCACGCCAGGCGCGGCGGGCGCTTAAGACCTACTTGCCCTACTTGCCCCGGCGGGTCGCCTTCACCACTCGCTTGGTAGTGCGCTTGACTGCTTTCCTGGTGGTCTTCTTCGCAGCCTTCTTCGTGGTCTTGCGAGTCGATTTCTTGGCAGCCTTCTTTGTGCCACCATCGGCGGCTTCCTTCGCACGACGCTCAGACAGCAGTTCGCAGGCGCGGGCATCAGTCAGCGTCTCAGGGGTATCCCCCTTGCGCAACGAAGCATTGGTGACGCCATCGGTGACGTACGGGCCGAAACGGCCATCCTTCACCGACATCGGACGACCGGAGACATCGTTGTCGCCCAGCTGCTTCAGCGGCGGCTTCGCAGCAGCACGACCTCGGCGCTTCGGCTCAGCGTAGATACGACGCGCCTCGTCCAAAGTCACGGTGAAAACCTGCTCTTCGTTGGCCAACGAACGCGAGTCCGTGCCCTTCTTCAGGTACGGACCGTAACGGCCATTCTGAGCAGTAATAACCTCGTTATCGACCGGATCGACACCGACCTCGCGCGGCAGGCTCATCAGCTTCAGAGCCTCTTCCAGCGTCACGGTCGACGGTTCCATGGAGGAAAACAGCGAGGCCGTCTTCGGCTTCAGAGTTTCCTCGATGATTTCCGCGGTGCGCTTTTCCTTCTGCTTGGCGGCGGTCTTGGTTTCCCAGTTCTTCTTCCGCTTGCCCTCGGCAGCGCGCTGAGCGTCCTCTTCGGCGCGCTCAGCTGCGATGATCTCCTCAGCCTTGGCTACGACACTCTCGCGTTCTTCATCGGTGACCAGCTCGGTGACGTAGGGGCCGTAGCGGCCATCGCGAGCAACGATCATGCGACCATTAGCCGGGTTAATGCCCAGTTCACGACCGCCCTGCGGCATGGCCAGCAGCTTCTCAGCGGCAGCCAGATCCAGCTCGTCCGGAGTCATGGCCTCCGGGATGTTGGCACGCTGCACCTCGTCGGCACCGTTTTCACCGGCCCCCGGGCGCGTACGCTCCAGGTACGGCCCATAGCGGCCAACGCGAACGATGATCGGGTTGCCCTCGGCATCGTCGAAGAGGTGGAGCGAATTGACCTTCCGAGCATCAATCGATTCCAAGTTCACATCGATGATGTTCTTCAGACCACCGTGGGTCGCAATAGCGTCGGCTCCCTTGTGGCGGTGATCCTTGTCATCGCCGAAGTAGAAACCGGTCAGCCAGGTCGTGCGATCCTTATTGCCCGCAGCAATGCCGTCGAGCTCATCCTCCAGCTCGGAGGTGAAGTCGTAGTTGACCAAATCGGAGAACGCTTCCTCCATCAGCCCCACCACGGCAAAGGCCACCCACGAGGGCACCAGAGCGTTACCGCGGGAGTAGACGTAGCCGCGATCCTGAATGGTCTTGATAATCGACGCGTAGGTCGACGGACGACCAATTCCCAGGTCCTCCATCTTCTTCACCAAGCTGGCCTCGGTGAAGCGCGCAGGCGGGTTGGTGGAGTGGCTGTCGGCACTGAAGTCCGTGGCCGTCAGGCCCTGGCCTTCCGTCAACTGTGGCAGACGCTTCTCGGCGTTGTCGGCGACCTTGCGACCGTCGGAAAGCGCGGAGACCTCGACGTATGCCTTGAGGAAGCCCGGGAAACGAATCGTGCGTCCGGTGGAGGCGAACTCGACGGCGTGCGTGTCGGTGGCACCGGCGATAGTGACCTTCATGGACGTGCCGCGTGCGTCGGCCATCTGCGAGGCGACGGTGCGCTGCCAGATCAGTTCGTAGAGTTTGAACTCCTCGGCATCCAGTGAGCCAGCCAGCTGACCTGGCGTTGCGAACGTCTCGCCAGCCGGACGAATCGCCTCGTGCGCCTCCTGCGAGTTCTTCACCTTGCGCGAGTACTGGCGCGGCGCATCGGCGACGTATTCCGAGCCGTAAAGCTCCAACGCCTGCTTACGCGCGGCGTCGATGCCGGCCTTGGACAGCGTCGTGGAGTCGGTACGCATGTAGGTAATGTGACCGTTTTCGTACAGACGCTGCGCCACACGCATCGTGCGCTCAGAGGTGTAATGCAGCTTGCGGCCCGCCTCCTGCTGCAGCGTAGACGTCATGAACGGCGGGTACGGGCGGCGCGTGTACGGCTTCTCCTCCACCGACGCGACCTTGAGCTCAGAGCCCACGAGGTCCGCCGCCAGAGTTTCGGCGAGCTGCTTATCGACGACCCGAATGCCCTCAGACTTCTTCAGCTGGCCACGGTCATCGAAGTCGCGGCCCTGCGCTACGCGCTGACCATCAACGCTGGTCAGGGTTGCGACGAATTCCTTCGGCTGGTTGGCATCAGCAGAAGCCGAACCGGTGTCCAAAGTTGCGGCGACATCCCAGTACTCAGCGGAAATAAACGCCATGCGCTCGCGCTCACGCTCGACGATGACGCGCGTTGCCACCGACTGCACACGGCCTGCCGACAGGCGCGGCATGACCTTCTTCCACAGCACCGGGGAGACCTCGTAGCCGTAGAGACGGTCGAGGATACGGCGACCTTCCTGGGCATCGACCAGGTTCTGGTCCAGCTCACGGGTGTTGGCGGCGGCCTCCAAGATGGCTTGCTTGGTGATCTCATGGAACACCATGCGGCGCACCGGCACCTTGGGCTTCAGGACCTCCAGCAAGTGCCAGGCAATAGCCTCACCCTCACGGTCGGGGTCAGTTGCGAGATAGAGTTCGTCGACTTCCTTGAGCTTGGCCTTCAGGTCGGCGACTTTCTTCTTCTTATCAGCGCTGACGACATACAACGGAGCGAATCCGTTGTCGACATTCACGCCCAGACGAGCCCAGGGCTCCTTCTTGTAACGAGCCGGAACGTCGGCTGCGCCACGGGGCAAGTCACGAATGTGGCCCACCGACGCCTCCACGATGTAATCATCGCCGAGATACGGCTGAATCTTGCGAGCTTTCGTCGCCGACTCGACAATTACAAGGCGCTTGAGGCCGTCTGAATTCGCCATAGAAGTTTTTCTATCCTGCAACGTTGAATGTTTTTGACTGTTTAGGTTCTTGTGTTCGTTTAAATCTTGGGGTTCTTGGCCGGACTCTGGCTGGGCTTCAGCTGTGAGAAGCCCGCGATCGGTTCCAATCGGTTCCAATCAGTTCCAACCGGTTCCGATCAGTTCAAATCAGTTCCCGGCCGCGTTCTCCCGGAAGATTATCTGGAAAGAATATGAAGAATATAAGGAATACCGTACACACAATCTAGTTTGTCGCGTGGAATCCTCAAGTATCGGGCGGATTGTGGGTGTGACTGAAGGGGCTGCTGTGGGGGCTGCTGAGAGAGATACCCGGTGGCCGGCCCGACGACTGCTCTGCGGCTGGCCATGACCATCCCAGTGACTGTCAGCGGCTGGTCACAACAGGCGCAGCAGGCGCAGCGGGCGCGTGATTGCGGGCTGCAAATGTGAAACTGTGCAAGTTTATGACACTTTCAAGCCGGTAGGTTCAGGCGGTGAATGCATCACCACTTTCGACCAGGAGAAGTAGTGAAGCAAACCCGCCGAACGAAATACAG